>SSTB01000241.1 GCA_009469665.1 Azonexaceae bacterium | reverse complement strand
GGAGCAGGGCAAGGTCGTGGCCGCTCACTACGCCCACCTGGTGGTGCATGGTATGCTGCACCTCCAAGGGTGGGACCATGACAACGACGATGATGCCGCCGCGATGGAGGCGGAGGAGAAACGGATTCTCGCCGATCTGGGCTTTCCGGACCCATACAGCAGTGAGGGGTAAGGAGTGAGGGGTAAGGAGTGGCCACCTGCCTTGGTTCCTCACCCCTCACTCCTCACTCCTCCCAGCTCATCGCGCCATGGACCCTTCCCCCAGTTCGCAAAAACCCAGCTTTTTTGAACGGCTCTCCTCCTTGCTCCTGCGCGAGCCGGAGGACCGCGAACAGCTGATGCAGCTCCTGCACTCGGCCTACGAAAAGAACCTGATGGACGCCGACGCCCTCACCATCATCGAGGGCGCTTTGGCCACCTCCGAAACCCGCGTCACCGACGTCATGGTGCCCCGGGCCCAGATGGACGTGGTCGATGTGGATGACCCCATCGACGACATCATCGCCGTGGTGATCGATGCCGCCCACTCCCGCTTCCCGGTGGTGGACGGCGATCGCGACAAGGTGCTCGGCATCCTGCTGGCCAAGGATCTGCTTCGGCTCCATACGGAAAAGGATTTCGACCTGCGTGACTGGCTGCGGCCGGCGGTGTTCATCCCCGAATCCAAGCGCCTCAACGTCTTGCTGCGGGAATTCCGCGTCTCCCGCAACCACATGGCCATCGTGGTCAACGAATATGGCGGCGTCGCCGGACTGGTGACCATCGAGGACGTACTGGAACAGATCGTCGGCGACATCGAGGACGAATACGACTTCGACGAAGCCCACGACAACATCCGCCAGGATGCCTCGGGCCGCTATCGGGTCAAGGCCCGCACCGAGATCGCCGATTTCAACGCGGCCTTCGGCACCACCTACTCCGACGAGGAGTGCGATACCGTGGGCGGCCTCGTGCTGCGCCACCTGGGCCGGGTGCCCAAGCGCAACGAGATCATGGAGATCGACGGCACCCGCTTCCAGGTGCTGCGGGCCGACAGCCGCCGCCTGTATACCCTCCTGGTTGACCGCCCAGCGGCGCCAGCCGGTGCCGAGTCCGCAACGGCCTGAGCGGCCGGCCCTGCGGGCCGCCCTCGCGGCGCTGACGGGCGCGGCCGGGGTGCTCGCGTTCGAGCCCTTCGGCCTGTTCTGGTTGGCCCCCGGGGTACTCCTGGGCCTTTTATGGCTTTGGGACAGCGCTCCGGGCGCTCGGCAGGCCGCCCGGGAAGGCTTTGCCTTTGGCCTAGGGTTCTTCCTTCTCGGTGTTTCCTGGATTTACGTCAGTCTTTCCGTCTTCGGTGGCATGCCTGTCTGGATGGCGGCCCCGGCCACTTTTCTCTTCTGTGCTGCGATGGCGCTCTACTACGCCCTCGCGGCCAGTCTCTATCGCCGCTGGCGGCCGCAAGGGGCGCTCGGAAGAGCCCTGGCCTTCGCTTCCCTAATCGCCCTGGCCGACTGGTTGCGGGGTTGGCTGGGTACGGGTTTCCCGTGGCTGGCCTGGGGCTATTCCCAGGCTCCGCCGAGTCCCCTGGCCGGCTACGCGCCGGTGGTCGGTGTCTACGGGGTAGGTTTTGTCCTCGCCCTGGCGTCGGCCTTGTTGCTCCAGGTTCGTCGGGGTGTGCTGGTGGCCGCAGGCTGCGTCGCCCTCGGCGCGGTCCTTGGCGGCGTCTCCTGGACGCGGCCCGTGGGCGAAGCCGTCAGCGTGGCACTGGTGCAGGGCAACGTTCCCCAGGAACTGAAATGGCGGCCGGAACAGTTTTTCGCCACCTTAGCGCGCTATCGGCAATTGGTGGCGGGAAACCCCGCTCGTCTGGTCGTGCTGCCGGAAACCGCCGTTCCTGCCTTTCTCGACGCCGTTCCACCCGAATTCCTGAGCGACCTGAAGCGACTGGCCTTGGCCAATGGGGGCGACATTCTGTTCGGCACGGTGACCGGCGACAGTGAGCGCTACTGGAACAGTGCGGTCAGCCTGGGGGCTTCGGCCTCTCAGACCTACAGCAAATCCCATCTGGTGCCCTTCGGCGAGTTTATCCCGCCCGGGTTTTCCTGGTTCCTGCGCTGGGCGGATATCCCCATGTCCGAATTCGCCCGTGGCCCCGAGGTGCAGCGCCCCCTCGCCTTGGCGGGGCTCAGGGTGGCGGTCGATATTTGTTACGAGGACGTTTTCGGCGAGGAAATCATCCGTAGTCTGCCCGAGGCGGGTATCCTCGCCAATCTATCCAATACCGCCTGGTACGGGCGCTCCTTCGCCCAGCCCCAGCATCTCCAGATTGCCCGCCTGCGGGCGCTGGAAACCGGACGCCCCGTTCTGCGGGCGACCAATACCGGAATGACGGCCGTGGTGAACCCCGACGGCAGCGTCGCGGCCAGCCTGCCTGCTTTTTCCCAGGGGGTGCTGCACTCGGAGATTCGGGCCTACGAAGGAGTGACGCCCTATGCCCGGTTGGGCAACCTGGCCTTCCTCATCCTGGCCTTCGCCGCCCTCGTGGCGGGAAGGGCCTTCACAAGATAGGATGGGAGTGGGTCAGACGTTACCCCGAAGGCGCAGCGCGGCCTGCTCTAGTCGCTGCTTCTCGGCCAGGACCTTGCCCGAATAGCGGCGGTCCGGGTCGCTCAGGGCGCCGCCGAATTGCTGCAAGCCTTCCGTCACGCCACCGTAGCGCTGAATCGAATCCTTGAGGACGCGAGCGCCAACCTGCACATTGGTCAGAGGATCGAGAAAAGGAAGATTTCCGGCGTCTTCGGGCAGCTTGTCCTTGTGGTAACGGGGCATGACCTGCATCAGGCCCTGCGCGCCGGCCGTGCTTTGGGAAAGCGGATTGAACCCGGATTCGACGCCGATCACCGCGATGATGAGCAGGGGATCTAGACGCAGGTCCCGTCCCGTGGCCTGCGCCGTGACGAAAATCGGCTCCAGCGCCTCGGTCGAGACGCGGTAGCGACGACTCACATAATCCAGCGCGCTCCGCATGCGGGGCGTCAGAGCCTCGGCCGGGCGGTCCGCGTCCGAGGGTTCTTCGGCGGGGCGGCCAAAGCTGCCGGCGATGGCCTCCGGAAGCAGGGCGCGCGCGCCGTCGACGATGCCGGTCTGGCCTTGGTACAGGCTCACCAGGCCGATGATCAACACAGTTCCGGCGGCCATCAGGGCGGCCTGGAAGAAGTTGAGTAGGGCCGAGGTGGCGCGCAACAGATTGGGCGATAGAGCTGCCGTTGCGATCATGCGATTCTCCTTGACTGTTGCCACTGCGGGGATGATCTCCCGTCAGCGAACGGTTACAGGGGGTGTGACTTCGTTCGATGCCGGCAAGGCGAGAATCCTGGGTGGCCGGGCGGGGGCGGTGGGAACCTGCTGTGAAGGTGCCCCGCAGAACGATGTTGCACCGCAGCAGATTCGCAGTCTATTGATTTGGTGCTGGTTTGTCAAACATGCCGCTTTCCGCGCGGGGTGGTGGTTGTGCGGCGCGGTATGGCGGAAAGCCCCGCGCAGGGGCGCTTGGGGGGTGACGGGGTTTCTTGTTTCTGGCCCGGCGGGTGCCTGCCGGCAAGGGGGAAAAACAAGTAAAATTCAAGGCTTTCCGTCTCTTCAAGTGCGTCCATGAGCTCTTCGCTTGCAACTCCTTCCGCGGCGGCGACCGCGGGACAGAATTCCCCGTCCTCCCGTACGGCTATTCCCGCTGCAGGAGGGGGCGCCGCGGTAGCCCGGAAGCCCCTCTTGGGTTCCGACCTCACGGCCGTGGACGGCCAGGAGTCTGCGCTGAAACGAAAGCCGAGTTTTCAGGAAGTCATCCTGCGCCTGCAGGAATACTGGAGCCAACAGGGCTGCGCCCTGCTGCAGCCTTACGACATGGAGGTCGGCGCCGGCACCAGCCATACCGCTACCTTTCTGCGCGCTCTCGGTCCCGAGCCCTGGAAGGCCGCCTACGTCCAGCCCTCCCGCCGGCCCAAGGACGGCCGCTACGGCGAAAATCCCAACCGCATGCAGCATTACTACCAGTATCAGGTGGTCCTGAAGCCGGCCCCCGAGAACATCCTCGAGCTGTACCTCGGCTCCCTGGAGGCCCTCGGTTTCGACCTCAAGCAGAACGACGTGCGCTTCGTCGAGGACGACTGGGAGAATCCGACCCTGGGCGCCTGGGGCCTGGGCTGGGAAGTGTGGATGAACGGCATGGAGGTGACCCAGTTCACCTACTTCCAGCAGGTGGGCGGCATCGACTGCAAACCCATCACCGGTGAAATCACCTATGGTCTGGAGCGTCTCGCCATGTACCTGCAGGGCGTGGAAAACGTCTTCGACCTGACCTGGACCGAGGGCCTCACCTACGGCGACGTCTATCACCAGAACGAGGTCGAGCAGTCGGCCTACAATTTCGAGCATTCCGACGCCGATTTCCTGTTCACCGCTTTCGGCGCCCACGAGAAGCAGGCCCAGCACCTGATGGGCGCCCAATTGGCGCTGCCCGCCTACGAACAGGTGCTGAAGGCCGCCCACACCTTCAACCTGCTGGACGCCCGCGGCGCCATCTCCGTCACCGAGCGGGCCGCCTACATCGGCCGCATCCGCAATCTGGCCCGCGCCGTTGCCCAGAGCTATGTCGACAGTCGCGCCCGCCTGGGCTTCCCCATGGCGCCGAAGGCCTGGGCCGCCGAAGTGCTGGCCAAGCACGAAGAACAGAACGCCAAGAAAGCCGCCTGAACATGAAGAACCTGCTCGTTGAACTGTTCGTCGAGGAACTCCCGCCCAAGGCCCTGAAGAAATTGGGCGAAGCCTTCGCCCTGGCCCTCGGCGAATCCCTCAAGACCCAGGGCCTCGCCCCGGCGCACGCCGTCGTTACCGCCTACGCGTCGCCCCGTCGGCTGGCCGCCCACGTCAGCGGTGTCGTTGCCGCTGCCGCCGACAAGCCGGTGGTGCAGAAGCTGATGCCCGTAGCCGTGGGCCTCGACGCCGCCGGCAACGCCACCCCGGCGCTGTTGAAAAAGCTCGCCGCCCTGGGCGCCAACGCTTCCGTCGTGCCGCAACTGCGCCGCGAATCCGACGGCAAGGCCGAGGTGCTCTTCTACGATAGCCTGGCCAAGGGCGCAACCCTGGCCGAAGGCCTGCAGAAGGCCATCGAGTCGGCGCTCGCCGCCTTGCCCATCCCCAAGGTCATGAGCTACCAGCTGCAGGACGGCTGGAGCAGCGTGCATTTCGTGCGCCCCGCCCACCGTCTGGTGGCCCTGCAAGGCGCCGACGTGGTGCCGGTTTCCGTCCTCGGCCTGGAATCCGGCCGCGCGACCCAGGGCCATCGCTTCGAGGCCGCCGTCGAGCCCGTTGTGTTCGCCGACGCCGACAGTTACGCCGAAACCCTGAGGCGTGACGGTGCCGTCATCGCCAGCTTCGCCGAACGTCGGGCCGAGATCGCCCGCCAGTTGGGCGTCGCCGCCGAGAAGGCCGGCGGCAGGCCCATCGAGGACGAGGCCCTGCTCGACGAAGTCACCGCCCTAGTGGAGCGCCCGAACGTGCTTATCGGCCAGTTCGAAGAGGAATTCCTGGCCGTGCCCCAGGAGTGCCTGATTCTCACCATGAAGGCCAACCAGAAATACTTCCCGCTGCTGGATGCCCGGGGCAAGCTGACTAACAAGTTCCTGGTGGTGAGCAACATCTGCCCGGCCGATCCCAGCGCCGTCATCGGCGGCAACGAGCGGGTAGTGCGCCCCCGGCTCGCCGACGCCAAATTCTTCTTCGACCAGGACCGTAAGAAGACGCTGGAATCCCGCGTCCTCGGCCTGGCCAAGGTGGTCTATCACAACAAGCTGGGTACCCAGGGCGAGCGGGTGCAGCGGGTCTGCGCCATCGCCAAGGCCGTCGGCGAAGCCCTGGGCGGCGAATCCCTGGCGTTGCAGGCCGAGCAGGCCGCACTGCTGGCCAAGGCCGACCTGCTGACCGACATGGTGGGCGAATTCCCGGAACTGCAGGGCATCATGGGCCGCTACTACGCGCTCCACGACGGCCTGGCGCCGGAAATCGCCGATGCCGTCGAGGACCATTACAAGCCCCGCTTTGCTGGCGACAGCCTGCCCCGGGGCAAGGTAGGAACTGTCGTCGCCTTGGCCGACAAGCTGGAAACCCTGGTCGGTATGTTCGGCATCGGACAGATTCCCACCGGCGACAAGGATCCCTTCGCCCTGCGCCGGCATGCGCTGGGCGTCATCCGCATGCTGAGCGAGGGCGACCTGGATTTGCCCCTGGATCGCCTGCTGGCTACCGCCACCGCCCCCTTCGCGGCGCTCGATGGCTTCAAGGCCAACGACGCCGCCCTGGCCGACTTCATCTACGACCGCCTGGCCAGCAGTCTCAAGGACCAGGGCTACACCGCCCAGGAGGTCGACTCCGTGGTCTCTCAGCGGCCCCAGCGTCTGGGCGACATCGCCAAGCGTCTCGCCGCCGTGCGCGCCTTCGCCGCCCTGCCGGAAGCCGCCGCCCTGGCCGCTGCCAATAAGCGTGTGGGCAACATCCTCAAGAAGGTGGAAGGGGGGGTGGCGGCCAAGGTCGATGCGGCGGTACTCAAGGAAAACGCCGAAATTGCCCTCAATGGGGCCTTGCAATCGATCAAACCTCGGGCCGACGCCGCCTTCGCCGCCGGCGACTACACCGCTTCGCTCCAGTCCCTGGCGGCCCTCAAGGCGCCTGTGGATACCTTCTTCGACCAGGTCATGGTCAATGCCGACGATCCGGCGCTACGCGCCAACCGGCAAGGTCTTCTGGCGACGCTGCACGAAGCCATGAACCGGGTGGCGGACCTGTCGAAGCTTTCTGCCTGAAGCCCAACATGCCCACCAAACTCGTCATCCTCGACCGCGACGGCGTCATCAACGTCGATTCACCCAATTACATCAAGAGTCCGGAGGAGTGGAAGCCGATTCCGGGAAGCCTGGAGGCCATCGCCCGGCTCAACCAGGCGGGGTACCGGGTGGTCGTGGCGACCAATCAGTCCGGCGTGGGGCGGGGCCTCTTCGACATGGATACCCTGAACGCCATCCACGAAAAGATGCACAAGGCGCTCTTTGCTGCCGGGGGACGGGTCGACGCCATCTTCTACTGCCCCCATGGAGCGGATTCGGCTTGTGAGTGCCGCAAACCCAAGGCGGGCATGTTCCGGCGCATTTCGGACACCCTGAACGTTAACCTGAAGGGCGTTCCTGCGGTTGGCGATTCGCTGCGCGATTTGCAGGCCTGCTCCATCCTTGGCTGCCAGCCCATCCTGGTATTGACCGGAAAAGGCCAGAAGACCAGCAGCGAAGGTCAGCTGCCCGAGGGAACCCTTGAGTTCGCGAATCTGGCGACAGTGGTCGACTGGCTGTTGAGGGGGCGCTCCGCATGATCGTCATTCGTTCCGCCCTGTTCATGGCCTGGGTCATCGTCCTGACCGTGGTGCTGGCGCCGTTCATCATCCTATTCGCTCTGCTTGGGGCGCGGGGCGCCGCCTTTCGTGTCGTCGCCCTTTGGCGCCGCGGGTTCCTGGGAGCGGTGGCGCTGATTCTCGGTATCGGCTGCCGAGTCCTGGGGCGTGAGAACATGCCCGCAGAGCCCTCCGTCATTCTGGCCAAGCACCAGTCGGCCTGGGAGACCGTGGCCTTGCAGGAGCTGGTTCCTTCGGGGTCCAACTGTGTCTTCGTGCTCAAGAAGGAACTGCTGCGGCTGCCCTTCTTCGGGTGGTCCCTGGCGGCCATGCGTCACATCTCCATCGATCGCACGGCAGGCAGGCAGGCCCTGGATCAGGTCGTCGAACAGGGGCGCGAGCGGCTGGCAGACGGCTGCTACGTCATCGTCTTTCCCGAAGGGACGCGGGTCGCGCCGGGACAGAAACGGCGCTACAAGGTCGGCGGCGCCTACCTGGCCAACCATGTCGGCTGCAAGGTCGTCCCGGTGGCCCACGATGCCGGCGAGCTGTGGCCCCGCCAGGCCTTCCTCAAGCGCCCCGGGACCATCACGGTCAGCATCGGCCCGGCCTTCGATGCGACGGGACTCTCGGAACAGGAAATCAACGATCGCGCCGAGGCCTGGATCGAGGGCGAAATGCGCCGCATCTCGCCCCACCGTTATCCGGAAACCGGTGGCGCTGCCTGAGGCTGTCGCCCGCAGCGTCCGGCTCGCCGGCCGGGATGTTCCCTACCTGTTGCGCCGCAGCCGCCGGCGCACCGTGGGGCTTCGCATCGATCACCGGGGCTTGATCGTCGGTGCCCCGGCGAGCGCCACCCTGGCTGCCATAGACGACGTCGTGCGGCGTCACGGTGTCTGGGTGGTCGAGCACCTGGACCGTTGGCGGGAACGGACGCTTTCCGCCGCACTCCCTCTGGCCGAGGGTGCGCGCCTGCCGTGGCTGGGGGGCGAGCTGGGGCTCCGGTTCGGCGGAACGGCCCGCGCGCGATGGTCAGCCGACGGCGGTGAGCTTCGTCTGCCCCAGGCCCCCGATGCTGCGGCGCCGGCCCTGGAAAGAGCGCTACGGCAGCGCATTCGGGAAGTTTTTGGGCAGCGCGTCGCCCACTGGGCGCCGCAGTTGGGGCTTGCCGTGCCGCCCATCGCCCTCAGCGCGGCTCGCACCCGCTGGGGGAGCTGCTCCAGCCGCGGCGTGGTGCGTCTCAATTGGCGTCTGGGGTTCATGCCCCTGAACCTGGTGGATTACGTCGTCGTGCACGAACTTGCCCACCTGCGGGAAATGAACCACAGTCCCCGCTTCTGGTCCCTGGTGGAAGGCCTCTGTCCCGATTGGCGCGAACGCCGTCGCGAACTTCGCCTCCGAGGGGCAGGCCTGCCCACCTTTTGAGGAAACCCCATGCGCATTCTGCACACCATGATCCGGGTCGGCGACCTGGACCGTTCCCTGGCTTTCTATACCGAGGTTCTCGGCATGCAGCTCCTGCGGCGACAGGATTACCCCGATGGCCGTTTCACTCTTGCCTTCGTCGGCTACGGGCCGGAAAGCGAAGCTGCGGTCCTTGAATTGACGCACAACTGGGATACCGCGGCCTACGAGCTTGGCAACGGCTTCGGCCACGTCGCCCTGGCGGTTCCCGACGCAGCCGCAGCTTGCGCCGAAATCCGCGCCCGGGGCGGTAAGGTGGTGCGCGAAGCGGGGCCCATGAAGCATGGCAGCACGATCATCGCCTTCGCCGAAGACCCCGACGGCTACAAGATCGAGCTGATCCAGCGCGCCTGACGCGCATCAAGGCCGCTTCCCCCCGGCAAGGCCATACTGCGCCCTTTTGGGGCCAGACATGTCCTTTCCAGAATTCTTTGCCCGAGTGCCCGAGGTCACGGTCGTCGACCCGCTGGCGGCGCTGCTCGGGGCGTCCAGTGAAGGTCTCCTCCACTATCGCTATGAGGACGCAGTGCGTCTGGCTGGGCATTCCTGTCCCACGGTTGCCGGAACCTACGTCTTGGCCAGTCGCATGCTGCGCCGCCTTTACCCGGATGGTCCCCCGCAGCGCGGGAGCCTGCGGGTCGAGTTCAGACGCGGCGAAACGGAAGGGACGGTAGGGGTGCAGGCGGCCGTCTTCGGACTCCTGACCGGGGCCGCCGGCTCGGGCGGCTTCAAGGGACTGGGGGGGGCTTACGGGCGCTGTGGCCGCCTCGGCTTCGCTATTGCGGACGTGCCGGGCGATGTTCGTTTGACCCGGGACGACACGGGAGCGCGCTGCACAGCGAGCCTCGATCTGGGCCCGGTTCCGGGCGATCCCGCCCTGGCGCGACTCCTGGGCGGCATACTGGCGGGAGAGGCCGGGGCGGAGCAGAGGGCTGAATTCGCGGCCCGCTGGCAGGCCAGGGTCGAGCGCCTGCTGCTCGAATACTTCGATCACCCGGCCTTGGTGCGTTTTTACGACTGAGGTTTCTAGGTCAGGATGCCTTGCGGTGGGAGAGATCGTCCCGCACGCGCAGGAACTCTTCCAGGGACAGTTCGCGTACCGTGGTGTGGGCCAGGGCGTCCCGCAGGTCCACCTCGAAACCCTCGGCGGCCTTCATCGCGGCACCTGGGGGAACCGGGAGAGGGGGCTGCGAGAGGTCTTTCTTGAGGGCCAGCATGGCGGGTTTCCAAAAGGGCGTGTCCTTAGAATGGATGATCCCAGAAACCCGAAAACGAGCCCGTGAAGCAATTCACGAGGCGCTATTGAAGCCCCGGAAACCCTTGTCCCAAGGGCGTCCGTGGCTGCCCCCGCAAGCGCTTCAGGACTGGGGGCGTTCCCGCGCGGCGCCCGGCCGGGATTCGATGGGGCGGTTGATTTCGTCCGCCGGTTTGAGGAAGAAAAGCATCGCCCAGGTGGTGAGGGCCGTGAGCCCCCAGAACATGAGGAAACCCGTCGAGTAGATGGCCAGCGGGCTCCAATAGACGGGCTTGCCCATCAGATACAGTTCCTGGGGATTGATGAAGGCGAAGAACACGGCTTCGCCGATGATGGCGGTCGCGAAGGACGGCCAGAAGATATACACCCACTTCAGCATTGCGGCTCCTGTCTGGAGGGAGGGCGGCGAAAGGACTCGCCCAAAAGCAAGGGGGCTTGTGGCCCCCTCTCGTACCGAAGGACTATTGTTGCGGCTTGTCAAAAGGATTGCAAGCGTAGCCGGCACTCCTCAGTGTCGGTTCCAGTAGCCCCCGCGCAGGGCCCACTGGCCCCCACGCTGTTCCCAGCGGCGGGGTACCCAGTGGTGGCCGGGACGGGGCGCTTCCCAATGACCGGGAACCCAGGCGTGCCGCCCTTCCGACCAGTTCCAGTAACCGTCGATCCAGATCAGGCCTACGGCGGGCGGTGGGCCGGCCAGTTCGTGCCGGGGGGGTGGCGGGCCGACGGGAACGTCTTCCACCTGGGCGGGCGGGGGCACGACGGCCACGGGTGGACCTTGGGGGTGCCCGTGACCAGGAGACAGGGCGCTACAGGCCGCAAGGGCGGTAGTGGCAAGGGCGACGACGAGGGTGGATTTCATGGGGGCCTTTCCGACGCCCGGGAGGCGTGCGACCGGCAGAATCTAGGCCGTCGGCTGCGGCAGCGCTGTTACGCCCTGTTAGGACTTGTTAATCCGCGCCTGCCCTGCCGCGCGCGTGGGCTTCCCTGCCACGCGCCCTTCCCCGGTCAGCGCTCGCGAAAAGCCCGGGTGAGGGAGCTGGTGACCGGGTCGGCAAGGTACTGGAAAGCCGTGCGCGGCGTGGTGCGGATATACACTTCTGCCGGCATGCCCGCCTGGACGATGTCGATGCGGGCCTCGGCAAGGGAGCGGGGGTCCAGGGACACCTGGCCGACGTAATAGGTGGCGCCATTGGGGTCGCTCAACACGTCGGCGGAGAGATACTTCAGATGGCCGGCGACCAGGGGCGTCGTGCGGGCGTCGTAGGCCAGGAGTCGCACTTCGGCCGCCATGCCGGTACGCAGTTGCAGGATGGAATCCGGAGGCAGGCGCACCTCGACGATGAGTTCCTGGTTCTCCGGGACGATTTCCATGATCGCGTCCCGGGGTCCGATGGCGGCGCCTATGGTGTTGGCCTTGAGGTTGACCACGACGCCGTCGGTGGGGGAGCGCACCATCTGGCGTCGGTCTGCATCCTGCGCCGGGCGCAATTGTTCCTCCTGGTCCGCGAGGCGGGAGAAAGAATCCTTCAGTTCGGCCAGGGCGGTCTGGCGCGCCGTGTTGCGGACATCCTGCTGCTTGAGACGCAGGTCGTTCTGCTTTTGCAGGGCGCGGGAGAGGTCCGCCCGGTGCTCGGCCAGGCGGGAGCGATACTCGGCCACGCTGCGTTGCAGGCCGTACATGCGGGTGGGCGAGATGAAGCCTTTTTCCAGCAGACCCTGATGGGCCTTGAGCTCGTCCTCCATGGCCTTGCTGGAGGCCTCGTCGGCGGCGACCTGCTGCCGGGTGGCTTCGATCTCTCGCCCGGTTTCGGCGATCTGCTGGCCAAGAACGTCGAGTTGTTCGTGCAGCGTTCTGCGTCGCTGTTCGAACAGCTCCTGCTCTTTGGCTAGGATACTGCTGATGAAAGGATCGTCGGCCTTTTGGGTCAAGGTGGGGGGAAAGACGATGCGCTCGCGGAAATCCCGCTCCGCGGCGAGGCGCGCCTGTTTGGCGAGTTCTCCCGCGATGCTCTGGCGGATGATTCCGGTACTGGCGGAAACCCGCAAATCCTCGATCTCAAGCAGCTCCTGGTCCTTCTGCACCTTGTCGCCATTCTTGACCAGGATGCGCTTTACCAGGCCGCCTTCCTGATGCTGGACCTGCTGCCGGGCGTTCTCGACCCGGATGCTGCCCGAGGCCACCACGGCGCCGTCCAGGGGGGCGAGGAGTCCCCAGGCCAGGAAGGCGAGGCCGGCCAGGAGGACCGTGGCGCCAGCCGCGAATGCCCACAGCCGGAGTTCCCTTTCCGCTGGATCCAGGTCGGGCCGACCGGCGAGGAAAGCCAGGAGCGCCTTCATGCGGCGCCTCCGCCGGAGAGCTTTTCCACCACCTCGCGGCTGGGCCCGTAGAGGGCGACGGCGCCCTCGCGCAGCACCAGGAGCTTGTCGCTGGCGGCCACCAGGGAACGACGGTGGGTGACCACCACCAGGGTGACGCCCTCTGCCTTCAACTGGCCGAGGATCTGCTGCAGGAGCGTTTCCCCTTCCGCATCCAGGTTGGAATTGGGCTCGTCGAGCAGGAGGAGGCGCGGTCCCCCGTACAGCGCCCGGGCCAGGGCGATGCGCTGCCGCTGCCCTCCAGAAAGCGCCGCACCACCGGGGCCGATCTCGGTGTCGTAGCCCTGGGGTAGGCGCAGGATCATGTCGTGCACGCCGGCGCGGTGGGCGGCGGTGACCACCGCCTCGCTGTCAGGCACGCCCATGCGGGCGATGTTGTCGCTTACCGTGCCGGGAAAAAGCTCGATGTCCTGGGGAAGGTAGCCGATCTGGCGCCCCAGTTCCTCGGGCAGCCACTGGGCGATTTCCGCGTTGTCGTAGCGCACGCTGCCGGCCTGGGGCCGCCAGGTTCCGGTGAGCAGGCGCAAGAGCGACGACTTGCCGGAGCCGCTGGCACCGATGATGCCGAGGAATTCGCCCGCGGCCAGGGCAAAGCTGACTCCCTTGACCAGGGGAGGGCTGTTGGGGGCCAGGGCATAGACCACCCGGTCGGCTTCCAGGGCGCCCTTGAGTTCGGGCAGGCGGGTGCGCGGCGCCTGGTGGGCGCTTTGCGCGAAGGCCTCTTCCAGGCGGCGGTAAGCGGCGCGGGCTTCGAGGATGTCCTTCCAGCTCGCGATCAGGTGCTCTACCGGGGCCAGGGCGCGGCCCAGGATGAGGGTGGTGGCGAGCATGATGCCCGGCGTAGCGTTCTGCCCCACCACCAGGTATGCCCCGGCCCCGACCATGATGACCTGGACGATCTGGCGGGAAAAGCGTGAGAGACCACTCACCAGCGCCGAAATGCGCCCACTTTCGTGCTGATGGCGCAGGGCCTGGTGATTGATGGCGTCCCAGCGCTGGGCGAGGGCGGGAAACATGCCCATGGCGCGGACCACTTCCGCGTTGCGCAGGCTGGAATCGATATAGCCGCTGGCCTTGCGGCTGACCATTTGCAGGTCTTCCACCGGCTTCTGGCTGACGCGATTGTTCAAAACCGCCAGAATGACCAGCGCCGCCGAACACACGAAGGCAAGAAGGCCCAGGACCGGGTGGAAGAGGAAAATGAGCAGCAGCATGACCGGCAGCCAGGGGCTGTCGAGCAGGGCGCTTAGGCCATTGCCCGCGATGAAGCGGCGGATGGCGGCGACGTCCCGCATGAGGAAGCCGTGGCGGCCGAAGCCGGGCTGCACGGCGTCGTCCAGGACGACGCGCAGGACCCGCTCGCCGAGGAGGCGGTCACAAAGTAGGGCGGCGCTGGTCATCATGCGGCCCCGCAGCCAATCGACCGCCAGGTAGAAAAGCAGCATGAGCAGGACGATGAAGGACAGCCAGCCCAGGGTGTCCAGGCTGCGGCTCATGAACACCCGGTCGAAAATCTGCATCATGTAGAAGGTCGGCGCCAACAGAAGCAGATTGAGGAAGAAGCTGATCCCCGCCGCCAGGATCACGACGTAACGGTAAGGGCGGAGCAGAGCTTTCATGGGCGGCGGGGGAAGTCGCTCCTGGGGGAGTGACGAAGGCGGCGGACGCGGGATTGTAAAGCGGCAGCTGCGCCCTGGCATCAGAGATCGACGCGGCGTCACCCGGAGGGGACGTTTCCCCGGGCGGGCCAAGCTGGTAGCATGGCCCCGCGCCGCGTTCCGGCGCTTCCGGCATCCTCTCCCCTTCACCGGCACGGCCATCCTCAGAGGCGTATCCCCATGGACCTCCCCCGTCTGAAACCCCTTTCCCTTGAACAGGTGATCAACTTTTCCACGCCCAAATCCTGGGGGATCAGCGATCCGGTCCGCTTCATGGCCCTGCTCGAAGAAGCCAAAAAACTGCTCACTTCGGGCGTCTACCTCGGCGACAACCTCCTGACCTGGGGGCGCAACAACTCCCTCTTCGAAGACGACGCTTTCCGCGAGGCCTGGGGCTCCAACATCCAGAACGACGCCGACCAGGCCATCGCCTGGCGGCGCTACATTCTCGCCTGCGCGGCCTTCCATTGCGTCCAACTGGAGGGCGATTTCGCCGAGTGCGGCGTCTACACCGGAACCGGCATCAAGACCGTCATGGACTACCTGGGGGGAGCCGCCTTTCCCAAGACCTTCTGGGGCTACGACACCTTCGACTACAACCCGGTCGAAGGCCACCACTTCGCCGGTCAGGAAGCGGGCTTCTTCGACAAGGTCAAGGCCCGCTTCGCCGCCTATCCCCAGGTGCGGCTCATCGCCGGCTTCATCCCCGATTCCTTCGCCCAGGGCATGCCGGAAAAACTCGCCTACCTACACATCGACCTCAACAACGCCGAAGGCGAGCTCGCCGCCCTGGAGGGACTCTTCGACCGCGTGGTGAGCGGCGGCATCGTCATCCTCGACGACTATGAATGGGCAGGGGTCTATCGCAAACAGAAACAGGCGGAAGACCCCTGGTTCGAGGCCCGGGGCTACCGGGTCTTCCCCTTGCCCACGGGGCAGGGCTTGGTGCTCAAGCGCTGAACGGGTATGGTTCGTCCGAGTTCGAGAGCGATGCTGGCCCTGCCGTCTTCAGCCTCGCCTGCGCTTGCGGATCGCAACTCCGCGTCAGCAACTTCATGACGACACTCCTGCCAAACAAGTTCATTGCGGGAGCACTCCTCATGGCCTGGGGATTTTGGCGGATGCGCTGGCGCAAGTTGCATTAGCGCGAAGAGCAGCGGGAGTTGGAGTCCATAAGGTTGCAGTATTTGCGGCAGCCGCTTCGAACAGGATTTTTCGACTCGATGCTGGCCCTGCTCGGTTCCTCCTCCGGTCCGCGGGCGGTTCACATCTTCTACGGACCAGTCTTCTCCTGGGTTCTGGTGATCATGGGCTGCGTGATCCTTCTCGATGTCTGCATCATCGCGCTTTCGCGGCGAAGAACGTTGTCCGAAGCGCTTGGCCCTCGCGGGGCACGGCCATCAGTCCGCCGGGGCATATTGATCGGGAGACGGGGCGCCTGAATTGCTCGGCTACGCCCAGGGCAAGCAAGACCCTCCGGGCTGAGATTTTGTCCGCGATCGCACAGCGTACGGTGCTCGTCCCCATGGAATGCCGCAGGGGCATCGCGCTGGCGGTTCAGCGCCGCATCGCCACCCCGGCGATGGCGTCGCCGAAATCCCGCACGAAGCCGGGCATGTCGAACAGCGGCGACGTTTGCCGCGCCTCTTCGACGCGGCGGCGCAGTTCCCGTTGGCGGGCGGGGTCCTTGCCCAGGGCGACGGCCTTTTCCTCGTACGCGGATAAGTCGGTGGCGATGAGTTCGGGTACGCCTAGGGAAGTGAGCAGGCCCCCGGCCATGCGGGAGGCGAAGGTGCGGCCGGAGAGGGTGAGGACGGGGAGCCCCATCCACAGCGCGTCGTTTGCGGTGGTGCCGCCGTTGAAGGGATAGGCGTCGAGGAAGAGGTCGGCCGCGGTGTAGCGGGCGAGGTAGTCGGGCGGCGCAACCCTCGGGGCGAAGAGGAGGCGGCCCTTGTCGATGCCGCGGGCCTCGGCCCGGGCGGTGAGGTTGGCCTGGGCCCAGGGGTTGTCGGACAGCAGCCAGAGGAGGCTGTCGGGAACCCGCGTCAGGATGCGCAGCCAGGTTTCGAACATGGCCTCGGTGAATTTGTAGTTGTTGTTGAAACAGCAATACACGAATCCGGCCTCGGGCAGTCCGCACTGCTGCCGGGTGGGTAAAGGTGACACGGGGCGCTGGCGGTCGCTGCTTTGGAAGACCTTGGGGAGATAGAGGGGTTTCTCGGTGTAATAGGGACGTTCGGCGTCGGGGATGAGGTAGCGATCGGCGATGACGTAGTCGATTCCCGGCTGGCCGGTGGGGCCGGGGAAACCCAGGTAGGTCATCTGCACCGGCGCCGGCCGGTAGGCGACGATGTTGGGCCGGGCGCCCGAGGTGAGGCCTTGCAGGTCGATGAGGATGTCGATCTCGTTCTGGCGGATGGCCTGGGCCGCGGTGGCGTCGTCCAGGCCGCCGATCTTGAAGAAGTGGTCGAAGGCGCGGATGACGCGGGCCCGCATGGCCGAGCCGTCTTCCCGGCTCCAGCAGAAGCCGTAGAGTTCGAAGCGTTCGCGGTCGAGCAGTTCGAAGAGTTCGACGGTGAGCAGGGACACGGCGTGCAGGCAGAAGTCCGATGACAGGAAGCCCAAGCGCAGGCGGGGATGGGCATAGCCCTGGGAGGGAGCCAGAACGGGAACGCGGGTGTTGATGCGTTCCTGGGCGAAGTGGACCGCGGTAGCAAGTTGCAGCCCCGGGTCGTCGCTGGCGGAGAGCATGGCCAGGGGGGAGGTGGCGCGCAGCATGTTGCCCACGGAGAGGCCGGGGAAGTCACAGAACACCGGCCATGCGCACTGCTTCTGGCGCAGGTGGACCCAGTGCTGGATGACCTTGGGTTGGTCTGGATCGACGCTCAGGCTGGCGGCCAGTTTTTCTTCTGCCGCGTGGAAATTGCGGTTCTCTTCCTGCAGGCGGCCCATGCTGTTGAGAACCAGGATGTAGAGATCCCGGTTGAGCTGGGGGCCGACTAGGGGGTGGTCGAGCATGGACTGCCAGACGGCGAGGGCCTGGGGGGCTCGCCCCTGGCGCTCGATGACAGTGCCGATGTTGAACCAGGCCTGGACGAAATCCGGCTTTTCAAAAATCGCTTTGCGGTAGCTTTCCTCGGCCTCGGCAAATCGATCGATCTGGGTGAGGGCGACGGCCAGGTTGAAGCGGACGATGTGGGCCAGAGGCGAGTGGGTGTGTTGCAGCCAGAGCCGGTAGAAATCGACCACCTCGGCCGTGCGACCGGCGCCTCCCAGGCGGTCGGCCAGTCCGATGACCGCCATGGGGTCGAGGGCGTCCGCGGCGGCAAGGCTGCGGGCCTCGGCCAGGGCGGTATCCAGGTCGGCGGCACGGGTTTCGGTCATGGGGGCTGGCTCAAGAAAACAGCCGGCAGGGGAGGCCCCCGCCGGCTGTGGTTCGGGACGCGGCGATCTTATAGCAACCAGTCCTGGCTGTCGCTCGCCGGCGGCATGAGGAAGTCGTCTTCCGAGAACAGGGCGGTTTCATCGGCCGCAGTGCTGGGGGCCGCAGGGGCCTCGGCGGGCGCGGTCTGGAACCAGACGTCCGCCAGGGCGTGGGTGGCCCCGTCGGCTGTGCTGTAGCTGCCGGTAAGGCCCAGCCAGTTGCCGTCGTCCAGGGCCGTGGAGGCCGTAGCGCCGGTGCCCAGGGCAGTGATGTCCAGGGCGCTGAGGTCGAAGAGTTCGTCAGTCTGGCTGGTGCCATCCTGATTCACGTCCTTCCACACCACGAGGCTGGCGAAGCCGCTGTCCGCCGCATCGACGACACCGTCGCCGTTGTCGTCCAGGCTGGCCAGGGCCTCGAAGCCATTCGCGGCGGTGCTGCCATCCTCCAGGATGAAGGCACTGCCGAACAGTTCGCGGCCGTCGTCGATGCGGCCGTTGCCGTCCAGGTCGATGGCCAACAGGCCGTCATCCTTGCCGACCCAGCCGGTGGCGACCGCCTGGCCGGTGGCGTTCAAGTCGAATTCGACGCCGGCGGAGAGGCCCACGGTATCGACGCCGTCCCCGTTCAGGTCGAGGACCAGCGGGGTGGATAGGGCCAGCGCAGCCAATTGCTCAGCGGTCATCGCGCCCAGCTGGCCGCCGGTGAAGGCGTCGTGCTGCGGCATGCTGAGGTGCGAGAGCTGGGCCGTGGTGAGGGCGGCGATGTCGGCGGTCTCGATGGCGGCGATCTGGTCGGTGGTGAGGGCCGCGAATTGAGAGGTCTTCAGGGCGCCGAATTGCTCCGAGGTCATGGCGGCGATGTCGGCGGTCTCGATGGCCGCCACCTGGGCCGAGGTCAGGGCGAAGATCTGGGCGGTGGTGAGGGCCCCGATCTGGGCGGTGGTGAGGGCTTCGATCTGGGCCGTGGTGAGGGCCTGCAGGTCGGTGATCTGCATGGCTTCGACCTGGGTGGTGGTCAGGGCCGCAATCTGATCCGTGGTCATGTTGGCGTACTGCACCGTGGTCAGGGCGACGATCTGGGCCGTGGTCAGGGCGGAGACGTCGGTACCCAGGGCGACGATCTGGCCGGTGGTCATGGCTGCCAAGTCGCTGCCCTGGATGGCGGCTACCTGAGCGGTGGTTAGGGCAGCGACGTCCACCGTCTCCAGGGCCTGGACCTGAGCGGAGGTGAGGGAGACGATCTGGGCCGTGGTCAGCGCGGCAACCTGGGCCGTGGAAAGCGCGACGATCTGATCGGTGCTCATGGCAGCCAGGTCTCCGCCCTGGATGGCCGCCACCTGGGCGGTGGAGAGCGCGCCGAGTTGGTCGGTGGTGAGGGCCGCCACCTGGGCTGCGGTCAGCGAAACGATCTGGGCTGTTGTCAGGGCGCCGACTTGATCCGTGGTAAGTGCCACGATCTGGGTCGTGCTCAGGGCTCCCAGATCAACGCCTTCGATGGCGGCGACCTGAGCCGTGGTCAGGGCGGCCAGATCGACGGTCTCCAGAGCCCCGACCTGGGCCGAGGTGAGACCTGCCACCTGGGCGGTGGTGAGGGCCTGGATCTGGGCGGTGGTGAGGGCCTGGATCTGCGCCGTGGTGAGTGCGGCGACGTCGGCGGTTTCCAGGGCTGCGACCTGGTCGGTGGTGAGCGCCGCGACCTGGTCCGTGGTGAGGGCTGCCACCTGGGCGGTGGTGAAGCTGGGCACCACGGTGGTGGCGATGTTGACCAGGTCGGCGGTTTCCAGGGCCGCGACCTGGGCGGTGCTCATGGCCGCCAGTTGGGCCGAGGTGAGGGCGGCGGCCTGATCCGTGGTGATGGCCACGATCTGGTCCGTGGTCAGGGCGGCGATGCTGGAGGTGCGCAGGGTGGCGAAGCGGGCGGCGGTAATGGCCGCAAGATCGGCGGTCTCGATGGCCGCCACCTGGGCGGTGGTGAGGGCCTGCAACTGCGTGCTGGTGAGCGCTGCGGCCTGGTCGGTGGCCAGAGCGGCGATCTGCGCCGTGGTGAGCGCCGCCAGGGGCGAGGTCTTGATGGAAGCGATCTGGTCGGTGGTCAGATTGGCGACCTGGGCCGTGGTGAGGTTGGCGGCCTGGGCCGTGGTAAGGCCCTGCAGGGCTGCCGTGGTGACTGCGGCGAGGTCGGCAGTCTCCATGGCCGCCAGTTGCGCGGTGCTCAGGGCCGACAACTGCCGCGACGACAGGGCTGCGGCGTGATCGGTGCTCAGGGCGACGATCTGGGCGGTGGTGAGGGCGGCGAGATCGCCCGATTCGACCGCGACCAACTGGTCGGTGGTGAGGGCGGCGATGCCGGCAGTGCCCAGGGCGACGAACTGGTCGCTGGAGAGAGCGACGATCTGCGCCGTGGTCAGGGCCTGCACCTGGTCGGTGGTCAGAGCGGCGATCTGGGTCGTGCCCATGGCCGCCACGTCGACGGTATCCAGGGCGGCAATGCGATCGGTGCTCAGGGTCACCAGGTCGGCGGTCTCCAAGGCCGCCACCTGGGCGCTGGTCAGGGCGACGACCTGGGCCGTGGTCAGGTTCTGCACCTGGGCGGTGGTGAGGGCGGCGATCTGGGCGGTGGTGAGGGCGGCGATCTGGGCGGTGGTCATGGCCGCCACCTGGGTGGTGGACAGTTCCACCAGATCGACGGTCTGGATGGCGGCCACCTGGGCCGTGGTCAGGGCGCGGATCTGGTCGGTGGCCAGGGCGGCGACCTGGGCGGTGGAAAGCGCGACGATCTGGGCCGTGGTGAGCGCGGCGACGTCGGCGGTTTCCAGGGCGGCGATCTGGGCCGTGGTCAGGGCGGCGAGATCGACGGTTTCCAGGGCTGCCACCTGGGCGGTGGTGAGGCCGCTGATCTGGTCGGTGGTCAGGGCCGCCGCCTGGGCGGTGGAGAGGGCGACGATCTGGGCGGAGGTGAGGGCGGCGACCTGGGTGGGATCGAGAACCTGCAACTGGGCCGTGGTCAGGGCGGCGAGATCGGCAGTTTCCAGAACGCGAATCTGCGCCGTGGTCAACGAGAGGAGCTGGTCATCGGTGAGCGCCACCACCTGGGCGGTCGAGAGGGCGGGGACGACAGCGGTGGAAAGGGCGGCCAGGGCGGCCGGCTGGAGCGCCTGCAATTGCGTGGTGGACAGGGCGACGAGCTGGGCCGAAGTGAGGGCGCCGGCCTGGGTCGGGCTGAGGAGGGAGACCTGGTCGGTGGTCAGGGCTGCCACGTCGGCGGTTTCAAGGGCGCGAATCTGGGCCGTGCTCAGGGCGAGGACCTGTTCGAAGCTCAGGGCGGCGACCTGGTCGGTGGACAGGGCGGCGATCTGGCTGCTGGACAGGACGGCCAGGTCCGCGGTCTGCAGGGCGGCAATCTGATCGGTGGTCAGGCTGACGAGCTGGGCCGTGCCCAGGGAAGCCACTTGCTCAGTGGTCAGGGCGATGATCTGGTCGGTGGTCAGGGCAGCGAAGTCCGCCGTTTCCAGGGCCGCCACCTGGGCGGTGCTGAGGGCGGCGATGCCGGTCACCACCAGTTGCGGTACCTGGCTGGTGGTGAGGGCGACGAGTTGGGCGGTGGTGAGGGCGGCGATCTGGCCCGAAGTCAGCCAACCGGCCTGATTGGTCGTCAGAGCCGCGATGTCCTCGGTTTCCAAGGCATGGACCTGGGCGGTGGTGAGGGCGACGATCTGGGCGCTGGTGAGCGCCGCGATCTGGTCGCTGCCCAGGCTGCGCACCGAGGCCGTGGTCAGGCTGGCGAGGTTGGCGGTGGAAATGGCCGCCACTTGGCCGGTGGTCAGGGCGGCGAGCTGCGTGGTGCTGAGGGCGGCGAACTGGGCGCTGGTCAGGGCGGCGATGTGCTGCGGCGACAGGGCCTGGAGATCGACGGTTTCCAGGGCGGCAATCTGGGTGGTGGTGAGGGCGGCCACCTGGGCGGTGGTCAAGTTGGCGACCTGGGTGGTGGTCAGGCTTTGGACGGCCGTGGTGCTCAGGCTGGCGAGGTCGGCTGTCTGCAGGGCAGCAAGCTGGTCCAGGGTGAGGGCGGCGGCCTGGCTGCCGGTCAGCGCGGCGGCCTGGGAGGTGGTGAGGGCGACGATCTGCGCGGTTGAGAGGGTGGCGAGATCGACGGTCTCGAGAGCCGCCACCTGGGCGGTGGTGAGGGCTGCGAATTGAGTGGTGGTGAGGCTGGAGGCCTGGTCAGTGGTCAGGGCGACGATCTGGGCCGTGGTCAGGTGGCTGAGCTGGCTGGTGGACAGGGCGCCGATCTGCACGGTTTCCAGCGCGGCCACCTGGCCCGTGGTGAGGGCGGCGATCTGGTCGGTGGTCAGGGCCGCCACCTGGGCGGTGGTGAGGGAAGCGACCTGCGTGGTGGTCATGCCGGCGAGGGCGGTTGTGGTCAGGGCCACCAGATCTGCGGTCTCGAGCACGGCCAGTTGGGCGGTGGTCAGCTTGGCGGCCTGAGATGCGGTGAGGGCGGCAGCCTGGGCTGTAGTGAGCGCGACAACTTGATCCGTGGTCAGTGCGGCGATATCGGCCGTGGTGAGGGCGGAGACCTGGCCGGTTGTGAGGGCCTGGAATTGCGTGGTGGACAAGGCCGCCACCTGGTCCGAGGTGAGCGCTGCGATCTGGGCTGTGCTGAGGGCGGCGACCTGGGCGGTGGTAAGCGCGGCGATCTGCGTTGTGGACAGAGCGGCGAGATCGACCGTTTCGACGGCGCGAATCTGGGCGGTGGAGAGGGCAGCCAGATCGACCGTCTGCAGTGCGGCGGCCTGGGCCGTAGTGAGGGCAGCGACCTGGGCCGTCGCCAGGGCAACGAACTGGGCCGTGCCGAGGGCGACCACCTGGGCGGTGGTAAGGGCTGCCACGTCGGCGGTTTCCAGGGCGCGGACCTGATCCGTGGTCAGGTTGGCGACCTGGGTGGTGGTAAGGGCGGCGATCTGGCTGGTGCTCAGGGCGGCGATGGCATCGGTGCTGAGGGCCGCCAAGTCGGCGGTTTCCAGGGCGACGATCTGGTCGGTGGTGAGAGCCGCGGCCTGGGCCGTGGTCAACGCAGCGGCCTGAGCAGTGGTCAGGGCGACGATCTGGGCGGTGGACAGCGCCGCGATGTCGGCCGTTTCCAGAGCCCGGATCTGGGCGGTGGTGAGGGCGGCGATCTGGGCGGTGGTGAGGGCGGCGACCTGAGTGGATGCCAGGGCCACGATCTGGGTAGTGGTCAGCGCCGCCACCTGGGTGGTGGTCAGGGCGGGAAGCTGGTCGCTGGTCAGGGCGGCGATGTCGCCGGTCTCCAGGGCGCGCACCTGGGTGGTGGTGAGGGCCGCCACCTGGGCCGTGCTCAGGTTGGCCACCTGCGCGGTGGACAGCGCGACGCTCTGATCCGTGGTCAGGGCGGCGAGATCAACCGTTTCCAGGGCGCTGATGCGGTTGGTGGGAATGGCCGCCACCTGGGCCGTGGTGAGGGCCGCCGCCTGGGCAGTGGTGAGGGCCTGCAACTGCCCGTTGTTGAGGCCGGCGATGTCCGCCGTCTCCAGCGCCCGGAGTTGGGCGGTGGTGAGGGCGGCAATCTGGGCCGTGGTCAGCGTGGCCGTCTGGGCCGTGGTCAGGGCGACGATCTGGGCCGTGGTCATGGCCTGGAGATCGGCGGTTTCGATAGCAGGAACTTGGTCCGAGGTGAGGGCGACGACCTGGGCCGTGGTCAGTTTGGCGATCTGGGCCGTGGTCAGCGCGGCGACCTGGGTGGGCGTCAGGACGGCGATGTCGGCGGTTTCCATGCCCGCCACCTGGGCGGTGGTGAGGGCGGCGACCTGCGCGGTGGTGAGGTTGGCCACCTGGTCGGTGGTGAGGCTCTGGATGGAAGCGACCGACAGGGCCGCGAGATCGACGGTTTCAATGGCGGCGATCTGGGCCGTGGTCAGGGCGGCGAGCTGGGCGGTGCCCAGGGCGACGATCTGACTGGTGGTGAGGGCGGCGACCTGGGCCGTGGTGAGGGCCGCGAGATCGGCGGTCTCGATGGCGGCGACCTGGGCGGTGGTCAGGGCCTGAACCTGGGTGGTGGTGAGCGCCGGGGCCTGGGTGGTGGTCAGGGCGGCGATCTGGGCCGTCGTCAGGGTGGTCAGTTGGGCGGTGGTGAGGGCGGCCACCTGGGCGGTGGTGAGCGCGGCCACCTGGGCGGTGGTCAATTGCTGCACCTGGGCCGTGGACAGGGCGACGATGTCGGCCGTCTCGAGGGCGGCCACCTGAGCGGTGGTGAGCTTGGAGATCTGGGTCGTGGTGAGCTTGGCGATCTGGGCCGTGGTCATGGCCTGTATCTGGGCCGTGGTGAGCGCGGCCAGGTCGGCGCTTTCCAGGGCGACGATCTGGGCGGTGGTCAGGACGGCTACCTGGCCCGTGCGCAGGGCCGGGGCCTGATCCGTGGTGAGGGCGACGATCTGGGCCGTGGTCAGGGCAGGGATGTCGGCGTTTTCGATGGCGGCGATCTGAGCGGTGGTCAGGGAGGCGAACTGATCGGTGGTCAGGGAGGCGATCTGGCTCGACGACAGGGCGGCGATCTGGGCCGTGGTGAGGGCGGCCACGTCGACGGTTTCCAGGGCCCGCAACTGGGTGCTGGTGAGGGCGGCGACCTGGGCCGTGGTGAGGTAGGTGATCTGGTCGGTGGACAGGGCGACGATCTGGCCCGTGGTGAGGCTGGCGACCTGGGCGGTGCTGAGGCCGGCGATCTGGTCGCTGTCGAGGGCGGCGAGGTCGGCGGTTTCCAGGGCGCGCACCTGGGCGGTGGTCAGGGCGGTGAGTTGAGCCACCGACAGGGTGTGGGTCTGGGCCGTGGTGAGACCAGGGATGACGGTGGCGGAAATGGCCGCCACGTCGGCAGTTTCCAGGGCGCTCACCTGGGCGGTGGTCAGCGCCGCCAGTTGGGCCGAGGTCAGCGAGGCCGCCTGGGCCGTGGTGAGGGCGACGATCTGGGCGGTGGACAGGGCGGCGAGATCGATGGTTTCGACGGCCGGGAACTGGGTCGACGTGAAGGCCTGGATCTGGCTGGTCTGGAAGGCAGCGAACTGGGCGGTGCCGAGGGCGACGACCTGGTCATTGGTAAGGGCGGCGATCTGGGCCGTGGACAGGGCGCGTACCTGGTCGGTGGTGAGGGCGGCGATCTGGTCCGTGGTCATGCTGGCGACCACGGCGGTGGGAACGGCGGCGATGGCGTCGGTGGCCAG
>SSTB01000240.1 GCA_009469665.1 Azonexaceae bacterium | reverse complement strand
TATCTCGTGGACTTACACCATACTGAACTGCTTCGAACCACTTTCCGGACTGGTTCGGCGCCGCCCCATGGGTAAGATGGCCTCCAGAAGCCAGGTTCATCCCCATAATCGTACAGCCGGGTTCGAGAAGGGCCTGGAACACTCCCTGATTAGCTTGGGAACCGGAGTTGGGCTGGACGTTAGCGAAGGCACAACCGAACAGCTCTTGGGCTCGTTCAATTGCCAGGTTCTCAGTGACATCTACATGTTGGCAGCCCCCATAGTATCGTCTGCCTGGATAACCTTCTGCGTATTTGTTCGTCAATACGGTACCCTGCGCCTCCATAACGGCTTTGGAGACGATATTCTCAGAGGCAATCAGCTCTATCTCATCTCGTTGTCTATGCAACTCATCCTGGATGCTCGCATAGACTTCAGGATCGCTATCTGCCACGCCTTCTGTAAAGAAGCCAGCCAATTTTTGACGTGTATTCATCTTAAAATACCCGAATAGTGAATAGAGATTAAACGCAAGTGCTGACACGCTAAATAACGCGATCTCTGGGCTCTCGTCCTTCGAAAAAGTCATCCAGATTCTCAATTACGCGAAATCCCATAGCCTGACGAGTCTCAAGAGTTGCGCTGCCTAGGTGTGGCAGCAGTACGGTCTTACCACACTCCAGCAAACTCGCATTGATTATTGGTTCACCCTCGAAGACGTCCAGGGCTGCCCCGCCAATGCTGCCATCTTCTAGCGCTTCGGCGAGAGCGAACTCATCAATAACTTCGCCTCGGGCGGTGTTGATGATGTATGCATCTCTATTCATAAGGCGCAGCCTTTCCGCGTTGATAAGGTGGCGATTGGATGAACCGCCGGGACAGTGTAACGATAGAAAATCACATTGCGGTATCAGCTCATCTAATGTGTCCACCTGACGTGCACCGCACTCGGCAAGAGCTTTACTACTTATGGCACTTCGATTGTAAACAACAACGTTCATGCCGAAGCCATGATGCGCACGGCGAGCTACTTCCTGGCCAATTCTTCCGAAACCGATAATGCCCAATCTCTTTCCTGACACCTTCGTGCCGACCATGTGTGTTGGCGCCCAACCCGACCACTTACCCGAGCGCAATTCCCGCTCGCCTTCGCCGGCGCGGCGGGCTACCATCAACATCAGCATTATAGTCAGATCGGCAGTGCACTCCGATAAAACACCTGGTGTGTTTGTTACTGTCAATCCCAGGGCGCGAGCTGACTCTTCACAGATATGACTGTAACCGACACCGAAATTTCCCAGAAACCTCGTCTTAGGTGAGGCGACATCTAGTACTTCAGCGTTCAAGCTATCTGTGACGGTTGGCAATATAGCGTCATACTTTATGAGCGCCTCTTTAAGCTCCGTCGGAGTTAGTGCTCTATCCTGCCTGTTGAATGTAGTATCGTATGTCTCGGACAGTCGGGACTCGACGGCATTTGGCCAACGTCGAGTCACAAATACTGATGGTTTTCCCATCACTAAAACCTCTTTGATAAAAGTTGTGACTTGCCTAGGCAACAAGCCTTATCAGCCGCTGAACTAGCAGATTAATCCATACCACTGGCGATTTAATCGCTATCAGCCGAAACAACCGTGGGCCAGCAATACCTCGATTCTAGTCAGGCTACGCAATCTACGGGAAAATGCTTGTCCATCACTTCTCCAACGCGAGCGCGATCCACATCGCATCCCATCTCAAGGAGGACATCCATAAAGCGGCCAACGATATCCCTGACGGCCCCAGCATTTAGCTGATTGAGTATTCCAATGCGAACCTGTATTGGCTCGGACAATGTCGGCCAGAGACCAAATCCATTGGCTCGGCACAGCTCGACCAATTCCCCTTCACGCCCTGACAAATCCGCGGGCAAGTTCAGCACGACCAAGCTGCTCATATCCGAGGTAACTTCGCATCCCATAGTAGTCACTGCTTCCCTCAAGGCGACCTCGTGCTTACGATATGACTCAGCGCGCTTCTGAAGACCCTCCTTCAATGCCAACCGCAAAGACTCATGAAAGGCGGCCACGGCATAAGGTGAGTGCGTTCTATGATAAGTGCCTTTCTCGACGTCCTGCCCTCCAATGATCCCCCAGTGTCGCGCCTCAAAGATCGGATGGTGGACGTACGTATAGGCACCATTTTTTATTAGCGTATCAATATAGACATCGCGGAAACTTACGGGTGCATAGGTCAGGGGAAGGCAGCAAAGTCCCTTCTGGGGGCACGATGCCCACGCTACGACTCCCGGGTAATCGTCGATTGCGAATGCCTCCACCCCAAAGGAGGAGACTGCATCTACCAATCCCATCACTCCATGACGTTTACATGCATCCGAGAAAGCCCGGATATCGTTGATGCGCCCAGACCCAGTCTCCCAGTGAGCCATGAAAGCCCATTTGGGCTGGTGTTCCTCAAGTGCAGCGTCTATACACTCTTCAGACACAGACTCCCCGTGTTCCGCTTTAATAACAACTACACTTTTAGCCAGCGGGTTGAGCGAATCCTCCGCCAGTTCATCAGGGGTTGCCGCCTTTATTCTGAGAGTGAGTGCATCAATACTAGAGAATGTTCCGTTGCTAAAGGCAACGACTTTGTCACCAGGCATAACTGCGGAAAACATCGCATCAAGTCCACTCCAGCCAGTGCCAGCCACTGCGAACGTATGTATGTTTGTGGTACCCCAAAGTTCCCGAAGCATGTGCTTACATTCAATCAATCCTCGTAACACATCACTCTGCATATGATCGGCAACACCGGCTGTCGCGAAGGCCTGTAGCACCCTTTCATCCGTGTGGCCTGGCCCCGGACCTGCCGCCAACGTTTGCGGAATCTCCAACTTTGGATATCTATCAATCGCCATGTGCGGTGCCGCTCCCATATATAATTTTCATGCCGTTCTCTACGCCGTGCCTGCCCATTGAAATCAATGCAAGGCAAGTGCCGACAATACGCTCGGCGCACGTAACGGGTGATCAGCGCGTTTTCCCACAGATACGGGTGGCGAACTGATCCCCCGTCAAACCAAATATCGCATCGAACTGGTAATTTCCATTATGCGGGCAAAGAAACGAATGATTTTGGAGATCAATTTTAGACCGTAGTGTTCAATACAAAGGAAACAGGCACCGCAATGTCGCGTCGTCCTGTATTGACGAACGCTATTCTGCTCACTTATATCCGAGCAACCAACGTACAACCTAGGAGGGTCAGCCGCCGATCTGAGGTGTGTGAATTGCCAACGGCAAAATCTACGCTGTCTTATTGTTGGGTGGCTAAGTCTCAGCTTTTTGCCTGGTTGGAAGAACCCCAGCAACGGAAAGCAGAAGGACTAATCCATTCGACCAAATCCCACTGCTGAGACGAAAATTCACATGATATTTGTCCAAAGCATGAAATTTGAATCTGCCATGATCAGAGCTAATCTGGATATCAACTGCTCGCAGTGGCGGGCCCTTGCGGACACGTTTTCGCCCTAGGTTCGAAGAAGAGATCTGTTGCAGCAGGTTATAGGGGTATCTTCGCACGAGACAAAACAATGGGATCAGGTATTCTGTTGTC
>SSTB01000239.1 GCA_009469665.1 Azonexaceae bacterium | reverse complement strand
GTTCAGACCATCGTCAACCTGCTCTTGTTGAAGGGTAACGTGGGGCGGCCTGGGGCCGGTGCGGTACCGGTGCGCGGGCACTCCAACGTGCAGGGCAACCGGACCATGGGCGCCACCGGCAAGGTACCGGCGCGATTCCTCGACCAGTTGGAGGCCGTCTTCGGGGTGCCGGTGCAGCGGGCACCTGGGCTGGACGCCGTGGGCGTCGCCAAGGGCTTGCTGGAGGGCACCCTGCATGGTTTCCTGGCTCTGGGGGGCAATTTCGGGGTGGCGATTCCTGACGGGCCGCGGGTGCGGGCGGCCCTGGAGAGCTGTGAGCTGACCGTCCACGTGGCGACCAAGCTCAATCGCACGCACCTGCACCCCGGGCGCCTGGGGCTCATCCTGCCTGCCCTTGGGCGTACCGACCGGGACCGTCACGAAGTGGTGACGGTGGAAGACAGCATGAGCATGACCCACGCCAGCCGTGGCATCCAAGAGCCCCTTTCCCCAGCCATGCGCGGCGAACCTGCCCTGGTCTGCGCCCTGGGGGAGGCCCTCTTGCCCGGCGCGGCGCCCTGGGGGGAGATGGCCGCCGACTATGGTGCCATCCGTGGCCGCATCGAGGCCTGTCTGGCCGGCGTCTTCGAGGGTTTTGCCGCTTACGACGCCCGGATCGCCCAGCCGGGGGGCTTCTGGCTCCCCAACGCAGCGGCCCGGCGGCAATGGAACACGGCCAGCGGCCGGGCCGAATTCCGCGTCCATGCCATGGCCGCAGGACCCGTCCATCGCGCCCGGCGCCGGGTCGGCCCCCAGGTTCTCGCCTTGATGACGGTGCGCTCGCACGACCAGTTCAACACCACGGTATATGGCCAGGACGATCGCTACCGCGGTATTTTCGGCGGGCGTCGTGTCCTGTTCATGAATGAGCGGGACCTGGCCCGGCGCGGCATCGAGGACGGTGGGGCCGTCGATATCGAGGGCTTGGCCGAGGACGGCGTGCCGAGGCAACTGAGCGGTTTTCGTGCCGTGGCCTACGATATTCCGGAAGGCTGCGTTGCCGCGTACTTTCCGGAAGCGACCCCGCTCATGGCGCTTTCCCTGGCCTCCCGTATCACCGCCACGCCGGCCTACAAGGAGATTCCGGTGCTGGTGCGGCCCGCCGCAGCGGGGTAGGGATGCCGTGATCGGTGTGCGATGGTGTGAGCTTGTCCCGTCGAAGCCTTTGTTTTCACGGGGGATGCCCTTCAACGGGTGCGGGGTGGGCGGCAGAGGCAGGCGGGCGGGGGGCGGTGACCGGTCCGCTTGGGGCAAAATGCAGTTTTCGACGCGAGGGAGAGGGCCTTGAAAGTCCTGGTGGCGGTAAAGCGGGTGGTGGATTACAACGTCCGGGTCCGGGTGAAAGCCGATGGCAGCGACGTCGATCTGGCCAACGTCAAGATGAGCATGAACCCCTTTGACGAAATCGCCGTCGAGGAGGCGATCCGTCTGCGGGAAGCGGGGTTGGCCAGCGAGGTGGTCGTGGTGAGTTGCGGCGCCGCCCCGGCCCAGGAGACCTTGCGCTCGGCCATGGCCCTGGGGGCAGACCGGGCTATTCTGGTGGATTGCGGCGAGGCCGGCAGCGCGGGTTTGCAACCCCTGGCGGTGGCCAAGCTCCTCAAGGCCGTCTGCGATCGGGAGAATCCCGGCTTGGTCATCTGCGGCAAGCAGGCCATCGACGACGACGCCAACCAGACAGGGCAGATGCTTGCCGCCCTGGCCGGCTGGCCCCAGGCGACTTTCGCCTCCCGGTTGGTGGTGGAAGGGAGGGTCGCCCGGGTAACCCGAGAGGTGGATGGGGGTCTGGAAACCCTGGAGGTCGACCTGCCGGCCGTCGTGACCACGGATCTGCGCCTCAACGAGCCCCGCTATGCGACCTTGCCCAACATCATGAAAGCCAAGAAAAAGCCTCTGGACATCGTCCCCGCCGCCGACCTGGGTGTCGACATCACGCCACGCCTCACCCTGCTTCGGGTGGCGGAACCCACACCGCGCAAGGCCGGGGTGAAGGTGGCCGACGTGGCCGAACTCGTCCACAAGCTGCGGCATGAAGCGAAGGTGATGCCATGAAGGTTCTCGTCATCGCGGAACACGATCACCAGTCCCTGGCGCCGGCTTCCCGCAACACCGTGGCGGCGGCGTGCCGGCTGGGGGCCGAAGTCCATGTGCTGGTCGCGGGCTGCGACTGCTCGGGCGTCGCAGCCGAGGCAGCGGCCCTGGCGGGAGTGGGGCGGGTTCTGCTGGCCGACGGACCATCCCTGGCCAGCGCGGGCGCCGAGACCCTTGCCGCCCTGATCCTGGCCCGGGCGCCGGGCTACGGCCATCTGCTGGCCCCGGCCTCGACCTTCGGCAAGAATCTGATGCCCCGCGTCGCCGCCCTGCTCGATGTGGCGCAGATTTCCGACGTGGTGGCCATAGAAGCGTCAGATACCTTCGTGCGCCCCATCTATGCCGGCAACGCCCTGGCCACGGTGCGCAGCGCCGATGGGGTCAAGGTGCTTACGGTGCGCCCCACGGCCTTCGAGGCCGGAGGTCTGGGCCCCGCGGCCCCGGTGGAGGCGATTCCCTTGCCCCAGTCGGTGCCTGGCGCGCGTCTCGTGGGCCGCGAATGTGCGGCTTCGACGCGGCCGGACCTCGGTGCCGCGGCCATCGTCGTTTCCGGTGGGCGTGGCCTGGGCAGCGGTGAAAACTATCATCGCCTCCTGGAACCCCTCGCGGACCGCCTCAATGCGGCCCTGGGCGCTTCCCGCGCCGCGGTGGATGCCGGCTTCGTGCCCAATGACTACCAGGTGGGACAGACTGGCCGCATCGTCGCGCCGCGGCTCTACATCGCCATCGGTATTTCGGGCGCCATCCAGCACCTGGCCGGGATGAAGGATTCCCGCGTGATCGTAGCCATCAACAAGGACCCCGAGGCGCCCATCTTCCAGGTGGCCGACTATGGCTTGGTGGCAGATCTGTTTGAGGCGGTGCCCCAGTTCCTTGAGGCGATCTCCTGAAATGCAATGAATTTCCCCGACACCCTGCTCGCCGACGCCTGGTACTGGGGAGGATGGCTGATCTGGCTGCCCCTTCTGGTCCGGGCGGTCCTGCGAGCACCCTGGCGGGTGCTGGGGGATTCCGCCCGCCTCAACCTCTGGTTGGGGCTGATCGTCGCCCTGCTGCTCATCTGGAGCATCAAGGCAGGCATCAAGCCCGGGCTTTCACTCCATCTGCTGGGGGCAACGGTCCTCACCCTCAGTTTCGGTCCCTGGCTGGCCTTCATCGCGCTGAGTCTGGTGCTGGCCGGGGTGACCCTGAACGATGGCGCGGGGTGGGCGAGCTACGGACTGAACGCCCTGGTGATGGCCGGCTGGAGCGTTTTTCTCGCCTACCGTCTGTTCCGTCTGGTGGACCGTTTTCTTCCTCGCCATTTTTTCATCTACATCTTCGTCAATGGCTTCTTCGGGTCGGCGCTCATGGTTCTGGGCGTCGGCGTTGGCGCCTGTCTATTGTTGGCCCTCGCCGGGGCTTATCCTGCCGCTTATCTTCTGGATGAATACCTGCCCTATTTCGTGCTTTTAGGCTTCTCCGAGGCCTGGCTGTCGGGCATGACCATGACCCTGTTGGTGGTCTATTTTCCTGGCTGGGTGGCGACTTTCGACGATTCACGGTATCTTGCCGGCAAATAATTCCAAGCCCACCACCTTGCCAAACCGGGACCCCGCGCCAGTTTTCGTCTTGCGAGCGAGTGCTCTGGCTCTCGCCCTCGGGGCCCCGGGAGCGTGGGCCCTGGGCCTGGGGGATCTGAGCTCCCGCTCTGTCCTGGGCGAAAATCTGGTGGCGAGCGTCGAATTGCGCGCTTCCTCCGGCGAGGTGCCCGAATCCGCCTGTTTCAGCCTGCGCCCTGGAGATGACGATTCCCTGCCCTGGCTGCGGCAGGGGGATCTGATCCTGCGTCGTGGCAGTCCTCCGGTGCTCGAAATCCGGTCCCGTCGTCCTTTGCGGGAGCCGGTACTGCGTATCGGCATCCTGGTGGGTTGCGGCCACGATCTGCGGCGGGAATACACCCTCCTGCCGACGCCGGGGGAGCCGGCCGGGGAACTGGTCGTCGCGCCATTGCTGCGAATCGATACGGACAACGCCGCCCCCGAACCGGTGCGGGAGCCCCGTCCCCGGCTCCCCCGCCCGCGGGTGAGCCAGGAGGCGGCTCCCGAGCGGCTCGCGCCGGCCAGACCCTCCCGTCCGCCGCGCAGTACGCCGCTCAAGGACAGACTCATTCTGTCTGGTGGTGAAGGCGATGGCGAGCCTTCCCTGCGCCTGTCCACCGCCCTGAGCGGGCCGGTGGCGGACGATCCGCGCCGGGAAGCCGAGCGGGAATTGCTGCGTCTGGAATTTCGCGCCCTGGCGGCCCTGCACGAGCAGGCCATGAGCCAGTTGGCCGCGGCAGAGAAATTGCGCAAGCTGGAAAGTAGTCTCGGAGAATTGCAGCAGAAGGCGGGCCAACTCGCCGAGCGTATCGAGGCGCGGCAGGCAATTCCCCCGCCTCCGGCCCCCACCGGGCTGTCAACGCCCAGCGTGGGGGCGGTGTCCGCGCCGCTCCCTCAGACTCCGCCAGCACCTCGGGCAAAGCCCGTAGCGGTCGCGCCGGCGGCCGACGCTGCCGGTGAGGGTGTGTTCTGGGGCCTGCTTCTGGGGGCCGTGGCGGGTCTGGCGGGCTGGTTGGTCTGGCGGCAGCGGAGCCGGCGTACGGCCGTGGCTGTGGCCGATCCGCTCACCATCCCCGAGCCCCTCATGGATCCGCCCCGCGAGGACGAGCGGGACGAGCCCGGCGGGGTCGACCTCGCGGTGGAGCCTGCTGCCATGGGGATGCCTTTCGCCGTCGACCTCCCGCTCGAGGAGGGCGAGGGCAGCCCAGCCCCCGCGGCGGCGGAGCCGCCCCGCCCGCGCAGTCTGGATTCTGCTTTTTCAATTTCTGCCGCCTCAGTGCATGAGCACTTCGAGGTCAATCCGGTCATGGAACTGGCCGAGATCATGCTCTCCTTCGGGCGCGTCAAGGGCGCGGCCCAGGCCCTGCAGGAGTACATCGACCAGAGTCCCAAGGAGGCCCTGCAACCCTGGATCAAGCTGCTCGAGGTCTATCGCCTGGCCAATATGCGGGAGGAATTCGAGCGGGTTGCGAGCAGCCTCAATCAGAACTTCAACGTGGCGGTGCTGAACTGGGAGGGGGACGCACGGCCCCTCTCCATCGACTTCGATCTGGACGCCGCCCTGCCGGAAGCACCGCGCCGCCCGCTCTCCCTCGAAGAGCTTCCCCACGTGATCGAGGCCCTTGTTGCAGCCTGGGTTACGCCCGAGTGCGGGGAGTACCTGCAATGGCTGCTGCGGGACAACCGGGGCGGCCAACGCAGCGGCTTTGCCCTGCCGGTGGTGGAGGAAATCCTTTTCCTGGTGGAACTCCGCGAGACCCGGGAGCGTCTGGAGAGGGAAGAGGCCAGCGGACAGGCATGATGGGCGCCGCGAAAGACCGAGCGGGCTCCCCGCCCGTTTCCTACACCCCTCCCCGAATTGTGGGCGAGGGGTTTGACCGAATCGCCAAGGAGACGCCATGAGCGAGTACCGCGCACCCCTGGAAGACATGCGCTTCGTCCTGCGCGAACTGGTGGGTCTGGAGCGTGTCGCCTCCCTGCCGGGGTACGAGGAGGCCGACCCAGACGTGGTGGACGCGATTCTCGACGAGGCGGCCCGCTTTGCCGGCGAAGTGCTTTCGCCTCTGAATCGTGTCGGCGACCTGCACGGCGCCCAATTGCGGCAGGGCGAGGTGACTACGGCGCCGGGGTTCCGGGAGGCCTATCGCAGCTTTGTCGAGGCGGGCTGGAACGGACTGGCCGCGCCGCAGGAGTTCGGCGGCCAGGGTCTGCCGCGCCTGCTGGCCGCTGCCGTGGGCGAGATGTGGAAGGGCGCCAATCACGCCTTTTCCCTATGCCCCATGCTGACCCAGGGGGCCATCGAAGCCCTGCTGCTGGCAGGGACCGAAGCCCAGCGCGCCCTGTTCCTGCCCCGCCTGGTGGCGGGGGAGTGGACGGGGACCATGAACCTCACGGAACCCGCGGCCGGTTCGGACCTCGCCGCCATCCGGACTCGGGCCGAGCCGGTCGGGGACGGCAGCTATCGCGTCTTTGGACAGAAGATCTTCATCACCTATGGCGAGCACGACCTGGCCGAGAACATCATCCACCTGGTTCTGGCCCGCATCGCGGGGGCGCCGGAGGGGGTCAAGGGAATTTCACTCTTCCTGGTGCCCAAATTCCTGCCGGGACCGGACGGCGCGCCGGGAGTGCGCAACGACGTGCGCTGCCTTTCCCTCGAACACAAGCTGGGCATCCACGGCAGCCCGACGGCGGTGCTCGCCTTCGGCGAGGCGGGCGGAGCCCTCGGTACCCTGGTGGGGGAAGCGAACCGGGGTCTGGAAATGATGTTCATCATGATGAATGCCGCCCGTTTCAACGTGGGTCTGGAAGGCTTGGGCGACGCGGAGCGCGCCTATCAGCGGGCGGCGGCCTACGCCCGGGAGCGCGTGCAGGGCTTTGAGGCCGGGCAGCGGCAAGGGGGGCGGGTGCCCATCCTGCGCCATCCGGATGTACGCCGCCTGCTCATGGCGATGCGCTCGCGCATCGAGGCCATGCGGGCGCTGGCCTATGGGGTGGCGGCAGCGCTGGATGAGGCCGAC
>SSTB01000238.1 GCA_009469665.1 Azonexaceae bacterium | reverse complement strand
TCCTTGACCTTGGAGCGGATCGAGTTTTCGCGCAGGGTATTGTCGTTGGACTGCTTGAGGTCGATGCCAAAGAGGCAGTCGTCGATGCGCACACCTTCGATGACGTTGCGGCTGCCGCGCAGGTTGAGGCAGGTGTCGTCGCTGTCGTGGGAGTCTCCGGAGCCGGTCAGGTGGATATTGCGCAGGGCGCCGTCGTTGGTCTCCCAGACCAGCACCGTGCCTTTGCCGCCGCCGTCGACAGTCACCTGTCCTTCGCCGTCGAGGGTCAGGCGCTTGTTGATCAGGACCGGCCCGGAATAGACCCCCGGCGGAGGTTTGAGGACCGAGCCCTCGGGGGCCGCGTCCACCAGGGTTTGCAGCCAGGGAACATCGGTGCGGTGGGGCGCGGCGGGCCGCCTGGCTTTTTCCGTCGACGAGCCCCAGTGGGCGTCGAGATTAGGCTTGCCCATGCCTTCCAGGGACTGGGACGCGGCGAGGGAGGCAACGCCGAGACCGATGGCCACCGCGAAGGTTGCCAGGGGCTTCCGCGGTGGCCGGAATTTGCGTTTCACTCGCTGGCGCCTTCGCGCAGCTGCTTGCGGCGGATGAGCAGGGCAAGCATCAGGCAGACAAAGATGACGAGCAGCAGACCATAGCCCCAGTAGGGATAGGAATAGGTGGAGAACTGGGCGACCTTGCCCTCGCCGAAGACCGTGGGCATGAAAGGCTTGACCGTGAAGGCGCCCCACGGATGCAGGTTGTGGCCGAAGAACCACAGCCAGGCGGAATAGGTGATGACGAAGAACACCGGCAGCAGGGCGGGAACCAGGGCGAGAAGCAACTGGAATGAGCGCAGCTTGGCGACGCCGGCGACGACGATGGCCATCACCAGGATCAGGCCGACGATGACGACGTGGGAAAAGGACCGCACGTTGTCGCCCCAGACCTTGATCTTTTCCGGTTCCTTGAAGAAGGCGCCCGCCTCGGTCATATAGGCCTGGACATGGGCTTCGAGGTGACCCAGGACGTACTGGTCGGTGATCATCCATACGGCGACGGCGGCAAATCCGGCGGCAAGGACGGCGATGCGGGGCTTTTTCCGGGGTAGGGCGAAGGCCAGGATCATGACCGCGAAGAAGGCGAAGAAGAACTTGGCGAGCGGTTTCTCCACCGGAGCGCCGGTGGCGATGGGGAACATCCCGACGTAGTGGTTGATGGTGTTCATCTCGTGGACGCAATCGAGACCCTCGGCGCCCTTATTGACGTCTTTCTTGGAGTCGGTGATGGGGTTGTAGCGCTCGTCGTCGTGACCGAGATCTTTTTCGATGATTTCGTTGGCCATGCGGCTGCCTTTGCCAGCAGCCTTGCAGCCGTTATAGACGCCGTCGAAGTGGAAGTGGATGCGGATGCCGTCGGGGAAGGCGTCCTTGGGGTAGTTGGGGGCGGTGAGGGAGACCCACCAGATCGGGGCGAAGTAGGCGGCGATCAGGGCGATCAGGGAGACGAGGGCGAGAACTCCGACGAGGGCGTTCTGCTTATTGGCGTTGGGCATGGTGATTCTCAAGGCAACTTCGGTTAAGCGAAGACGCTCTCCGGCGCCCTTCGCCAAAGGCGGCCGGCCCCGCCAGGCCGGCCGTCGAGTCTTGCAAGCTTACTTCTTTTTCGCTCCGGGCTTGGCGGCACACATGTTGCCGGGCATCACCAGGCTGGACTGGTAAGCGGAAATGGCCACCAGTTGTTCATTGGTATAGGGCTTGATCACCTTGACCATGTCCGGGTTGGCGTTGCGGCGCTTGCCGTCGCGGATTTCGGTCATCTGGCGCAGCAGGTACTTGTAGTGCTGACCGGCGATGACGGGATAGAACTTCTCCTTGTTGCCTTCGCCGTTCTTGCCATGGCATTCCAGACATTGCTTCTCGTAGAGCTCCTTGCCCTTCGAGACCTGGATCGCGGCATCGGCGCCTTCGTATTTGCCATGCTCGATGGGGATGCAGAGGCTGTTGATATAGGCGGCAGTATCGGCCAGCTCCTGCGGGTCCACCAGGGTGGCGGCGAACGGGTACATGGTCGGATTGTCGCGCAGGCCGGCGCGAATGTCGGCCATCTGCTTGATCAACACGGTGCTGTGCTGGCCGGCCAACTGCGGGAAGGTGCCGTCGGGGCGGCCGGCGCCGGAGGGCAGGTGGCAGGCGCCGCAGACCTCGTAGGCTTCCTTGCCGGCCTTGACGTCGCCCTTCTTGTGCAGGGCCTCGACCTTCTCGCCTTCTTCTGCGTTCCACTTGTAGTCCTTGCCTTCGATGCCCTCCTTCTTGGGGGCCGGGGCGCCGGCAAAGGCGACGCTCGCGGAGAGCAATGCAACCAGGAGTAGGGGTGTTTTCATGACTGCTGTCCTTTGGTCAGGGATGGTGGGCAGGATTGTCCTGCCCGCTATATCAGAGGTCCTTGATTTGGGTCATGGGAGCCGAGAAGGCCTCCCATCCCGCGATCATTTCATTGTGGAAACGTAGGCTGCGAGGGCCTTGATGTCGGCTTCGGAGACGATCTCCATGACGCCTTTCATGGCGGCACTGTTGCCGTTGGCGCGGGCGCCGCTCTTGATGTCGAGCATCTGGCGCTCGATGTACTTGGCGTTTTGGCCGGCGATCTTGGGATAGTCCGGCATCAGGGTCTTCTTGCCGTCGGGACCGTGGCAGGCGGTGCAGGTCTTTTCCTTGTACAGGGCGGCGCCATCGGCGGCCAGGGCGGAACCGGCGACCAGCAGGGTTGCGGCGAAAGTCATTACGGATTTCATGGGTTTTCCTCCTGAATGTAAAATGGGGAGCAGAGTGACTCCGCTCCCCGAAGCTTGCTTTAAGTCAGATCAAACCAGCTTACTTGACCTTCTTGGCGCCGTTCTGCTCCAGATAGGTCTTGGCCCGCAGGCCCAGGTCGGCAGCCTTGACCTGATACTGCCAGACCTGCTCGGCCCAGAGGTTGGCCTGTTCCCAATCCTTCTTGGCCGCAGCGGCTTCGTGCTTCTCCTTGGCGCCCTTGATCTTGTTCAGCTGATCGGTGGCGTCCTCGACCATGGCGACCACGTCCGGGAAGTCCTTGAAGTTCACGCTGGTGATGTAACCGACGACGGAGTCGATGACGGCTTGCGTATCGACAACCTTCTTCAGCGTGGTCTTGTAGTCCGCTTCCGTGTAGCCGGCCTTGGCCATTTCGGTCTTGGTCGGCTTCCAGCCCTTGGGCTTGACCAGCAGGTAGCCCATCATCTCGAGGTGCAGGGCGGAGCAGAATTCCGTGCAGTAGTACGGATAGACGCCTTCCTTGTCGGCCTTGAACTTGACGGTGATGGTCTTGCCCGGCTCGATGGAGCCATGAACGTTGTAGGTCGAGACGGTAAAGCCGTGGGTCTCGTCCTGGGCCCGTTCGAGGTTGGTCAGGTGGATGGTGACTTCGTCGCCGACATCGGCTTCGATCGTTTCCGGGGTGATGTGCGACCGGATGAGGGTGCCATAGACGGTGATCTTGTTACCCTTCTTGTCGGTGTGCTCTTCGCCCGCGCGGACGGCGCCCGGATGGGGCTTGTCGGTACGAGAGTCGGTACCCACCTTATAGCGGACGCCCGGCTTCAGCTTTTCGGCTGCGATCGACACGGCATAGTGCGGCTCGCCCAGCGGCAGGGGCATGTCGTAGAGGAGCTGCATCTTGTCGTTGGAAATGTCGATCAGCTGGTGGTTCTGCGGGTGCAGGGGACCCACCGGCACGAAGCGGTCGATGGCCAGCTTGTTGAGCGCGACCAGGTAACGGCCCTTGGGATCGGCGGAATCGCCTTCCATGGCCATCAGGTGACCGATGTTGTAATGGACGGAAATCTTGTCCACCACCTTGCCTTCGCAGTAGTTCCACTTGGCGACCTGGCTATCGACGTACAGGGAGGTGTAGGCGAGACAGGGCTTGGAATCGTACTGGGTGTGCAGGGGGCCGAGGCCGAGCTGAACCTGCTTGTCGAGGGCGTCGGTCATGCCGATGACCGGGACGCCGTACGGGTCCTTGGACTCGAACTTGCCGGCCTTGATGGCGGCCTGGATCTTGTCGAAGCTATACACCGAGGTGTGGGTGTCGAGCTTGCCGGAGACGATGATGAACTTGCCGTCCGGGGTCACATCGACGCCGTGGGGCGACTTCGGCTCGGGGACCAGGAAGAGCACGCCTTCCTTGACGGAGACGTCGATCGGCAGAACCTTGTGGCCGTTGATGGTCTTGGCCTTGCCGGCGGCAACCAGTTCGGCGGCCTTCTTCCAATTGATCACGTGCAGATAGTCGGTGTCCTTGGCGGAGCAACCGGCCTCGTACGGCGGACGTCCCTTCTCGATGCCGCCGACGTAGCGCTCGGAGCAGAAGGAGTTGGTGAAGGACCAACCGTCAGAGGGGCCCTTGCCGGCATCCGACAAATCCTGAGAATACGGCGGCAACTCGAGGGAGAAGGACTGCTTCGGATCGATGCGGCCTTCCTTCCTGTCGAACTTCCAGTAGGTGACGCCGCCGCGATACTTTTCGTTCATCTCTTCCAGCGGGTAGAACTTCTTGTTCTCCAGCGGGGTCGGGTACTGGGCGCCTTCAATGACGTATTCGGTATTCGGGGTGACGAAGGCGCCGCCGTGCTCCGACTTGAAGATCGGGTTCACGACGATCTGCTTGGTTTCGAAATCGCGCAGGTCGATCACGGCGAGACGGGGATTGGCCTTGTCATTGATGAACAGGAACTGGCCGTCGTACTTGCCCTGGGTTTCGGAGATCGCCGGGTGGTGCGTGTCACCCCAGGTGATTTCCCTGCCGTCGATCTTGCCCTGGTTGAGAACGGCCTTGGAGTTCTCGTCGTAGCCGTAGCCCTGCCAGGGTTCCGGGGTGAACACGGCGAGGTACTTCAGGATGCGCATGGACGGAATGCCATACACGATGATCTGGCCAGACTGGCCGCCCGAACTGAAGACCACGAATTCGTCGCGTTTGCCGGTCGGTACGTAGGTCTTGGCCGCGGCCAGCAGATCCTGCTGGCTGAGGTTGCGACGCTTCATCACGTCCTGCAGCGATTCGGCAGACCACGCTGAGGCGGCGCCAAATCCGAGCCCCGCTGCGACGAGCAGCGCGGTGGATTTCACTGCAAATTTTCTCATCTCGATTTCTCCCATGAAAACAAGAAGTTGTTGACTTTCTTCCCTCCATCGCCGCAGGCGGCAGAAAGCCGCTGCGACAATTTGCCGCACACTGTATGCCTCGGCGCTTGCGAAAAAATTGATGCGGATTAAGTTTTGCCGGGCATCATGGGGGAAAATCACATCCCATTCCCTGATCTGGCGAGAGTTCCGCCTTGAATAAGAAAATGCTGATCGACCTGATCGGCCTGCTGTTGATCGCCCTGGTTGTCGTCGTCGGATACAAGCTGTCGCCTGTCCTTCTTCCCAAGGCCGATCTCACCGTCGCCCCCGAAACTCCCTGCGACCTCCATCGAAGCCCCTGCGCTGCGGCCCTCCCGGGCGGCGGACGGGTGGAATTGTCGGTGCTGCCGCGCCCGATCCCGATGGTCAAGCCGCTCACCGTGGAGGTAGCGGTCAGCGGCGTGGCGGTCGACCGCGTCGAGGTCGATTTCGCCGGCCTCGAGATGAACATGGGTCTCAACCGCCCCCTCCTGGCCGGCCGGGGTGACGGTCGTTTCGCCGGGGGAACGACGCTGCCGGTCTGCATCACCGGGGCGATGGCTTGGCAGGCCACGGTTCTGCTCGAAACCCCCGGGGAGCGCATTGCCGTTCCCTTCCGCTTCGGTTCGCCCGTGCCATGAGGGGCATGCCGATTCGCCTTCTGCAGGTGATCGCCGCCGGTCTTGCCGCTCTGGTTCTCGGCCTGGCCCTGTTCTGGCATCCCGAGCCGCCGCCGCGGGCGATCCCCCGGCCGGTCGAGCCGCCGGGCGGCGATTTCACCCTGCGATCGGGAGACGGCCCGGTCGCCTTGGCCGATCTGCGCGGCAAGGTGGTGCTCGTCTATTTCGGCTATACCTACTGCCCCGACGTTTGCCCCACGGCGCTTACGGGCCTCGCCGAGGGACTGAAAACCCTGGGTCCGGAGGAGGCGGCCGGCGTTGCCACGCTCTTTGTCTCGGTGGACCCGGATCGGGATACACCGGCCCATCTCAAGGAGTACGTGGCCTTTTTCCACCCCGGCATCGTCGGGCTGACCGGGTCGCCGGCCGAGGTGGCCGAGGTGGCGCGCCGCTACGGCGTCTATTATGCCCGGCAGAAGGCGGCGACGGCGGGGGGAGCCTACGTCGTGGACCACACGTCGGAAACCTATGTCCTGGGCCGCGACGGCCGGTTGGCCGGACGCATTCCCCATGGTGCGTCGCCCGAGCGGGTGGCGGCCGAGATTCGCAAATTCCTGTAACAATACAACGTACGATTTCGAGGAGAAAGCCATGAAAAAACATCTTTCCGGCCTTGCCGCCACCCTGCTCGTCAGCTTCGGCGCCTGGGCCGGCGGTGCCGCCGACAGCATCGTCGTGCACGAACCCTACGTTCGTCTGGCCCCACCCAATGCTCCCGCCACCGGCGCTTTCATGGTGTTTCGCAACACCGGCGACAAAGAGGTCAAGGTGGTCAAGGCCGAGAGTCCGCTCGCCAAGGCCACCGAACTCCACAACCACATCAACGACGGGGGGGTGATGCGCATGCGCCCGGTCCAGGGCATCGACATCAAGCCCAAGGGCGAAGCAGCCCTCAAACCCGGCGGCCTGCACATCATGCTCATCGATCTCAAGGCGCCGATGAAGGAAGGCGACCTGGTGCCGATCACCCTGAGCTTCGACGACGGCAGCAGCAAGAAGGTCGACGCCAAGGTGGTGAGGCCCGCCGCCGTGCAGATGCCCATGGAGCACAAGCACTGATGGCCGGAGCAGCATCTTGACTCACCCCGTGGCCGGCGGCAAGACCCGCGAGGGCAAGGGTAACTGCAGCGACTGCGCCCTGCGCCAGACCTTGATCTGCTCCGACGTCTCCCGGAGCGACCTGGCGACCTTCCACTCCTGGGTGGACGATCTGGCGTTCCCACCGGGAACGGTGCTCTACCACATGGAAGCGCCGGCCGACGGCTTTTATTGCCTGCGCTCGGGAACCGTCAAGTTGGTGCGCTATTCCATGTCGGGGGTGGCCCGCATCGTCCGCATCTTGAAAGGGGGCGACGTGGCGGGGCTGGAAGCGGCCTTCGCCGACACCTTCGCCCACACCGCGGTGGCGGTCGGCGAAGTCCGGGCCTGCCGCATCCCGCTCAGCCGTTTTCGCCACATGATGCGGGACAACCCGCCGCTGCAGCGCCGCCTCCTGGAGAAGTCGCAGCAGGCCCTGGCCGAAGTCGAGACCTGGCTGGCCGAGCTGGCCGGCGGCATCGGCGCCGCCCCGGCCCGCCAGCGCCTGGCCCGCCTGCTCTTGAGTCTGCGCGACGGCCGCAGCGACCGCATCCATCGCTTCAGCATCGAAGACCTGGGCGGCATGCTGGGGATCAGCATGGAAACCGCCAGCCGCATCCTCTCCGACCTGACCCGCCAGGGCTTCCTGGAAAAATGCGGCAGCGGCCGCGCCGAGCGCCATTTCCGCGCCGACATCGCGGCCCTGGAAAAAATCGCGGTGGGCGAGGCGGTGCCCGCCTGAGCGGGAGTCAGCTCTTCGCCGGGCGCTTCGCCAGTTTGCGCTGCAGGGTGCGGCGGTGCATTTTCAAGGCCCGGGCGGTAGCCGAGATGTTGCCTTCGTTTTCGAGCAAGACCCGCTGGATGTGTTCCCATTCCAGGCGGTCCACCGAAAGGGGTTCGTCGGGGGCGGCAAATTCGGGGTCGGGGAGATCGGCATCGGCAAAGGCAGCCAGGATGGCCTCCACTTCGCAGGGTTTGGCCAGGTACTGCACCGCCCCCAGCTTGATCGCCTCGACGGCGGTGGCGATGCTGGCGTAGCCCGTCAGCACGACGATGCGGCACGCCGGGTTGAGCGTCAGCAACTGCGGGATCAAGGCCAGGCCTGAGCTGCCCGCCAGATTGAGGTCGAGAATCACCTGCCCAGGCCGCCCGGCGGCTGCTTTGGCGAGGCCTTCGTCGGCGCTGGTGGCGCCTTCGGCCGGCAGGTTGCGCCGGGCCAGGGCGCGGACCAGAACGCCGTTGAAGATTGGGTCGTCGTCGATAATCAGGGTCGATTCGGTCATGGTGTCGGCAGCGGCAGTTCAATTCGGGCGAGGGCTCCGCCCGTCGGCGGGTTTTCCAGGCTGAGCCGCCCCCCCAGGCGTTCGACGGCAGTACGGGTCAGGATCAGGCCGATACCGCTGCCCAGGGGGTGGGCCGGGAAAGCGCGCCGTCCGCCGTGCCGGATGATTTGCTGCGGGAAGCCGGCGCCCCGGTCGCCCACTTCGATGTGCAACTGCGTGGCGTTCCAGCGGGCGGCCAGGGTCACCTCGCCGGGCGCGGCGTTGGCGGCATTGTTGAGCAGGTTGATGACGGCCTGTTCCAGGGTGGGGTCGGCGACGATTTCCGGCGCCGGGCCGGCGCCTTCGGCGGAAAAGCGGGAAGCGGCCTGGGGCCGGCTGGCGTGCCAGCGTTGGCGCAGGCCGTCCAGCCAGCGATCGGCGGGCACGGTGGCTGCTGCGTCGAGGCGTTCGACGCCGGCCCGGCGGGAGAGTCCGGTGATGATTTCCTTGCACACCCCGACCTGTTGCCGCAGGACGGCGAGGTCGTCGCGCCCTGCCGCGCTGAGGCCGGATTCGTGGTCCAGTTCGCCGGCGATGACGGCGATGGTGGCGAGGGGCGTTCCCAGTTCGTGGGCGGCGCCGGCCGCCAGGGTGCCCAGCGCCACGACGCGTTCGTCCCGCAGGCTGGCTTCCCGGGCTTCCGCCAGTTGGGCGTTGCGCAGGCGGATGAGGGCGGTCATGCGGACCACCAGCCAGGCGATCATGCCCGAGGACACGGCGAAGGTCAGCCACATGCCGACCAGGTGGAGGCGGGCGGCGCGGACCGGGTCGGCAAGGGGCAGGGGAATGTAGAACACCATGAGCAAAGAATAGGCGAGCACGGCCAGGGTGCCGATCGCCAGGACGAAGCGCCCCGGCAAGGTGAGGGCGGCGATGGCGACGGGCGGAAGGAGGAGCGAAACCAGGGGGTTGGTGGCGCCGCCGCTGAAAAAGATCAAGGCGGCGAGGCCGGCGATGTCCAGGCCGATCTGCGCCGTCAGTTCGCCCGGACCGGCCGGTTCGGCGCGGGCCACCCGGCGGGTGGCCAGGCCGTTGAAGACGGCGGCAATGGCAAGTACGGCGAGGATGGGCAGCGTCGGCAGGGCGATCTCGAGTACGGGCGGCAAGGCGAGGGCCAGGATCGCCAGGGCGGCGAGCACCCACCAGCGCGCCGCCACGAGGCGGCCCAGGTTGGCCAGGTCGTCGCCGGGATCGGGCTGGGGGAGCAGGAAGGGCATGGCCGGATTATCGGTGATTTGCGTCAATTTTCTCCCGCTCCTCTCATGCGACAATTCGACGCACCTCGATTGCAAGGATTTTCCATGTCGCTTCGCTACCTCGCCATGACCCTCGCGGCCAGCGCCCTGTTGGCCTTGCCGGCATCCGCCGCCGACCTTGAGAAGGGCAAGGAAATCAACGGCACCTGCGCGGCCTGCCACGGTGAATTCGGGCAGGGCGGCAAAAAGGGCGAATATCCCCGCATCGCCGGCCAGCGGGCGGCCTACATCGCCGACCAGCTGAAGAGCTTCCGTGCCCGCACCCGGGTCAATATCCCGATGTTCCCCTACACCCAGGAGCGCGAACTGCCGGACGAGGATATCAAGGACATCGCCGAGTACCTCGCCAGCATCGAATTGCCTACCAAGATGCCGACCTTTACCGGCAACGAGGATGCCTTGACGCGGCTTCTGATGGTCGAGAAGGTGATGATTATCCCGCGGGCCGAGGGCGATATCGACAACGGCAAGACCGTCTACCAGAAGAACTGTGTCACCTGCCACGCCAAGACCGGCCTGGGGCGCGGCAAGTTTCCCATGCTCGTGGGGCAATACACCGCCTACCTCAAGCGCCAGATCGAACTCTATCTGAAGGGCGATCGTCCCCACGACGAGGAGGGCACCGTCGGCGTCCTCAATGGCCTGAAGGAGAAGGATGTCCAGGACATCCTCGCCTATCTCACCACCCTGCAGGGGCCGAGCGAATGAAAACGCTGATCCTTCTCGTCGCCGGGCTGTTTTTCCATGGTGCGGCATGGAGCCACGGCCAGGCCGCTCCGGTCGACGACGCCATGCCCGACGCCCAGCGCATCCGCTTCTGCGAACGGGTCCGGGATTTCGCCCTGCAGGCCTTTTTCGACCGGGAGAAAGGGCGTCCGATGAAGGTGTTCGAGGAAGACGGCAGCAACGGTTCGCGCATCACCAACCACATCATTCGCCGCGTTTACGAGGAACCGCAGATTTCCAGCCCGAAAAAGGCCGAGGCCTTCGGCCGGGCGACCTGCAACGAGATGATGCACACCTCGGCCGCGGCCACGCCGGCCGGCCAGTAGCCGCCGTATTCGGTCGCCTCGTGGATAATCACGAGCCATGAGCGAAATCCATATCGTCCGCCGCCACAAGCTGACGGCCAGAAAGGCCAAGGCTGCGGCCGAGCAGGTTGCCGCCGACTTGCGGGACGAGTTCAGCCTCAATTACGAATGGATCGATCCGGGACTGCTCCGCTTCACCGGCCTGGGAGTCAAGGGGGAGCTCGCCCTGGGCCGCGGCGAAGCGACTATCGCGGTGCACCTCGGGTTTTTCCTCCTGCCCTTCCGTTCCGCCCTGGAGCGTGAAATCCACCGCTACTTCGATGAGCGCTTCAGCTAGACCCCCGCGCCGCTCCGGGGCCGCGGCGGGGACGGGCGGCAGCGCGAGATCGGGGCCGGTCGGCCAGGCTTTCCTCGAAGGACATTTGAATTATCGGTATGATGACGGTTTAGCCTACGGGGGAGTCGGCAATGCCTGCGCCTGAACGCATGTCCAACGTTGATACGGCCTGGTTGCGCATGGACAGGCCGAGCAACCTGATGCAGATCGTCGGGGTGATGCTGTTCGACGGGCAGCTCGACCTCGACCGGTTGCGGCAACTGATCGAGAACCGGCTCCTCGGTTACCGGCGTTTCCGGCAAATTGCCGTGGAAACGGGCGGTGCTTACAGCTGGGTGGACGACCCGGATTTCTCTCTCGACCACCATCTGCGCCTAGCCGTGCTGCCGGGAGCGGCGGGCCAGGTCGAATTGCAGGGCCTGGTTGCCGATCTGGCGTCGACCCCTCTCAATCCGAGCCGGCCGCTCTGGGAACTGCACGTCGTCGACACCGCCCTGGGCGGGCAGGCGCTCATTCTGCGCATCCACCACTGCATCGCCGACGGCATTGCCCTGGTCGGGGTCATCCTCGCTTTGGCCGACGATGGTCCCGCCACCGCCGTGGCTCCTTCCGCCGCCGCTCTTCCCGACCGGGAGGCCGGCGACCCCTCCGACGACATTTTCTGGCGCCTCGTCTATCGCCCGATGACCGATGCCATGCTGGCGTCGATCCGGATTTCCACCAATGCCTGGGCCAAATCCATCGATCTGATGAGCAATCCGCTGCAATTGCTCGACTACGCCCGCACCGGCACCGGCATCGCCGCCGAGGTGGCCAAGCTGGCAACCATGCCCGACGACACCCCCACCCGCTTCAAGGGCAAGCCGGGCGCGGCCAAGCGGGTGGCCTGGTCGGAACCCATCTCCTTGCCCGAGGTCAAGGCGGTCGGCCGGGTCTTGGGGTGTTCGGTCAACGACATGCTGCTCTCCGCGGCGGCGGGCGCTCTGCGTGGCTATCTGCAGGCCCAGGGCGACCCGGTGGACGAGGTCGAGTTGCGCGCCCTGGTGCCGGTCAACCTGCGCCGGCCCGCCGACGCCGGCACCCTGGGCAACCGTTTCGGCCTGGTGGCGCTGGAATTGCCGGTCGGCATCGAAAATCCCCTGGAGCGGCTCTACGTCACGCGGGCACGCATGGAAAAGCTGAAATCCTCCTTCCAGGCGGTATTGACCCTGACCCTGCTGGGCGCCGTCGGGGCCGCGCCGAAATTCGTCCAGGAGCAGGTTCTCGATCTTCTGGCGAGCAAGGCGACGGCGGTTATGACCAACGTCCCGGGGCCGCGGAGCGCCCTCTATTTCGCCGGCGCCAGGCTGCGCCAGCCCTTTTTCTGGGTGCCCCAGTCGGGCGATATCGGCATGGGGGTGAGCATTCTTTCCTACGACGGCAAGGTGCAGTTCGGCTTGATTACCGACAAGACCCTGGTCCCCGACCCGGAGCGGATCGTCGAGCGTTTTGCCGGCGAATTCGAGAAACTCCTCTGGCTGGTTCTGATGGAACCCCAGGATGCCCTGGCCGATCCCCAAGCGGTGGAAAACGACCTGACGGCGGCTTAACCGTCGTCGAGTTCGGCCCTGGCGGCTTCGACGTCGAGCCGCTCCATGGCGTCGGCGGGAACCGCAGCGGCAGCCTGGGCGTATAGCGCCTCGGCTTCTTTCATGCGGCTGCGGCCGAACATCATGACCAGGCCGTTGGCCATTTCGGTCCTGGCGATGGCCGAATCCGGGTTGAGTTCCAGCGCGGTGCGAAAGTGCTTTTCGCCGCTTTCTTTGCGGGCACCGTAGGTCAGGCCTCCCATCATGCCGCCGACCTTGTCGATGATTTCGGCGTGCCACGCCCCCAGCGCGATATGGGCGTCGGCGTGTTGCGGCGCGAGGGCGATCGTCCGTTCCAGGCTTGCCTTGATCTTGCCTCCCAGGCCCTGGGCCAGCGCTTTGCCGACCGAGATGCCCTGGCTGTAGCGGCCCAGGGCGTAGGCGTGGTAGTACCAGGCGTTGACGTTGTCGGGTTCGGCGGCCTGGAGGGATTCGGCCCGCTGGGCAACCTCCTGGAGGAGTCCAAGCTTTTTCCCGTCGTCGTCTTCCAGGTAGGTGGCGTAAATCATCGCCGCCTTGTTGGCGACGTTGGTGCCGGCCAGGCCGGCCGCCAGCCCCAGTGCGACGGCCTTGCCGAAGTCGCCGGCGTGGTAGGCCCGCCAGGCATCCTGCACGGCGGCCGTCCGCGGGAAGGGTTCGCAGTCGCCCCGGTGGAGCCGCGGCCAGTTTTTCTTGAGCGCCGCCCCGGCCTGGTCAAAGGCCTTGTCGGGGTAGGGAAAGGCTAACCAGACGGTTTTGGGCATGGCGTTCTCCTTTAGGTTTTCTTGAGGTAGGCGGCGGAAAGATTTTCCAGCAGCCGGCGCGGTTCGCCCTGGAGGAAGGGGGCGGCGAGCGAGATCACCTGGTAGGCGCCGCGCCCGATGTCCGGCGTGCCGCGGGGATTGCGGGCATGTTCGTAGGACAGCCAGAAGGTGGCGATGACCGTCATGTTGGTCGCCAGGGCGCTGATTTCGGCAGCATTGGCGCGCAGGGTGCCGGCGGCGACGAGGCCTTGGCAGATAGCGGTTCCGACCTGGATCTTGTGGGCCAGAATGCGCTGGAAGTGGGTTTCGACGAGGCGGTTGCGGGTCAGGAGATCGTTGATGTCGCGGTAGAAGAAGCGGTATTTCCAAATCAGCTCGAATACCAGATGGAGGAAGAACCAGATGTCCTCCGCCGTGGCCGGCCGGCTGCCGGGGGCCGTCAGGAGGTGCTCGATTTCCTTTTCGTATTCGCTGAACAGCGCGTTGACGATCTCGTCCTTGCTGTGAAAGTGGTAGTAGAGGTTGCCGGGGCTGATCTCCATCTCGTCGGCGATGACCGTGGTGGTGACGTTAGGTTCGCCGAAATCGTTGAAGAGGCCGAGGGCCGTTTCAAGGATGCGTTCCCGGGTGCGCCGTTTCGGTTTCTTTTCCATGGTCTCCCTGCCGCCTGATGTTATCTATCTAGGATAGCATCAGGCGGGCTGCCGGGTCGCGAGCCAGCGCTGCAATTCGTCGAGGGATTCGTCGAGGGCGTCGGTGGTCGAGCGCAACCATATCTGGCGCCCCTGGTCGCCGGCCAGGAGGCTGCGTCGGTGGTCCTTGAGGATCGGGACGTCGAGATCCAGACCGTGGCGGGCCAGGATCGGCCGCAGTTCATGGCGGCGGCGGTAGAGGTCGCGCCGGGTCTGCTGGTAGGCGTGTTCGCAAAGGCGGCGGCGGTCGCGGTAGGAAAAGACGTTGGTGAAGAACATTTCGGCGTCGTCCCGGGTGGGTTCGAAGAGAACCACGTCGGCATTGCCATACTGGTGCTTGTAGCGATCCATGCCGACCCGCATGCGGGAATGGATGATGGCGCGGAAAGTCTGGGAGAGCACGACCGGCAGGCCGCCGTCGTTGAGGTGGTGGCGCTGGCCGGCCTTGCGGTGGGCGGCGAGTTCGGCGTCGAAGGGAACCAGCGGGTTGATGCAGAATACCAGTTCGGCACCTTCCTTGAGGGCCACCGAGGCGTGCAGGGTCTTGATGAGGGCGCCGTCGACGTAGTGGCGCCCGTCGATACGCACCGGGGGAAACAGGCCTGGCAGGGCGGCGCTGGCCTGTACCGCGGTGGATATGGGAACGGCCGCGTGGCCGGCGCTGCCGAAGGCCACCGATTCGCCGGAATCGAGATCGGTGGTGACGAGAAAGAGGCGGTGCTTCAACTGCCGGAAGTCGTTGGTCCGCCCCTGGGACGAAAACAGCTTGCGGAGGATGCGGTCGATTCCCCGGTTGTCGAAAACCCCCGTCGGGATGGCCTGGGAAAGCCGCTGGAAAGACTCGAACAGGCCGTATTGCCAGGGATTGCTGAGATAGTGCAGGAGGGCGCTCCAGACCAGGGGAGGCAAGGCTAGAGCGCGGGCGCAATATTCTCCGAAGGCGGGTCGCAGCAGCATTTCCGGGTCGAAAACCTCTTCCGCATCGTTTTCGACCAGCATGTGCGCCAGCTGGGCCGGGGCAATACCGTTGGCCAGGGCCGCGGCGAGCAGGCTGCCGGAACTGACGCCAACGAAGATATCGGAGTCGACCAACTGGAAGCCGGCAATCGCCTCGTCGAGCGCCGCCAGCGCGCCGACCTCGTAGATGCCGCCCAAAGGGCCGCCCCCGGCCAGGGCAAGACCTGTCATTGCCAAGTTGCCACCCCCCTGTCTCGCTGGGTGCCCGGTTCTCGGCCGGGCACCTCGGTTATGCCGAATCCGTGCTGTTTCCTAGCGGTTACCGGCGGTCAGGCGGCAGGAGCTGTTGCACCAGGAGCGGGAGCAGGAGCGACGGGTTTCTTGCCGGCGCTTTTGCTGGCGGCCGGCTTCTTGGCCGGTGCCGCAGCCTTGGCCGCCGCGGTGGCTGCCGCCGGCTTGGCGGCGGGGGCTTTCCGGGCCGCCGGGGCCTCCTGGGCTTCGGTCAGTTTTTGCACGACGGCAGTCAGTTCGGCGACGCGCTTCGAGAGCTTCTCGATATCCTTCTTGTTGGGCACGCCGAGACTGCCGAGGGCGCGGGCGACGCGATCCTCGAAGACCTGTTCTAGGCGATCCCAGGTGCCGGCCGCCTTGACGGCGACCTCGGCCATTTTTTCGTCGGCGACTTTCTTGGTCTTCTTCTGGATGGTCTGGCCTTCCTTCACCAGGGCATCGAAAACCTTGTTGCCTTCTTCCTGGGCCTTGGAGAAGGCGCCGAGTCCGGCCAGCCAGATTTGCTGGGCGGAATCCTTGACCGTGTTGGCGAGTTGATTGTCGCTAAGGGCTGCCAGAGATTTGAGTTTCTTGACCATGATGTCCTCCTGATAGGCGTTGAAGTCGGTTGCGGCGGGCTGTATTGCCCTACCTTCACGAAGGAGTGTAGGGCGAAAAATTAGAGAAGGCACACTAAACATCTAGGGGGCTTCCTCTAGAATGAGCTTGAATTTCAACAGATTTAGGGAGACGGCAATGCGTTATTTCATGACCGGGGCAAGCGGCTTCATCGGCAAACGTCTGGTGCGTCGCCTGTTGCAGCGGGAGGGCAGCGAGATCGTCGTCCTGATTCGCGACAGCGAGCAGGACCGTCTTGCAGACCTGTACGAGTTCTGGGAAGCCGACGCCAGCCGGGTCATTCCCGTGGTCGGCGATCTCACCCTGCCCAATTTCGGGGTGAGCGCGGCGGATCTCAAGAAGATCGGCAAGCGGACCAGCCATTTCTTCCACCTGGCGGCCATCTACGACCTCAAGGCCGATACCGCGAGCCAGTTGCGGGTGAACGTCGAGGGCACCCGCAACGCCGTCCAGTTTGCCGAGGCGATCGGGGCCAAGCATTTTCACCTGTTCAGCTCCATCGCTTCGGCCGGCATGTTCGAGGGCTTGTTCCGCGAGGATATGTTCGACGAGGCCGAGCACCTCGAGCATCCCTATTTCCGCACCAAGCACGACTCGGAAGGGATCGTCCGCCGCGAATGCGGCATTCCCTGGCGCATCTACCGGCCGGCCCTGGTGGTCGGGGATTCGCGCACCGGCGAGATGGACAAGATCGACGGCCCCTATTATTTCTTCAAATTGATCCAGAAAATGCGTAATCTCCTGCCGCCCTGGGTGCCGGCCATCGGTATCGAAGGGGGGCGGATCAACGTCGTGCCGGTGGATTTCGTCGTTGCCGCGGTAGATCATATCGCGCACGCCAAGGGCGAAGACGGCAAGTGTTTCCACCTGGTCGATCCGACTCCCATGCGCGTCGGCGATCTGCTCAATACCTTCGCCCGCGCCGCCCATGCGCCGGAAATGGCGCTGCGCATCAACGCCGCCCTGTTCGGCTTCATTCCCAAGCACATCCGCCGGGCCTTGCTGGCGCTGACCCCGGTGCGCCGCATCCAGCATGCCGTGATGAAGGATCTGGGTCTGCCGGATGACATGTTTCGCTTCATCAATTATCCGACCCGCTTCGACTGCCGGGAAACGCTGCGGGTGCTCAAGGGCACCGGCATCGCCGTGCCACCCCTCGACACCTACGCCTGGAGGCTCTGGGACTATTGGGAGCGCCATCTCGATCCGGATCTTTTCATCGACCGCAGCCTCAAGGCCCAGGTGGCGGGGAAGGTGGTGCTGGTCACCGGCGCGTCTTCGGGGATCGGCAAGGCGACGGCAAAAAAACTCGCCGAGGCCGGAGCCATCGTCGTCACCATGGCCCGGGACAAGGACCAGCTCGACGAGACGGTACGCGAGTTCGACGCTGCCGGGCTGAAGCTCCATGCCTACGTCGCCGACCTCGCCGACATGGTCCAGTCTGGCGAAGTCACGGCCCGTATCCTGGCCGATCACGGCACCGTCGATGTCCTGGTCAACAACGCCGGGCGTTCGATCCGTCGCGCCATCGAAAACAGCTTCGAGCGTTTCCACGACTTCGAGCGGACCATGCAGCTCAATTACTTCGGTTCGCTCAAGGTGAGCATGGGGGTGTTGCCGGCAATGATCGCCCAGAAACGGGGACATATCGTCAATATTTCGTCTATCGGCGTGCTGACCAACGCCCCGCGCTTTTCGGCCTACGTCGCCTCCAAGGCCGCCCTCGATGCCTGGACCCGCTGCGCTGCTTCGGAATTCGCGGATCGGGGGATCAGCTTCACTACCATCAACATGCCCCTGGTCAAGACGCCGATGATCGCGCCGACCAAGCTCTACGACCAGGTGCCGACCCTGACCCCGGACGACGCCGCGGAACTGATCTGCCAGGCCATCATCAACAAGCCGGTGCGGGTCGCCACGCGGCTGGGCATTTTCGGCCAGGTTCTCCATGCGCTCATGCCCCGGGTGGCGCAGATCGTCATGAACACCACCTTCCGCATGTTCCCCGATTCCGACGCGGCCAAGTCCAAAGTGCCGGGCGCTTTGCCCGACATGCCGTCGGCCGACCAGATCGCCTTTACCCAGATCATGCGCGGGATCCATTTCTGATGCCCACCCACCTCAAAACCGGCGACCCGGCGCCCAATTTCTCCGGCCTGAGCACCGACGGCACGCCGCTTAGCCTGGCCGACTTTCGCGGCCGTAAGCTGGTGATGTACTTCTATCCCATGGACGACACCCCCGGTTGCACCAAGCAGGCCTGCAGCCTGCGCGATGCCGATGCCGATATTGCGGCCCGGGGGGCGGCGATCCTCGGAGTGTCTTCCCAGGGTGTCGACTCCCACCGGCGCTTCAGCGCCAAATACCGGCTCAACTTCCCTCTCCTCGCCGATACCGACCAGGCCGTCGCCAAGGCCTACGGCGTCGCCGGGTCGGGCCTGAGCGGCTTGTTGCGGGGCCTGCTCAAGGCCAACGAGCGGGTTACTTTCATCATCGACGAGGCGGGCCGGATTGCCGGCGTGATCGACGACCCCCACTGTCCCGACCATGGCGCCGAGGTGCTTGCCTTGCTGTAGCGCCTTGAATTTCCCGGCCGGGCAGGGGTTTTCGCCGGAACCGGGCGGGCCGGCTAGAATACGCGGACTTTTTTTGCGCCCTCCCGGGGGCCTACCCATTGATTCCCGGCAAGGGAGAGGTGTTGCAATGATTTTGGTGACCGGCGGAGCGGGTTTTATTGGTTCCAACTATGTTCTGGACTGGCTGGAAACCGTCGGCGAACCGGTGCTGAACCTCGACAAGCTGACCTATGCCGGCAACCTGGCCAACCTGAAGGAAATCGAAGGCGACGACCGGCATCGTTTCGTACGGGGGGATATTGGCGATTCTGCCCTTGTCGAAAGACTCCTCGCCCGTTACCGGCCCCGGGCCGTGGTCAATTTTGCCGCCGAGTCCCACGTCGACCGGTCGATCCACGGTCCTGAGGATTTCATTCAGACCAATGTCGTCGGCACCTTCCGCCTGCTCGAAGCGCTGCGAGTCCACTGGGATACACTCGCCGGCGAGGAACGGGACGGCTTTCGCTTCCTCCAGGTGTCGACGGACGAAGTCTACGGTTCGCTGGCGGTCGACGAACCCCCCTTTGTCGAATCCCGGCGCTACGAACCCAACAGCCCCTATTCGGCGTCCAAGGCGGCTTCCGACCACCTGGTCCGGGCCTATGGCCAGACCTACGGCTTGCCCGTCCTGACCACCAACTGCTCGAACAACTATGGGCCTTACCATTTCCCCGAGAAGCTCATTCCCCTCGTCATCCACCATGCGCTTGCCGGCAAGCCGCTGCCCATCTACGGCGATGGGCGGCAGGTCCGGGACTGGCTTTACGTCGGGGATCACTGCCGGGCGATCCGGCGAGTGCTCGAAGCCGGGCGGCTCGGTGAAACCTACAATATCGGCGGTTGGAACGAAAAGACCAACCTCGAGGTCGTCGAGGCGCTTTGCGCCCTGCTCGACGAGCTGCAACCCCGGTCCGACGGGGAGAGCTATCGATCGCAAATCACCTTCGTCAAGGACCGCCCCGGCCACGATCGCCGCTACGCCATCGACGCCGGAAAAATCGAGCGGGAATTGGGTTGGCGACCGGCGGAGACCTTTGCAACGGGACTTCGCAAAACCGTAAAGTGGTATCTCGATCATGCCGAATGGGTGGCTGACGTCACCAGCGGCGCCTACCGGGATTGGACCAAAATGCACTACGGGCAGGGGGGCGTATGACGCGCAAGGGCATCATTCTGGCGGGCGGCGCCGGTACCCGCCTGCATCCGGCTACCTTGTCGGTATCGAAGCAACTCCTGCCAATTTTCGACAAACCGATGATCTATTACCCCCTCAGCACCCTGATGCTGGCGGGAATTCGCGACGTCCTGGTGATCTCGACCCCCCAGGATACGCCGCGTTTCGAGCAGTTGCTGGGAGACGGCAGCCGATGGGGGATCAACCTGGAGTATGCGGTCCAGCCGTCGCCGGACGGGCTGGCCCAGGCATTTCTCATCGGGGCTTCTTTCCTGGGCGGCGATCACTGCGCCCTGGTGCTGGGCGACAATATCTTCTACGGGCATGATTTTCATCATTTGCTGGCGAAGGCGGCAGCCCTTCCGGTTGGTGCGACGATCTTTGCCTACCATGTGAACAACCCTGAACGGTATGGCGTGGTCGAGTTCGATCAGGGTGGACGTGTGGCCAACATCATCGAGAAGCCCCGGCAACCCCGTTCCAACTATGCGGTGACAGGCCTTTACTTTTACGACGCCGACGTCGTATCCCTGGCCCGCAGCCTCAAACCTTCGCCCCGGGGCGAACTGGAAATCACCGATCTCAATCGCCTTTACCTGGAGCGGGGTGACCTGTCGGTGGAGATCATGGGGCGCGGGTACGCCTGGCTCGACACGGGAACCCACGAGTCAATGCTGGAAGCTTCGCAATTCATCGCCACCCTGGAGAAACGCCAAGGTCTCAAAGTCGCCTGCCCGGAGGAGATCGCCTGGCGCCAGGGCTGGATCGACGACGGGCAGATGGCGGCCCTGGCGGCGGCCCTGGCAAAAAACGGCTACGGGCAATATTTGGCGGCCCTATTGCACAGCAAGGCGTTTTGAGGACGGTATGCAGGCACGGCCATTGACCATTCCCGAGGTGATGGTGCTGGAACCGAAGGTCTTCGGCGACGAGCGCGGCTTCTTCCTCGAAAGCTTCAATGCCGGGGCGTTTTTCGCGGCGACGGGAGTGGCAACGGCTTTCGTCCAGGACAACCATTCCCGTTCGGCCCGCGGCGTGCTGCGGGGTCTGCATTATCAGCTGTCCCCCAGGGCCCAGGGCAAACTGGTTCGGGTCGTCGCCGGGACGGTGTTCGACGTCGCTGTCGACCTGCGGCAAAGTTCGCCCTCGTTCGGCCGTTGGGTCGGCACCGTGCTCTCCGCTGAGAACCACCGGCAGATGTGGATTCCCCCCGGGTTCGCCCATGGTTTCGTGACGCTCACCGAGAGCGCTGATTTTCTCTACAAGACCACCGACTATTATTCCCCAGAACACGAGCGGGCCTTGGCCTGGAACGATCCCCAGGTGGCGGTCGCATGGCCCTTCGACGACGCGCCGACGCTTTCCGCCAAGGACGGCGCTGCACCGTTGCTGCGGGAACTCGCTCCCGGCGACCTCTTTCCCTGACCGGGCCGGCGCCGTCGTCCTCCGGCCCGGTGCTGCCGAGGGGGGCAGAACACCCCAGGAGAATTACTTTGCATTCCCTGCCTATCCGCTACGTCGAACCCGTATTTCGCCCCCCCAGCGAAGCCCAGTCCCTGATCCTGCCGGTAACCGACGGCTGTTCCTGGAACCGCTGCACCTTCTGCGATATGTATACGGCTCCGGAAAAGCGCTTCCGTGCCCGGGACGAAGCCGAAATCCTCGACAGCATTCGCCGTTGCGGTGAGCGTTTCGGCTCCGGCATCCGCCGCGTCTTTCTCGCCGACGGGGACGCCACGGTCTTGCCGACCCGCCGCCTGCTGGCAGTTTTGGCGGCGATTCACGAACACCTGCCGGGCGTGCGGCGCATCGCAAGCTACTGCTTGCCCCGCAATCTGCAGAAGAAATCGCCGGCGGAAATCCAGGATCTGGCAGCGGCCGGCCTGTCGCTGGTTTATGTCGGTGCGGAATCCGGAGACGACGACGTCCTGGCCCGGGTGAACAAGGGAGAGACCTTCGCCTCGACCCTCGCCGCCCTGGAAAAACTCGGCAGTGCCGGGATCAGGCGGTCGGTGATGATTCTCAACGGTCTGGGAGGGAAAGCCTTGAGCCGGCAACATGCCGAACAGTCGGCCCGGCTTCTCAACGCCACCCAGCCGGAATACGCGGCCACCCTGGTGGTCAGTTTTCCCCAGGGCGAGGCGCGCCTGCGGGCCGGTTTTCCCGGCTGGGAACCGCTGTCGCAACAGGAACTGTTCGTCGAGATGGAACACTTCCTGGAGGGCCTGGAACTGCACCGGACGGTGTTTCGTAGTGACCACGCCTCCAACTGGCTCGTTCTCAAGGGCACCCTCGGCGCTGACAAGGCCCGGCTGCTGGAAGAAGTGCGCCGGGCCATCGTTGCTCCCCAGACCGCCCACCTGCGGCCGGCCTGGGCAAGGGGACTCTAGGCGCATGGTTTTTCCCCGGCTTGCCGGCAGGGGGAATTTGCACCGTCGCCGCAGGAAAGTTGACATCGGCGCTCGGCAGTTCATAATCAGCGCTTGAGGGGAGTAGCTTCTCGCCGGCACATCGTCATCACGGCTCGATTCTTCGGAATCACCCGGTGTCCGGGCAACCGACCGTTGCAAGCAAGACCTCGCCGAAGGGCGATGGCGTTGCACGGTCGAAAAACCAATCACGGCCTTCGTCTTTCGGACAAGGCCGTTTTTGTTTGCTTTTTGCCCGGAGGATATCGTGGAATCAATTGGAAGCTGGTGGCTGTGGGGCGGGTTTTTCGCCGTTGTCGTGGTCATGCTGGCGGTGGATCTGCTGGTGCTGAAAGGGGGCGGCGAGCGCCGCGTGTCGATCAAGGAAGCCGCCGGCTGGTCGGCGGTGTGGGTGAGCGTGGCGCTGCTGTTTAGCGCCGCACTGTGGTACTACCTGGACGGCGCTGCCGGGCGTGCGGTCGCCAACGCCAAGGCCCTGGAATTTCTGACGGGCTATGTCATCGAAAAATCCCTGGCGGTGGACAATGTCTTCGTCTGGCTGATGATCTTCGGGTTCTTTGCCGTGCCGGTCGAACTGCAGCGTCGAGTTCTGCTCTACGGTGTGCTCGGCGCCATCGTCCTGCGGACCGTACTGGTCTTCGCCGGGGCCTGGCTGATCGCCCAGTTCCACTGGGTGCTCTATCTCTTTGGCACCTTCCTTCTGGTCACCGGGGTCAAGATGCTGTGGTTCGCCGAGGAACGTCCCGATCTGGCCGACAATCCGCTGGTCAAATGGATGCGCCGGCACCTGCGGATTACCCCGGCCCTCGAGGGCGAACGCTTTCTCGTCCGGCGCGGCGGGCTGCTTTATGCCACGCCGCTTCTCCTGGTCCTGGTGCTGGTCGAGGTCAGCGACGTCATTTTCGCCGTCGATAGCATCCCGGCCATCTTCGCCGTCACCGGCGACCCCTTCATCGTCCTGACTTCCAACATCTTCGCCATCCTCGGTCTGCGGGCCATGTATTTTCTCCTGGTCGACGTCGCCGATCGCTTTGCCTACCTCAAATACGGGCTGGCCCTGATCCTGGTCTTCATCGGCGGCAAGATGCTGGTCGTCGATTTCTGCCCCATTCCGCTTCCGGTCTCCCTCGCCGTGGTGGGGGTCATTCTGGCCGGGGCGGTCGGACTCAGCCTGCTCAAGACGCGGCGGCGCCAGGCTTGACGGGCGCCGGCCTGGCAAGAAATCCGGCCGGGCCGGTCCCGATTGATTTAAATAGACGACCGGTCTATTATCCTGGCAACCTCAATCGACCGCGTGTCTACGCCGTGAAAGCCCCATGAATACCAGCCTGTTCACCCTGGCAGCGGGTCACCTGATTGGTGAATCCGCTATGCCCCCGGCCGCCCGGCCGGGCAGGCCGCCGGCTGGGGCGCTCCACCTTGCCGGCCCGGGCCGGGCGCAACGTCGCTGGGTGCCGGAAACCGGCCCAACCGCACCATCCGGTGCGGCCTTCGGCGGGTTCTAGGACTAGCGCCCCGATGCATCGATCCCCCCCAACGCCCCGCCGGCGCGGCCGCCCACCCGCTGACGGCGCGGCCCAGCGCGACACCCGCGCCGCCCTGGTGCGGGCGGGTACCGAACTGCTCACCGAGCAGGGTTTCGTCAGTACCGGCATCGATCGCCTGCTCAAGGGCCTGGGGGTACCCAAGGGTTCCTTCTATCATTACTTCGAAAGCAAGGAGGCCTTCGGTTATGCGGTGATCGACAACTACCGCGCCTATTTCGCCAGGAAACTCGACCGCTGGCTGCTCGACGAAACCCTGGCGCCCCTTGCCCGCCTCGCTGCCTTTGTCGCCGATGCCAAGGCCGGCATGGCCCGCTACGAATTCCGGCGGGGCTGCCTGGTTGGCAATCTGGGGCAGGAGCTGGGGGCAACCCATGACGGCTTTCGCGATCGTCTGGAAGCCACCCTGGGCGACTGGAGAAACCGCCTGGCAACCTGTCTCGAAGCGGCCAGGGCGGCCGGTGAAATTGCGCCGGAAGCCGACTGCCGGCGGCTTGCCGATTATTTCTGGGTGGGTTGGGAGGGGGCTGTCCTGCGGGCCAAGCTGGTGCGCAGCAACGCCCCCATCGACCTGTTTGCCGAAATGTTCTTCGCCGGCCTGCCCCGCTGAAGATTTTTTCATCTCCGGACGACGAGTCCGCATTCTGGAGAACGCTATGTTCAAGGCCCTACTGATCGACAAGGACGCTGCCGGCTATCGCGCCGGGATCGCTGAACTGGAAGACGACCGCCTGCCCGAGGGCGACGTCACCGTGCGGGTGGCCTATTCCACCCTCAATTACAAGGATGGCCTGGCGATTACCGGCAAGGGGCCGGTGGTCCGCAGCTTTCCCATGGTTCCCGGGATCGACCTGGCCGGTACGGTGGAAGCCAGCAGCCATCCCGGTTTCAAGGCGGGCGATGCAGTACTGTTGAACGGCTGGGGCGTTGGTGAGGTCCATTGGGGCGGGCTGGCCCAGCGGGCGCGACTCAAGGGCGACTGGCTGGTGCCGCTGCCCGCCGCCTTCACGCCGGCCCAGGCCATGGCCATCGGTACCGCCGGCTACACCGCCATGCTCTGCGTCCTGGCTCTGGAAAAGCACGGCGTCACCCCGGACCAGGGAGAAATCCTCGTCACCGGCGCCGCCGGCGGCGTCGGCAGCGTGGCGGTGGCGGTTCTCGCCAAGCTGGGCTATCGCGTCGTGGCGTCCACGGGCCGGGTGGAGGAGGGCGACTATCTCAAGGAACTAGGCGCCGTCGAAGTCATCGACCGCGCTACCCTCTCGGCTCCGGGCAAGCCCCTGGCGCGGGAGCGCTGGGCCGGCGCCGTCGATACGGTGGGCAGCCATACCCTGGCCAATGTTTGCGCCAGCACCCGCTATCGCGGCGTCGTCACGGCCTGCGGCCTGGCCCAGGGCATGGATCTGCCGGCCTCGGTGGCGCCCTTCATCCTGCGTGGGGTCACGCTGGCGGGCATCGACAGCGTCTACTGCCCCGTGCCGGAACGTCTGGCGGCCTGGCAGCGCTTGGGACGCGACTTGGAGGTCACCAAGCTGGCGCGGATGACCTGCGAAATCGGCCTTTCGGAAGCCGTCGCCAAGGCGGGCGAACTGATCGCTGGCCGGGTGCGCGGCCGGGTGGTGGTGGATGTCAATCGATAAGGAGGAAACTGCCATGAACCCATCGACCATCAGCCGCTTCCCGGTGCCCGCCCTGGCCGACCTGCCCGACGACGTGCGCGAGGCCATCCTCGCCGTCCAGGAAAAGGCCGGTTTCGTGCCCAACGTTTTTCTCGCCCTGGCCGCCCGGCCGGCGGAATTCCGCGCCTTCTTCGCCTACCACGACGCCTTGATGGAAAAGGAGGGCGGTCTTTCCAAGGCGGAGCGGGAAATGATCGTCGTCGCCACCAGCGGCGCCAACCAGTGCCCCTACTGCGTGGTCGCCCACGGGGCTGTCCTGCGCATCCGCGCCAGGAACCCGCAGATCGCCGACCAGGTGGCGGTCAACTACCGCAAGGCCGACCTCACCCCCCGCCAGCGCGCCATGCTCGACTACGCCCTCAAGGTGTGCGCCGATTCGGCGGCGGTGGACGAAGCCGATTTCGCCAGGCTGCGGGAGCACGGCTTTTCTTCGGATGACATCTGGGATATCGGTGCCATCAGCGCCTTTTTCGCCATGTCCAACCGGCTGGCGAGCACCATGAACCTGCGGCCCAACGACGAGTTTTATCTCATGGGGCGGCTGCCCAAGGCGTGACCGGGGGCGCGGCCAAGCCCCCCGGCGCGCCGGGGGGCTTTTACCAATCCGCTTTCAAAGCGGGACGCGAAGACGGGCCGAAGACCGTGCTGTAGCACCGCAAGGCGAAGTCGACAAGGGATTGGTTTGAAGCGAATCGGTCTTAGCCGTTCAGTTCCTTGACGACGCGTTTCAAGGTGTTTTCCTCCGGGTGGGGAAGGATGGCGAATCCCAGGTTCTTCATCAGCCCGAGCATCTTCTTGTTGTCGGCCAGCACGTCGCCGACCATGGTGCGGTAGGACTTGGCGCGGGCGCAGTCGATGAGGGCGCCCATCAGGCGGCGGCCGAGGCCGCATTTCTGCCAGCGGTCGCCGACGGCGAGGGCGAATTCGACTGATTCCCCGTCGGGGGTCTGGGCGTAGCGGGCGTTGCCCACCTCCTTTTCCCGCCCGTCTTCGTTGATGACGGCGAGCAGCGCCATCTCCCGGTCGTAATCCACCTGGGTAAAGCGGACGATGAGGTTGGGCGGCAGTTCGTGGGTCGAATCCATGAAGCGGTAGCGCCGCGATTCCTCCGACATCGAGCGCACGAATTCCTGTTCCAGGGCTGCATCCTCGGGCCGCACCGGGCGCACGGCAATGACCGTGCCGTCGCCCATCGGCCATTCCTGGCAAAGATGGGCCGGGTAGGGGTGGATGGCCATGTGGCCGTAGCGGTCGATGCCGGTACCCAGGGCCTGGTCGATGACGATGCGGGCGTCGGTGGCGACGGCGCCGGTTTCATCGACGATCAATGGGTTGATTTCGAGTTCCCGAATCCATGGCAGTTCGCAGACCAGGTTGGAGACGGCGAGCAGAATCGCCTCCAGGGCGTCGCGGTCGGCGGCGGGAAACTGGCGGAAGGCTTCCAGGGTCTTGGCGACCCGGGTCGAGTCGATGAGATCGCGGGCGAGAAAGCGGTTGAGGGGCGGCAGCGAAACGGCCCGGTCGCGGAAGATTTCGACATTGTGGCCGCCGGCGCCGAAGGAAATGACCGGACCGAAAACCGGGTCGTGCAAGACGCCGACCATCAGTTCGCGGCCGTGGGGGCGGACCTGGTACGGTTCGACGGTGACGCCGTTGACTCGAAGATCGGGGTGGCTTTGGCGCAGGGCGTCGACCAGATCGTGAAAGGCGTTGCGTACCGATTCGGTGTTGCCGACGTTCTGCCGCCGCTCGCCTTCTTCCAGCCGGTGGGGCAGGTTGGGCGCATCGATCTTGAGGGTGACGGGCAGCCCCACCTGCTCGGCGACGAACATCGCTTCCGTGGCGCTGTGGGCCACCATGGTCGAAACCACCGGAATGCCGAAGCTGCGGAGCAGGGATTTGGCTTCCATGGCCGACAGCACCCGGCGCTTTTCGCCGAGCAGGGCTTCGACCAGGGCGCGGGCACTGCCGCTTCCGGAGCGCCCGGAATTCTGGCTCGGGCTGGGGGCCTGCAGGAGAAGCTTCTGGTTGCGGTAATACTTGGAGATGTTGTGAAAGAGGCCGATCACCGTATCCGGTGTGCGGAAGACGGGAATTCCGGCATCCTCCAGGATTTTTCTGGCCGCCGCGATCTGTTCCCCGCCCATGAAGCAGCAGCACAGGGTGAGGCGCTGGCTCGCGGCGATCTCGACGATTCCCTTGGCGACGGCCTCGGGTTGGGCCATGGCCAGCGGTGAAAGGACGACCAGGGTGGCATCCACCGCGGTATCCCGGGCCAGGGCGAGGATGGTCTGGCGATACCGCTCGGGATCGGCGTCTCCGCCCAGGTCGATGGGCACCTCGCCGCCCCAGTCGGGGGGCAGAAAGGCTTTCATGGCGGTCACCGATTCGGGGGCCAGGCGGGCCAGGGGGACACCCTGTTCCCTGGCGCAGTCGGCGGCCATGGCGCCTGGGCCGGTGCCGTTGCTGAGGATGGCGAGCCGGTTGCCCCGGGGATGGAAACCCGAGGCCAGCGCCTTGGCGGCATAGAACAACTGGCTGATGCTGCGCACCCGGACGACGCCGGCCCGGCGCACGGCGGCGTCGAAGACGCTGTCGCCCGATTCGGCCTGCTGTCGGGAAGGGTCGTCGCCCCCGGCGACATCGGCGTCGCCGCCGGACTTGAGGAGGATCACCGGTTTGACCCGGGCCGCCGAGCGCAAGGCGCTCATGAAGCGGCGGGAATGGCGGATACGCTCGACGTGGAGCAGGATGTAGCGGGTCTGGTCGTCGTAGACCAGATAATCGAGGATTTCGCCGAAATCGACGTCCATCGCCGTGCCCAGGGCCACCACCGAGGAAATGCCGATGCGGTTCATCGCCGCCCAGTCGAGGACGGCGGCGCACATTGCGCCGGACTGGGCGACCAGGGCGAGGTCGCCGGGGGCTGCGGTGATTTCGGTAAAGGTGGCGTTGAGCCGCAGGCGGGGGCGGATGATGCCCAGGGATTTGGCCCCCAGGAGGCGCACACCGTGGTTGCGGGCGGCATCGAGGACGCGCCGCTCCAGGGTGGCGCTGGCCGCCCCGGCGTTGGCCAGGTTGGAAACGACGATGGCCTGGTGGATGCCGGCCCGGCCGCATTGCTCGATGATCGGCGCGATGGTCCGGGGCGCCGTGGTGATGATGGCCAGATCGACCCGGGCGCCGATCTTGTCGAGGGCGGCGACGCAAGGTTGGCCGAGGACAGTCTGGTATTTGGGATTGACCGCCCAGAGCTTGCCCTTGTAGCCGCCGGCCGTCAGGTTTTTGAGGATGAAGTTGCCGATCGCGTCGGCTTTTTCGGAGGCGCCGACGACCGCGATGGACTGCGGTTCGAGAAGCGCTTTCAGGTAGTGGCTGTTCGGCATGGGCGTCTTTATTGTGGTGGCGGCTCGCCCTGCATCATACTACCCGCCGCTTGCCGGCGAAGGGGGCCGGTCAGTCGAAAAGCAGGGCCGCCGCCACCTTGCGGCCTTCGGCGGCGAGGATGTTGTAGGTGCGGCAGGCCGCCTGGAGGTCCATCACTTCGAGCCCGATCCCGGCCGGGGCGAAGGGGCGGAGGAGGGCGCCCGGGGGGAAGCGCAGGCGGCTGCCGGTGCCGAGCAGGACGATTTCGCTTCCCAGGGCGAGCAGTTTCGCCATGTCGGCTTCCCCCAGGCTGTCGACCCGGGCGCTGGTCCAGTCGGTGTACAGCGATTCCGGCAGGACGATGACGTTGCTTTCGTGGCGCTGGTGATTGATCGCCACATAGCCGTCGCCGTAGGCGGTGAAGATGTTGAGGCCGGCGGTGTTGGAAAGATGCAGCTTCATGGTCTGGGGAATCCGGAAGTCGGGTCGCCGGCCCCGCCGAAATTGCGGTGCACCGGGCGATAAAGTAGGATTATACCTTTTCGCCCAAGCCCTTCGGACCGTCCCCCATGAGAGAGTTTCCCCGCATCCAGCGCCTGCCGCCCTATGTCTTCAACATCACCGGTGAGTTGAAGATGGCTGCCCGTCGCCGCGGCGAGGACATCATCGACATGAGCATGGGCAACCCCGACCAGCCGACGCCCCGCCACATCACCGACAAGCTGGTGGAAGCGGCCCAGCGCGAGAACACCCACGGCTATTCGCTTTCCAAGGGCATCCCGCGGCTCCGGAAGTCGATTTGCGACTGGTACAAGCGGCGCTACGACGTCGAATTCAACCCGGAATCGGAAGCCATCGTCACCATCGGCTCGAAGGAGGGCCTGGCCCACCTCATGCTGGCCACCCTGGACCGCGGCGACACCGTGCTGGTGCCCAATCCCAGCTACCCCATCCACATCTACGGCGCCATCATCGCCGGAGCCGACATCCGCTCGGTGCGCATGACCCCGGACGTCGACTTCTTCGACGAGCTGCAGCGCGCCATCAAGGAATGCACGCCCAAGCCCAAGATGATGATCCTGGGCTTTCCCTCCAACCCGACGGCGCGCTGCGTCGAGCTGGAATTCTTCGAGCGGGTCGTGGCCCTGGCCAAGCAGCACGACATTCTGGTGGTGCACGACCTGGCCTACGCCGACATCGTCTTCGACGGCTGGCAGGCGCCGTCGATCATGCAGGTGGCGGGCGCCCGCGACGTCGCGGTGGAATTCTTCACCATGTCCAAGAGCTACAACATGGCCGGCTGGCGGGTCGGCTACATGGTCGGCAACAAGGAACTGGTGGCGGCCCTGGCCCGTATCAAGAGCTACCACGACTACGGCACCTTCACGCCCATCCAGGTGGCTTCGATCATCGCCCTCGACGGCCCCCAGGACTGCGTCGAGGAAATCCGCGCCATGTACCAGAACCGCCGCGACGTGCTCGCCAAGGGGCTGCACGAGGCGGGCTGGATGGTCGAGGTGCCCAAGGCCTCGATGTACATCTGGGCCAAGATTCCCGACGCCTACCTGGCCATGGGTTCCCTCGAATTCGCCAAGAAGCTTCTGGCCGAAGCCAAGGTGGCGGTGTCGCCGGGGGTCGGCTTCGGCGAATACGGCGACGATCACGTGCGCTTCGCCCTCATCGAAAACGAGGAACGGACCCGGCAGGCGGTTCGTGGTATCAAGGATATGTTCCGCAAAGACGGACTGCTCTAAGGAAAACAGCGGCAATGCAACCCATCAAGAAATCCGCCAAACTCGCCAACGTCTGCTACGACATTCGCGGCCCCGTGCTGCAGAAGGCCAAGCAGATGGAGGAAGAAGGCCACAAGATCATCAAGCTCAACATTGGCAACCTGGCCGCCTTCGGCTTCGATTCGCCGGAAGAGATTCAGCAGGACATCATCCGCAACCTGCCCAACGCGGCGGGCTACACCGATTCCAAGGGCATCTTCGCCGCCCGCAAGGCGATCATGCACTACTGCCAGCAGAAGCACATCAAGGGCGTGACGCTGGAAGACATCTACATCGGCAACGGCGTCTCCGAACTCATCGTCATGGCCATGAACGCCCTGCTCGACGCCGGCGACGAGGTGCTGGTGCCGGCTCCCGACTACCCGCTGTGGACGGCGGCGATCAGCCTTTCCGGCGGCACGCCGAAACACTACCTGTGCGACGAGGCCAACGGCTGGCTGCCCGATCTGGCCGATATCCGCGCCAAGATCACGCCCAACACCCGGGCCCTCGTCGTCATCAACCCCAACAACCCGACCGGCGCCCTCTACCCCGACGCCGTGCTCCGGGAACTCGTCGCCATCGCCCGGGAGAACAACCTCATCATCTATTCCGACGAGGTCTACGACAAGGTGCTCTACGACGGCGAGAAACACACCGCCATCGCCTCCCTTTCCGAGGATGTGCTGACCATCACTTTCAACGGCCTGTCCAAGAACTACCGCTCCTGCGGCTACCGGGCCGGCTGGCTGGTGGTTTCTGGCGACAAGCGCAACGCCAGGGATTACATCGAGGGCCTCGACATGCTCGCCTCCATGCGCCTCTGCGCCAATGCTCCCGGCCAGCACGGCATCCAGACCGCCCTGGGCGGCTACCAGAGCATCGACGACCTGGTGGCCGAAGGCGGGCGCATGCGGCGCCAGCGCGACGTCGCCTTTGAGATGATTAACGCCATCCCCGGCGTCAGTTGCGTCAAGCCCAAGGCGACCCTCTACATGTTCCCCCGCCTCGACCCCACGGTTTATCCCATCGCGGACGACCAGGCCTTCATCGCCGAACTGCTGCAGGAGGAAAAGGTTCTCCTCGTCCAGGGAAGCGGCTTCAACTGGCCCCATCCGGACCACTTCCGCCTCGTCTTCCTGCCCCACGAAGACGATCTCAAGGAGGCCATCGGCCGCGTCGCCCGTTTCCTTGAAGGCTATCGCAAGCGGCATGGCACCCACTAACCCTTCCTCGACCCTCTTCATCCTTCCTGAAAACCTATGAAACCCATCAATGTTGGCCTCATCGGCATCGGTACCGTCGGCGGCGGCACCTGGACCGTCCTCAAACGCAATGCCGAAGAAATCGCCCGCCGCGCCGGCCGGCCGATCCGCATCACCGCCGTGGCCGACAAGAACCTGGAGCTCGCCCGGCAGGTCACCGGCGGTGCCTGCACCGTCACCGACGATGCCTTCGCCCTGGTCAATGATCCGGAAATCGACATCATCGTCGAACTGATCGGCGGCTACGGCGTCGCCAAGGAGGTGGTCCTCAAGGCCATCGCCAACGGCAAGCACGTCGTCACCGCCAACAAGGCGCTGCTGGCGGTCCATGGCAGCGAGATTTTCACCGCCGCCCAGAACAAGGGCGTCATGGTCGCCTTCGAAGCCGCCGTGGCTGGGGGAATCCCCATCATCAAGGCGCTGCGCGAGGGCCTCACCGCCAACCGCATCGAATGGGCGGCCGGCATCATCAACGGCACCACCAACTTCATCCTTTCCGAAATGCGCGACAAGGGCCTGTCCTTCGCCGACGTCCTGGCCGAGGCCCAGCGCCTGGGTTACGCCGAGGCCGACCCCACCTTCGACATCGAAGGCGTCGACGCCGCCCACAAGGCCACCCTCATCGCCGCCATCGCCTTCGGCATTCCGGTGCAGTTCGACAAGGCCTACGTCGAGGGCATCACCAAGCTCGAAGCGGCCGACATCAAATACGCCGAACAATTGGGCTACCGCATCAAGCTGCTGGGCATCGCCAAACGCCGCCCCAACGGCATCGAGCTGCGCGTCCACCCCACCCTGATTCCAGCCAAGCGCCTCCTGGCCAACGTCGAGGGCGCCATGAACGCCGTCCTGGTCAAGGGCGACGCCGTCGGCGCCACCCTCTACTACGGCAAGGGCGCCGGTGCCGAGCCGACGGCCTCCGCCGTCATCGCCGACATCGTCGACGTCACCCGCCTGGCCACCGCCGATCCCGAACACCGGGTGCCGCACTTGGCCTTCCAGCCGGATTCCATGTCCAGCCTGCCCATCCTGCCCATGAGCGCGATCGAGACCGGCTACTACCTGCGCCTGCGGGTCGAGGACAAGCCCGGCGTCCTGGCCGACGTCACCCGCATCCTGGCCGACCAGGGCATCTCCATCGACGCCATGCTGCAGCGCGAGCCGGAAGAAGGCGAAGGCGAGACCGACATCATCATCCTCACCCACGTCTGCCAGGAAAGCGCCGCCGACTCGGCGATCGCCAAGATCGAAGCCCTGCCGGCCCAGAAGGGCCAAGTCAAGCGCATTCGCCTGGAAGAACTCCAGTAGGCCGTCGCCGCAAGGGTGCGCCAACGGGGGCCGCGGCCCCCGTTTTTTTTGCCGGCCGCCGGCGGAACCCGGCGCCGGCAGCGTTGCCCAACCGACGAACCAATCGACGGGAGGGCTTGCCATGCGTATCGCCATCGCTATTGTCGTGCTGCTGCTGGCCGGGCTGGTCCGGGCCGACGAGGCGGCCTGGGAGCATCTGCAGAAGGGGGGCTACGTCGTCATCATGCGCCATGCCCTGACCGACCCGCCGCGGGGCGAAGACCCGCCCGGTTTCACCTACGACGACTGCGCCACCCAGCGCAACCTCTCGCCCAGGGGCATCGCCGAAGCCAAGGCCCTGGGCGCCGCCTTCTCCAGGCGGGGCGCCGCCATCGGCGAGGTCTTCTCGAGCCGCTATTGCCGCTGCCAGGACACCGCCCGGCTGGCCTTCGGCAATTACGAGGTGTGGGATGTCCTCAATGGCTACCGCGGCCCCCAGCCCTGGTGGGAGGCCTTCGACTTCGAGCGCCTGCTGGAAATCCGCAAGCGCTTGTCGGACCCCGTTGGCGGCCCCGGAAACCGCATCATCGTCACCCACAACACCCACATCAAGGCCCTTACCGACCTCTGGGTCGATCCCGGCGAAATGCTCGTCGTCCGGCCCCTGGGGCGGATGTTCTTCACCGTCGTCGGACGCCTCAGGGTCGAAGACTACTGACCGGACCGCCTCAGGCCGGGGCGGGAGATGGGGTGCAGTTCCCGCGCCGGGGCGAGAATTCGGCCGGGCAGTCCGGCCAGGACGGCGACGGGTCGGCCGCTCCCGCCCCGGAACGGGGATTTGTCACCGGCCGGCCCGTCGGCCGGGGTCTGAGGCGTGGCTTATTGATTGTCTATGGCTATAGTGAATATTCAGTCAATCGATTGGATTAATCGTTCAAACCCCCTTGTAATGGTGCCAGGGGAAACGGCTGCTTTTCCCGTCCGGGCGCCCCGTCTGTCGGTTGGGCCGCCCCGGGGCGGCGGCCGTCGCCCCAAGCCATTCCCACCGCTTTGATTGGAGAACATCATGAATGCATCCTGGTCCACCCCGCGTACCCGCACCGCCGCTGCGGCCGCCCTCGCCGCCGCCGTCGTTGCCGCCTGCGCCGCCAATCCGCCGGGCGCCGGTCCTCGTGCCGTCGCGCAACTGGAATCGACCCGCGGCAATACCGCTGCCGGCCGCATCGAATTGGTCCAGCAGGGTGACAAAGTCGTGGTCAGCGGCACCCTCAGTGGCTTGAAACCCTACGCCGACCACGGCTTTCACGTCCACGAAAAAGGCGACTGCAGCTCCGGCGACGGCATGAGCGCAGGCGGCCATTTCAATCCCCTGGGCAAACCCCATGCCCACGGCGCCACCGCCGAACGCCACGTCGGCGACCTGCCGGCGATCCGCGCCGACAGCACGGGCAATGCCCGCTATCGCGTTGAGGTGGACCTGATGACCGTCGCCGCCGGGCCGACCAGCGTCGTCGGCAAGGGCCTCATCGTCCACCGCGATCCCGACGACTACACCACCCAACCCACCGGCAATTCCGGCCCGCGCATCGCCTGCGCCGTGGTCCGGGCCGAATGATCGACCGCCAGACCAACCGCAAAGGAAATGCCATGAAAACCGCCATTCGCCGCGCTCCCGCCGCCGTTTTCGCCCTCGTCGCCAGCATTGCAGCCGGCGGCGCGACAGCCGCCGGCCTCGACCCCGCCATCCGTACGGCCCCGGATGAAACCACCGCCGCCGTCATTCCCCTGCGCGGCGTCCAGATCTACGAATGCCAGGCCGGCAAGGACAAACCGGACGCCTACCAGTGGGCATTCATCGCCCCCCAGGCGCTGATTCCCGACGCCGCCGGCAAGGTCGTCGGCAACCACTACGCCGGCCCGACCTGGGAAGCCAACGACGGCAGCCGCATCAAGGGTAGCGTCAAGGGTCGCCAGGACGGCGGCCCGGGCAATATTCCCTGGCTGCTCCTGACCACGGCGGCGGAAGGAAACGGACTCTTCGGCGGCGTCACCAGCGTGCAGCGGCTCAACACCCGGGGCGGCGTGGCGCCCGAAGGCGGCTGCGACGCCAGGGCGGTGGGCCGCCGCGTTCATGTGGAATACTCCGCCGACTACCACTTCTTCCGCCGCAATTGACCAAAGGGTCGCAAAAAACCGCCGGACTTGGGGCTATTGAGCCGATTGTTCGGCGGTTTCCACGGTTTTTCTAAGGTTTTTTCCCCGGTTTCGACTAATCGGAAGTGTTTATTCTCCAGTCCGCCGCCATGACCCGAAACTACCGCCTCTATCTTGCCTTGACCGCCCTTCTTGCCGCGGCGGTGGCCCTGGTCGCCTTTTTCGCCTTCTTCAAGCTCGGCCAGGCTGGGGCGAACCTCCGCGCCGCCCGGGAGGCCAACTTCCAGTCCTACCGCCTGGCCAACCACCTGCAGGCCCAGGTTGTGGGCTACGAACTGGCGATGAACGAATACTATTCGACGGTCATCGACCGGCCGCGCTACCAGGAGAAAGCCGCCGAGCTTCGCCTGGCCATCGATGCCGACCTGCAGAAACTGCTCGGCCAGGAGGCCGGCGACAGCGGCCCCATGGCGGGAACCCTCAAGCGCCTGGTCCTCGAAATGGATACCTTCCGCATCAGCCTGGAAAAGGCCATGACCGGCAATGCCCCCGATTGGGAGGTGGCGCGGGAAGCCCTGTTCAAGGTCAATATTCTCTCGGCCCAGACCATCCAGCAGGCGGCGCTACTTGCCGAACGCACCGCCAAGGAGGCCACTGCCTTCGACGCCGCCTGGCAGAGCCGGCAAGCCGAAGCCCAGTCCCTGGCCGCCAGCGCCGCCGCCGGCGCCGCGCTGCTCGCCGGGCTGGCCGTCCTGGGCTGGCTGGGGGTGGGCCGCGCCTGCGGGCTCTGCCGCGCCTGACCCGCCGTCCTGCTAGAATGACGCCAAGATAGGCCAGGCATCAGGAGAAGGGCATGCAGCTGCGGCAACACCACACCATCCGGCGCCGGCACCTTCTGGTGGCCGGCTTGATGGCGGCGCTCCTTGCTGCCTGTTCCGGGGTCGAAGTGCACAACATCAACGTCCAGACAGCCGCCAAAGGCACGGAAATCGAAGCCCGGCAGGTCGTCGCCCTGATCTACGCCCAGGCCCCCGACAGCGAGATCGATACGCTCCTCTATTCCGGCGGCGACCTCAGCCGGGCCGTCAAACGCCTGCGCGACCGGCATCCTCGGCTCAAGCCCTGGCTCGACCGGGGGGCGGTCGGCAACACGGCCAGCGGCTTCGTCGCCCGGCGGGAGCCCGGCGAAGACGGGAAACTGAACGAACTCATCCGGGAAGAGAATCGCGACCGCGCCTTTCTCTACAACCAGGCCTCGGCCGCCGTCGGCCATGGTGGCGACAACCTCAACGCCTGGCTGCCCTACGCCTCCTACACCTTCGGCCAGGAATGGATCGGCCAGGGGGCGGCCGGCTGGTGGGCGGCGGACCCTGATCTGGTCTGGCGCCAGCGGTAACGCCGGGAGCGGGCGACCGGGAAGCCGGGGTCAAGCGGCGCCGCCGCTCTGCCTCCCGGCCTGCCGCCCGCCGCACCTTGCGCCGGGCCTACTCCCGTTTTGCCGGCCGGGCCCCGTGGCGGGGCAGCAAGACCCGCACGAGAAACTCCTGGATCGCCCGGTTCACGACCTGTGGATGGGTGATCGGCCCCATGTGGCCGAGTTCCTCGAATTCCCGCACTTCCACCCGGGGCAGGACCGGAACCAGTAAACGCGCCACGTCCCGGGCCGACACCGGGGAGCGCCTACCGACCATGTACAGCACCGGTACGTCGAGTGTCCGGAAAGCCGTCAGGGGTGTCGCTTCGCTAAACAGGGCGTGGGCCCAGCGGCGCATCTTGGTCGTCGCGGCGGCGATGGCCGGTTGGCGCTGGGCCGGCGTCCGGTCCCAGGCGCCGGTCCCCATCCAGTAATCGATGAAGCGCCGGGCCGCCCCGTCACGGTTGCCGGCATCGAGGTCGGCCCCCGCCGCGGCGACGACGTCCCGGATGCCATCGGCCGCGTTGGGCGGCGGCGAATCGGCATCCACCAGCGAAAACAGCGTCGGTTCATAGACCGCCAAGGCGCCCACCCGGCCGGGGTTGGCCAGGGCCGCCACGAGGGCGACCGCCCCGCCGTAGGAGTGGCCCACCAGGGCCAGGGGAGCGCCGGCCCGGGCGAGCACCGGCTCCAGGAGGGCGACCTCGTCGCCCAGGCCGATAACCCGGTCGGAAGGCCATTCCGGACTCCTGCCGGCACCGTAGGAATCGGCCGCCAAAACCCGGAAATCCGGCGCCAGGAGATCGAGCAAATCACGCCACTGGGCCGAAGAACTGGCGTTCGAATGGGCACAAACCACCCCCGGCCCGCACCCGGCTTCGCGAAAGAACGGTTCGGTGTGGCTCATGGCTTACACCGGAGGGTTTGATTCGGTTCAGTAGATTTCACCGCAGAAGCTCAAGGAGCGCCGCCCATTTTTTTTGATCGTTTTCGGTTGGGAATTGGTAGGGGTGAGCATTCTGAAACTCTCGGGCTTCGAATAATCTCGTTTGGAGCATTTGCTGCAAATTTTGGTTTGAGGATTTGGCAGCGATTTCGGCGGCAAACATCAGGCGACTAAAGTAGCGGTGCTGTGCCACTTGATAAGCGGTCTCGGTTTCGTTCGCGCCGAGCAGACGAAGAATGCCTAGATCGTGACTCGCCTCGTGATACTCGCGAGTAAACGCTTCGGACACGAAATGCTCGCCATAGGCGTCTTTGACGTGATCGACGCCGAGCCAATATCCGGTAGCACCGACAATGAGAAGACCGAAGATTGCGAGGCCGAGCTTAAGTCGCTGAGGCATTCCGAGTGTCTCGTAATAGGTTCCAGACCACGACCGCTTCTTCCCTTCACCACGGGCCGCCCGGGGCGAGTGAGGTGATGCCGAGGTTACGCCCTTGGCATGGTTGCGGCAAGGGGTCTGCCCATGTGGCGGAGCAAGCCGGCGTTGCGGCGGCGGGCGTGCCGTGGGATGCCCACGCCAAGGGCGCGGCCTTTAGGAGCACGGTCCCTGGGTTTTCTCTGCCGCGGCGCCGATGGTTTGGCCCGATAGCTTCGACACGGCGTCGATTTACGGAGTGTAGGGACACCACAGTTGAGGCGGCCGTGGCTGTCGAAAGGCGGGGAATCGGAGAACAGCGGGCCGGGGGCGAGGAGGGTGCCGCCGGCGATGGCGGCGCGGTAGCGGTCGGTCAGGCGGCGGTGGCGGGGCAGGGGAGTCATGGCCGATTGTCGCCGATTGGCCGAGGGGCGGGCAGCGACAGTTCACCGCCGGTTGGACCATTACAGATTGGCTTTTTGCCGAACTGTTACGCAGCAGATCGACGCTTTCTGTGGCTGTTTCCCCGGGGCGGTCCCGGCTACGATGGCTTTACGTCCACCCTCGGGCCACGGAGAAACGACATGGAAAACACGATTACCACCCGCCTCGTTCTGGGCCGCGGCGCGGGCCGGGTTTTGCCGCTGGCGCGGAGAACCACCCTCTTCGTGGTCCGCGGCCGGGTCCGCCTGCGCCTGCCCCCGGCCTGGCCGGCGGAGCATCTGCTGGTACCGGAAGCGGTGCTCGACTGCGAGACGGCGCGGGTCATCGAATGTGCCGGCGGGATCGAGGTGCTCGCCCTGGCTGGCGCCGAACTGCTGGTCATCGCTCCGGCCCGCACTTCTTTGTGGCGGCGCCTGGCCGGCTGGTTGGGGCGCGACGCGGCGCCGGGCCGGGCAATCGCCGCAGGCGGGCCGTCCGGCTCGGCCCTCCCACCTCAATAGTGGGGCGGAATGTCATCCCGCAGGTTGCGGGCTTCGGCGGGGTGGGCGGTTTGCAGGTGCTGGCGCAGGGATTCGACGGCCGCGACGAGCGCATCGATTTGCTGCTGCTGGCGAAAAACCGTGCGGTTCAATTCGTCGATCTGGTCTTCCGCGTAGGTGATCTTGACTTCGAGTTCGGTGAGGCGGGAATCCACGATGTTTTTTTCCGGCGGGGGCGGTGGGCGAGGCGGCATTATGGCGCAAAGTGTCCGCTGTCGCTGGGCGGCTCGCCGCGTCAATTTTGATCTGGCCGCTGGCGCGCCGGTGCGGCGGCGGGCACAATGCGCCGCGCCGCCCCCCGGAGCGTGTCCGCGCCACCCCTGATCGAATTGGAGAATCGCCCATGTCCCGCCGTGCCTTTGCCCTATTCGCCCTTCTGGCCGCCAGCCTCAACGGTCTGGCCGCCGAACTCGTCTGCCCGGACCTCGCCACCGCCGTCCAGGTCGCCCCGTGCCCCACCGACGAAGAATTGAGCTACACCTACAAGGGATATTGCGGCGACAACAACCGGCTCTACGGCAAGGAAGCCGAGGTTTGCGCCGAATTCGAGAACTACCGCAAGCTCAAGAACATCGCCCTGTGGGAATCGGCCGACGGCGAATTCAGCGGCTACGTCTCCTGCGACCTGCCGGCGGCCAGCCTCCGGGCGGCTACGGCCCAGTCGATGAAGTTGGCCAAGCAGGGCGGCGTCACCCGCCTGGTCTGCGCCTACGGTGGCAACCTCAGCTTTACCCACCGGACCCGGGCCGAATGCAGTGTCCAGGGTTCCGGCGCCTGCGCCGGCGAAGGCGCCAGCTGCAAGGCGACCTGCCGCTAGGCAAAGTCCGCGGCCGGCCGGCGGCACGCTTCCCCGGTGGGGCGAGTGCTTCCGGCTAAGGACGGCGGCGCACCGCCCTAATACCGATTCGCCTTCAAACCGATCTTTTGTCGACTTTGCTTTGCCGTGCTACAGCACGGTCTTCGGCTTGTGTTCGCGCCTCAATTTGAAAGCGAATTGGTAAAAGGCGGCCCCGTTTGATCCCGGTGCTCACGGCCGGCGGGGCGAAGGGCCGAGGGGCAGGCAGTCGAGGTCTTCGGCAAAGCGCAGGGGGCCGGTATAGGCCTTGCGGATTAGTGCGCCGGTTTCGTTTTCCTGCCCCAGGGTGCGGGTCATGCGGTGGCTCAGCACCAGTTCGGCCGGCCGGGCGGCGCCGGCGATGGCGCCCAGGCGCGACGGCGCCATATGGAGGCGCCGGGCGGCGGGACCGGCGCTTTCCGGGATGGCGTGGTGGGCGATGAAGACGGTGGCGCCGGCCGCCAGTTGTTCCAGGGCGGCTTGCCCGGGGCCGTCCCCGGAAGTGTCGCCGCTGACCGCGACGACGAAACCCGGTCCTTCGACGCGGTAGGCCAGGGCCGGGATGGGGCCGTGGGGGACGGCCGCCGCCCGCACCACGAGGTCGCCGCTGCGCCAGACTTCTCGCACCTTGGGGTTGGCCGGGTCCACATTGATGCCCCGCAGGGGAAAGTCCTCGCCGTGGTCGTGGGCCAGGTGGCCGGCCAGATAGCGGTAGCCCTCCGGCCCGAAGAGGGTGGCCAGCCAGCGGCGGGTGCCTGGCATGGCGGCGTTGCCGCCGGGGCCGACGATATCGAGGCGGCGGCTGCGCGGGGTGAAGTAGGCGGCCTTGACCAGGGCCGGGAGATCGTTGGCGTGGTCGGCGTGGAGGTGGGTGAGGAAAATCGCCTCGAGGTCTTCCATGCGCCCGCCGGCCTCGCCCAGGCGCAGGCGGGCGCCGGGGCCGGCGTCGATGAGCAGGCGGGCCTTGCCGTCCATCCACAGGAGGTAGGCCGGCCCGGCCCGGTCGGTGGCTTCCGGCCCGCCGGAACCGAGGATCTGGAGCGCCAGGGGTTGGCTGCCGCAGCTTTGCGCCCCCGGGGGAGCGGCCAGGGCGGTCTGGCCGAAGGCCAGGCAGAGCAAGGCAATCAAGGCATTAGGTCGGGAAAAGGTTTGCCGGATGGTCATGGACGGTCCTTGTCTGGTGAAAAGCCTTGGCCGGCGGGGATCGTCAGCGGGCAATAAAATTTTTCCATTTTTTCTGTAAGGAACGGCCGGCACCGCCGACTACTGTTCAGCCAGGCAGTGTTTGCATGGCACTGACCGGCGCTTAGCCAAATCGAAGCACAACCAACCCTTATAGAGATAAAGGAAACCAAAATGTCCAAGACTATCACCGGTGCCCGCCTGGCCGCCATGGCCGCCGCTTTCGCCGCTTCTTCCCTGGCCGTTGGCGCCGATCTGCCGGCCGGTTCGTCGGGCAAGGCCATCGCCGCCAGCGACAAGGTCCACTGCTACGGCATCCACTCCTGCAAGGGCCAGTCCGACTGCAAGACCGCCGAACACGCCTGCAAGGGCCAGAACGCCTGCAAGGGCCATGGCTTCAAGGGCATGAAGGCGGGCGAGTGCCTGGCGGCCAACGGCACCATCTCCGACATCAAGTAATTCTCCGCAGGGCCGGGGGCACGCTCGTACAGGTGCCCCCACTGCGAGACCTCGTTTTCTCAGGACCATGACGACACCCGACGATTTCACGCTCCCCCCCGACAAGCGCGTTCCCTTCATCGGTTACGGCCTGGGATTGCGGCCGGCCCATTATGCCGATTTTCTCGCCGCCCCCCGGGCCGTCGATTGGCTTGAGATCATTTCCGAGAATTACATGATCCAGGGCGGCAAGCCCCTGGCCATGCTCGATGCCATCCGTCGCGACTATCCGCTGGTGATGCACGGGGTGTCGATGTCCCTGGGTTCGGTGCAACCCCTCGACACCGATCATCTGGCACGGCTCAAGGCCTTTGCCGACCGCGTCGAACCCCTGTGGATATCGGATCACCTGTGCTGGACGGGCGTCCATGGCGTCAATCTGCACGACCTCTACCCGTTGCCCTATACCGAAGAGACGATCCGCCACGTCGCCGGCCGCATCCGCCAGGTGCAGGAAACCCTGGAGCGCCGGTTCGTCATCGAAAACGTGTCGAGCTACATCAGCTACGCCGCTTCGACCATGAGCGAGTGGGAATTCGTTTCGGCCATCGCCGACGAGGCCGATTGCCTCCTGCTCCTCGATATCAACAATATTTACGTGAGCAGCGTGAACCACGGCTTCGACCCCCGCCGCTTCATCGACGGGGTTCCCGTCCAGCGGGTGCAGCAGATTCACCTGGCCGGCCATTCCAACCTCGGCGATTTCATCATCGACACCCACGATGCTCCCATCGCCGATCCGGTCTTCGATCTCTACCGCTACGCCTGCCGCTGCCTGGGGCCGGTCAGCACCATGATCGAACGCGACGACAAGATACCGCCGCTTGCCGAACTGATCGCCGAACTCGATCGGGTTCGCGCCGTGGCCGCCGAAGGGCTCAGACAATTCATTGGCGACGAGGTGCAGCTATGCGCGGCGTAAGTCTTGCCCAGACCCAGGCGACCCTCGCCGAGTATTTCCTCGACGCCGGCAACGACCAGCGGGCCGCCCTGCCTCTCCTGGCCGACGGTTTCGGCCTGCCCCGGGAGCGCCGTCTCGACATCTACCACAACGCCTACCGCGCCCGCCTGCACGAGGCCCTGGGCACGGTTTTCGAGCGCACCTGGGCCTACCTCGGCGACCAGGAATTCGCAACCCTGGCCGGGCGCTACATCGAATCCCACCCGTCGACCCGGAGCAACCTGCGGGATTACGGCGAGGGTTTCCCCGCCCTGCTCGCCTGGGAACTCCCGGACGATCCCGAGGCCGCCGAGTTGGCCTGGATGGACTGGAATCTCCATCTCGCCTTCGACGCCCCCGACGTCCCCCGGCTGTTACCGGAAGAACTTGCACTCCTTTCCGATAAAGACTGGGAAACCGCTGGATTCGCCTTTCAGCCCGGCCTCGATATCGCCGTCTTCGACTGGAACGTCGTCGAAGTCTGGCATGCCCTCGACCGGGAGGCGGTACCGCCCCCGGCCCGGCGTCTGGAACGGCCGGTGGCCTACGTCTTCTGGCGCAAGGAACTGCAGAGCCACTTCCGTTCGCTGGAAGAAGCCGAGCACCTCGTGTTGATGGCGCTACTCGAAGGCGCCTCCTTCGCCCAGGCCTGCGAAATGCTCGCCGACGACCAGCCGGAAACCGTCGCCATGGCCGGCCCCTGGCTCCAGCGCTGGATCGCCGACGGGATGATCTCCCGGGTGGTTCTCCCCGCCTAGCCTGCCGGCTGCTGCGCCCGGGGAAGCAGCCGGGGCGGCGAAAACAGCGAGGCGATCTCGACCCGGCCGATTTCCGGGTGGTCGGGCAGGACGTAGAGGATAGGCGTCATCATCTCTTCGAAAACGCCCCGCAGGCTGCGGGCGCCGGTCTTGTATTCGAAGGCGAGCTCGGCGATCTGCTCGAAGACCCGGGGGTAGATGGCAAGCTCGACGCCGGCTGCGGCGAGCAGGTCGCGGAACTGGTTGGCCAGGGAGTCCCGGGGTTCGGTGAGGATGCGGGCCAGGGCCGCCCGGTCGAGGCTGCCGAAATTGGCGACGATGGGCAGGCGGCCCGTAAATTCGGGAATCAGGCCGAAGGCGAAGAGGTCGGTGGGCTTGACCCGCCTGTTGAGGCGGTCGAGGATCGCCTGGCTGTCGCCGCCGCCGGCCCCGATGAAGCCAAAGCCGTGGCTCTGGGCCATGATGTTGTCGAGTCCGACGAAGGCGCCGCCGCAGATGAAGAGGATGGAGGCGGTGTTAAGGTGCCGCCCCGCCGCCAGCTTGACCGGGGCGCCCTCCATGATCTTGAGCAGGGCGTGCTGGACGCTTTCCCCCGAACTCCCGCCGGCGGCCTCGCCGGTTTTGCGCAATTTGTCGATTTCGTCGATGAAGACGATGCCCCGCTCGGCCCGGTCGATGTCGCCCTGGGCCTTATCCACCAGGCGTTGCAGGATGGCCTCGATTTCGTCGTTGACGAAGCGCGTCTGGGCCAGCGACGTGGCGCTGGCCGTGACGAAGGGCACCCCCAGCCGGCGGGAAAGGGTTTCGCAGAGCAGCGTCTTGCCGGTGCCCGTGGGGCCGATGAGCAATACGTTGCTTTTCGTCAAGTCGGCGCCGTCCCGCTGCGCCTTGTCCACCTTGCGGTAGTGAGTGTGGACGGCCACGGCGATGGTCTTCTTGGCGTCGTCCTGGCCGATGACGTACTGGTCGAGGTGGCGGACGAGGGCGCTGGGTGTGTCCATGGCAGGTTCCAGGTCAGGGGATAAAGGCGGCCAGGGCGTCGAGGACGGCGTCGGGACGCTCGGCCATGAGGGCGTGGCCGCTGTCGGCGATGCTCGCCAGCCGGGCGCCGGGAATGGTGGCGGCGATTTCCCGCGCCATCTTGGGCGCCGTCATGCGGTCCCGTTCCCCGGACACCACCAGGGTCGGCGCCGCGATGCCGGCGAGGCTGGCGAGGGGCCGCAGGTAGGCGTTGCAGGCCGCGAGATCGGTATGAAACACCCCGGGTTTCTGGCGTTCCATGAGGCGTCGATTGACGCCGAGGAGCCACAATCCGGGAACGGTGTTACCCCCCATCTGGCCCTCCGGCGAATAGGAAAAGGCGTTAATCATCGCCGCCGCCTTGGCTTCGTTGTTTTGGGCGGCGTCGAGGAGGGGTTCGGAAACCGGCATGGGCAGGGCGGTCCCGATGAGGGCGGCGCGCTCCACCCGGGTCGGATGGGCAAGGGCGGTTTCCATGGCGACGAGGGAACCCATGCTGTGGCCGACCAGGGTGGCGCGGGCGATGCCCAAGGCGTCGAGGAGGGCGACGATCCAGTCGGCCAGGGCTTCGACGCTGGTCAGCGGCACGCCGCCGCTGCGGCCGTGGCCGGGCAGGTCGGGGGCGATGACCGAGCGGCCGTGATGGGCGAACCAGCGGCTCTGCAGGCTCCAGCACGAATGATCCTGCTGGGCGCCGTGGATGAACACCACGGCCGGCTGGCCGGCGAGGTCGGCGGGGGAGAGGTTCTTGCCGCCGGTATAGACGTAGGTCGGGTGGCTATTGACGGTGATTTCCATGGTCAGGCCTTGGCGGCGGCGTAGAGGCCGCGGTTGATGTCTTCGATGAGGTCGCCGGCGTCTTCGAGGCCCACCGAGAGGCGGATGGTGCCGGGGTGGATGCCGGCCGCCCGCAGGGCCTGGTCCGACATGCGGAAATGGGTGGTCGAGGCGGGGTGGATGACCAGGGATTTGGCGTCGCCGACGTTGGCCAGGTGGGAAAAGACCTTGAGCGCCTCGATGAACTTGCGGCCCGCCGCCCGGCCCCCCGCCAGGTTGAAGGTGAATACCGAACTGCTGCCGCGGGGCAGGAGGATCTTGGCGAGTTCGTGGTCGGGGTGGTCGGGCAGGTCGGGGTGGACGACGGCCTCGACGGCGCCGCCCACCTGGCCGGCCAGGTGGGCCACTACCCGGCGGGTGTTGTCGATGTGGCGGGCCATGCGCAGGGGCAGGGTTTCCATGCCCTGGAGGATATGGAAGGCCGACATCGGCGAGAGGCAGGCGCCGAAATCCCGCAGGCCTTCGCGGCGGGCACGCAGTAGAAAGGCGGCGACGGTGGATTCTTCGGCGAAGTTCATGCCATGGAAGCCGGCATAGGGTTCGCTGAGGGTGGGGAATTTGTTCCCCGCCGCCCAGTCGAAGCGGCCCGAATCGACCACCAGGCCTCCGATGACCACGCCGTGCCCGCCCAGGAACTTGGTGGCGGAATGAAAGACGAGGTCGGCCCCGAGGTCGAAGGGGCGCAGCAGGTAGGGCGTGGTGAAGGTCGAATCGACCAGCAGGGGCAGGCCGTGGTCGTGGGCCAGGGCCGAGACGCGAGGAATGTCGAGGACGTCCAGCCCCGGATTGCCCAGGGTTTCGCCGAAAAGCAGCCGGGTTTCCGGGCGGATGGCGGCGCGCCAGGCGTCGAGGTCGCGGGGATCGACGAAAGTGGTGGTGATGCCGAAGCGGGGCAGGGTGTATTCGAGCAGGTTGTGGGAGCCGCCGTAGAGGGAGCGGCTCGCCACGATGTGGCCGCCGGCGCCCATCAGGGTGGTGATGGCGAGGTGCAGGGCGGCCTGGCCCGAGGCCACGGCAATGGCGCCGACGCCGTTTTCCAGGGCGGCGATGCGCTCTTCCAGCACGGCGTTGGTGGGGTTGGAGATGCGCGAATAGACGTGGCCTGCCCGTTCCATGTTGAAGAGGGCCGCCGCCTGGTCGGCGTCGCCGAAAACGAAGGAGGTGGTCAGGTAGATGGGTTGAGCCCGCGCCCCGTAGCGCGGGTCGGGCTGCTGCCCGGCGTGCAGGGAAAGGGTGTCGAACTGGTAAGTCATGGGCCGTGTCTCCGCCAGATGTTTTAATGTGAGCGGAAGTTTAGCGCGGAACATACGCTTCCGTCTGGAGTCAGAGCAGCTATTGCTGGCGTCTTTTTTTGAGGAGAGTTCCGATGCTCATGTCCGGAGAGGCTTATCGCCAATCCCTGCGCCGCTACCGGCCGCGGGTCTACGTGGATGGCAAGGCGGTGGCGTCGGTGGCCGACGAGCCGGCCCTGGCGCCGGGGGTGAACGCCGTCGCCCTGACCTACGACCTGGCCCTGCGGGAGGCCCTGGCGCCGGTGATGCGGGCCGAGGTCGGGGTGGTCGGGGCGGTGGCGGTCAATCGCCTCAATGCCATTCCCGCTGACAGCCAGGATTTGCTCAACAAGCTCGAAGCCGTGCGCCTGGTTTGCCAGGAAACCGGTTGCGCCCAGCGCTATCTCGGGGGCGACGCCCTGGCGGCCATCTGGCAGAGCGCCTGCCGCCTCGACGGCGAGCGCGGTACCGCCTACCGGCCGCGGGTCGAGGCCTATCTGCGGCGGGTCTACGCCGACGACCTCACCCTCGGCGTGGCGATGACCGACGCCAAGGGGGACCGCAGCCTGCGCCCCGCCGCCCAGAAAAATCCCGACAGCTACCTCCACATCGTCGAAAGGCAGCCCGGCGGCATCGTCATTTCCGGGGTCAAGGCCATCGTCACCGGCGGCCCCTACATGCACGAACTGCTGGTCATGCCCTGCCGCAACATGGCCGAGGCCGACCGGGATTTCGCCCTGTGCTGCGCCCTGCCGGTGGACGCCGAGGGCATCACCCTGGTGGCCCGCCCGGCCGGCCGGCCGGGCGAGGCGGGGGCCAAGTTCAGCGGCCGCTACGGCCAATCGACGGCGGTGGTGCTCTTTGATCGGGTGTTCGTGCCCTGGGAGCGGGTTTTCCTGGCCGGCGAATGGGATTACGCCGGCCCCCTGGTCTATGACTATACGGCCCATCATCGCCACACCTGCATCGCCGCCCGGGCCGGCTTCGGCGACCTGCTGATCGGCGCCGGCGCTCTGATGACCGAGGCCAACGGCATTGACCTCGGGCGGGCCGACAACCTGCGCGATTCCATGGTCGAACTCATCAAGATCGTCGAGGGGTTCTACGCCTGCGGCGTCGCCGCCTCGGTGTATGGCAATTTCGACGCCGCTGCCGGGGTGATGGTGCCCGAAGCGGTCTTCGCCAACATCGGCAAGCTTCTTCTCGCCACCCAGATCTACGACATGCAGCGGCTGGCCCACCACGTTTCCGGCGGTCTCATCGTCACCCTGCCGGGGCCGGACGAAGACCACAACCCGGCCACCGCCGGACGGCTTTCCGAGGTGCTGGCGGCCCGCTCCGACATCCCCTATGAAAAGCGCATCGAAGTCGCCCGCTTCATTGAAGACCTCACCGCCAGCTACCAGGCGGGCTGGTATTCGGTCATCAGCCTGCACGGCGGCGGTTCGCCGGAGGCGATGAAAACCGAAATCTGGCGCAACTATCCCCTGGGCAACAAGGTCGACCTGGTGGAGCGGCTCCTCGACCGCGGCCTGGTCGACGACCCGACCCGGGCCATCACCCGCAACCGCCAGCCCGGCCGCTGCTGCGCCGAAGGCTGTCAGGCCCCGGCCATGGTCGCCCTGCCGGCGAGCCGCAAGACCCCTGGGCGGGGCGATTGAAAGGAAGCGACATGACGGAAAATCTTGCCGCAATGGTCGATGCCGGGCGTTCCATCCTCGTGGTGGTCGATGTCCAGGCCCGGCTGGCCCCCCATATCGCCGACCGCGAGCGCGTCGAGCGGCGCTGTCTGGCGCTTGTCCAGGGCGCCCGGGCGGTGGGTGTGCCGGTGCTCCTCACCGAACATTGCCCGGAAGCCATCGGCCCCACCCTCGCGTCCCTGCGGGAGCTGGTTCCACCTTCGCAAATCCTGGGCAAACGCCATTTTTCCGCCATGGACGAGGCGGCCCTGCCCGAAGCCCTGGGCCAGGCAGGCCGCACCCAGGTTCTGGTGGGCGGCATGGAGGCACACGTCTGCGTCCTGCAGACGGTGCTGGGCATCGTCGCGGCCGGCTACGACTGCTGGGTGATCCGCGACGCCTGCGGCTCCCGGTCCGGCGAGGACCGCCTGGCCGCCTTCGAGCGGGCGCGGGCCGGCGGCGCCCGCCTGGTGACAGCCGAAATGGTGCTCTTCGAATGGCTGCGGGGCGCCGACCACCCGGCCTTCAAGCGGGTGCACGGCCTGATTAAGGGGTTTTGAGCAGGCAGTCGAGGCGGCGCAGGCCGTCTTCGCCCAGTTCGATGCCGTCGTCGCCGAGGAAGTGGCGGCGGAAGGCGGCGATGGCCGCCGGCAGGTTGCTCACCTCGTAACCCAGGGCGCGCAAGGCCAGGGGGCCGTCGAGGGCGGGGGGAGGCTGATCGGCGGCGGGTTCGCACCAGCGGCCGAAACCGCGTTCGGCAAGGCGTTGCCAGGGGAAGTGGCGGCTCGGATCGACCTTGCGCCCCGGGGCGATGTCGCCGTGGCCGATGATGTTGCTGCGGGGAATCTGGTGGCGTTCGACGAGGCCTGCGAGCAGGTCGAGCAGGGCGTCGATCTGGGCGGTGGCGAAGGGTTCGTCGCCGCTGTTGTCGAGTTCGATGCCGACAGAAGCGGAGTTGAGGTCGGTCTGCCCGCCCCAGTAGGAAACCCCAGCGTGCCACGCCCGCCGGCCCTCGTCGACCAACTGGTAGAGTTGGCCGTCGCGGCCGATGAGGTAATGGGCGCTGACCTTTCTTGCCGGGTCGGACAGGGTGGCCAGGGCCGCCGTGGCCTCGCGCCCGGTGGTCTGGTGGAGGATCACGAAGTTGGGGCGGCGGGCGTCCTGGTTGGGGGACGGATGCCACAGGGCGCCGGCGATCCCGCTTGGCGGAAGGGGGGCGCAGGCGGCCAGGGCGAGGACGCCGAGGAGGACGAGGCAAGGGCGCAGGAACGGCGTCACGAAAGGCTTGGCGGGCGAAGGCGTGGCAAGTGGGTAGCGTGCGGGCGGCAAACCGCTATGATGACGGCTGGCGATTGGTCCCGGGGGAAAGTATGGCTTATTTTCGCAGGTTTCTGGGTTTTGCCGGCCGACGGGGAGCGGCCTTCGCCGCCGCCCTGGCTTCCCTGGCCGCCTTGGCCGCCGAACCGGCGCTTTTCCAGATTCGCCAGGGCGATTTCATCGGCTTGATCGACGGCAGCGGCAAGCTTGTGGTGCCGGCGGAGTTTTCCTCGGCGCCGGTGGTCGGCGACCCCTACATCCGCGTCCAGAAGGGCAGCCGTACGGCCTATTACGGCCACGACGGCAGCCTCGCCATCGCCCCCCAGGACGAGCTGACGGCGCCCTTCGCCGAGGGCCTGGCCCCGGCCTTACTCCGCGACGCCGCCGGCAAGGCGCTCTGGGGCTATGTCGATGCCCGCCGGCAGGTGGTGATCGCGGCGCAATTCCAGGCCGCCGAGCCGTTTGCCGGCGGCCTCGCCCAGGTCGGCGTGGCCGACGAGTGGGGGCAGGTCAAATACGGCTTCATCGACCGCGGTGGCAAGCTCGTCGTTCCCGCCCGCTATGCCAAGACCCATCCGGCCCGGGGAGGCGTTGCCCGGGTCGAAGGCGAAGGCGGCCTGCGCGCCTTCGACGCCGCCGGTCGTGACATCACCCCCGCGGGCGCCGCTTTCGTCGGGGTCGCCGCGGAAGGCCTGGTGCGCTTCTGGGTCGGCCGCAAGCAGGGTTATATGGATACCGCCGGCCGGGTGGTCGTGGCGCCCCGCTACGACAACGCCAGCGACTTCCGCGAGGGCATGGCGCGGGTCTGGATCGACGGCAAATTCGGCTTCATCGACCGCCAGGGCCGCCTGGTCGTTCCCGCCGAATACGACGCCGCCGAGGATTTCTCCGACGGCCTGGCCCTGGTCAAGGCGGGGGAGCGCCGCCGGTTCATCGACAAGACCGGCAGGACGGTGCTCGAAGCGCGCTGGGAGCGGGTCACCGCCTTCGGCGACGGACTCGCCGCGGCCAAGGAGGACAAGCTCTGGGGCTACGTGGATAAAACCGGAAAATGGGTCATCCCGCCCCGCTTCACCTACGCCCGGCCCTTCTGGAACGGCCTCGCCGCCGTCAGCGAAGGCCGGCGCAGCGCCTGGATCGACCGCCAGGGCAGGGCGGTCTGGCAGGATGCCCCGTAAGTCATTCAACCAAGGAGAAAACCATGAAAACCCGCCATCTGATTTCCCTCGCCGCCGCCTTGGCCGTTTCCGCCGCCGCTGCCGCCGGCGATCCCCTGCGCGCCGCCCTGGAAGAGAGCCGAGATAGCGGCAAGGGGGTGAGCCTCTACGTCAACGGCCAATCCATCCCGGCCGTCGTGGTCAGCGTCGATGACCGCTATGTCGTGGCCCGCAGCCAGGCCCAGGGCAAAATCGTGGTCCGCCTGGAGCGCATCGACGGCGTCGCGGGATTTATCGGCGAACGAAAAGCGCCTTGAGGCGCCGCTTTCCGGGTGGCTCCGGGCTTCCTTCGGCGGATTTCGGCTTAATCCTCTTTGCCGATGGTGTTTTTCCCGCCGCCGCCTTAGGATTCCCCGATAACCATGCCGGAAGACGCATCCCAAGCCGTTCCTGAAGACGCACTGCCTTCGCTGGTCGGGCGGGTGCTCGATTTGACGCCGGATCTCGCCGTGGTCACGGTCGATACCGAGTTCCGCATCACCTTCTGCAGCGCCGTTGCGGCGCGCCTTTTCGGCCACCTCGCCCGGGACGTCGTGGGGCGCAAGGTGACCGACATCCACGACGACCTCCGGGTCGACAACGACCGTTTCCGGCGCGTCGCCGCCAAGGTGGCCCAGGGCGGCGAGCACCTTTTCGAGCAGCAGGTGGAACTCGAGGACGGCCCCCATTTTCTCGAGTCGCGCATGGCCGGGCTGTTCCGGGACGGGCGGTTGGTCGGCTACTTCCTCCTTTCCCGGGACCGCACCGCCCACCTCCGCGCCCAGACGCGGGAACGCCTCCTGGCCCGGACCATCGCCCACAGCCCGGCAGCGATCATCGTCACCGACGCCGCCGGCCGCATCGAATTCGTCAACCAGCGTTTCACCGAAAACACCGGATACACGGCGGAAGAGGCGATCGGCCAGCGCCCCGCCCTGATCGCCTCGGGCCAGACCCCGGTGGAGGTCTATGCCGACCTCTGGCGCACCATCCTGGCCGGCCAGGAATGGTCCGGCGAACTGCTCAACCGCCACAAGAGCGGCGAACTGCGCTGGCACAACGTGCGCATCATGCCCATCGTCGGCCCCCACGACCGGGTCGAGTACTTCGTCAGCATCCAGGAGGACGTCACCGACCGGAAGCGCGGCGAGGAAAGCCTGCGCCTCTCGGCCAAGGTCTTTGCGGACAGCGGCGAGGCGATCATGATTACCGATGCCCAGAATCGCATCGTCTCGGTGAATCGGGCTTTCAGCGAAATCACCGGGTTTTCCGCCGACGAGGTACTGGGCGAGAATCCGCGCCTTCTCGCATCCGGCCGCCACGATGGGGAGTTTTTCGCCAATCTGTGGCAGGTTCTCGCCGCCACCGGGCGCTGGCAGGGCGAAATCTGGGATCGCCGCAAGAACGGCGAGGTCTACCCCAAGTGGCTGGGCATTTCCGCGGTACGGGACGCCCACGGCTGCCTCACCCACTATCTGGCGGTATTTTCCGATATCACCCAGCGCAAGGCGGCGGAGGAGCGGATTTCCTTCCTCGCCTACCACGATCCCCTGACCGGGCTGCCCAACCGCGTTCTTCTGCGGGACCGCTTCGAGCAGGCCATGGCCTTCGCCCAGCGTTCGGGCGCCGCGGTGGCGCTCCTGTTCCTCGATCTTGACCGTTTCAAGGCGGTCAACGACACCCTCGGCCACACCGCCGGCGATGCGCTTCTCCAGGCGGTGGCGGTACGGCTGCAGGAGTGCGTGCGGCAGACCGACACCATCAGCCGCCAGGGGGGGGACGAGTTCGCCATCGTCCTCACCGATCTGAGAGGTTCCGAGGTCGCTGCCGAAGTCGCCCGCAAGATTCTCGATCGACTGGCCGAGCCGATTTCCATCGGCGGGCACGTCCTGACCACCTCGTTTTCCATCGGCATCAGCCTCTATCCCAGCGACGGCCAGGATTTCGACACCCTGCTCAAGGAAGCCGACACGGCGATGTACTGCGCCAAGGACGCCGGCCGCAACGCCTATCGTTTTTTCGCCGAGAGCATGAACGTCGGCGTCGCCGCAACCCTGGCCCTCCACAACCGCCTGGCCGACGCGGTGCGGGCCAACGAGTTCGAACTCCACTACCAGCCCCAGGTCGACATGCGCACCGGGCGCATCTGCGGCTGCGAGGCGCTGCTTCGCTGGAACAGCAAGGAACTCGGCTGGATGCTGCCGGGCGGATTCATCACCGCGGCGGAAGAAACCGGCCTCATCGTCCCCATCGGCGCCTGGGTTCTGCGGGAGGCCTGCCGGCAGGCGGCGGCGTGGCGGGGGGCGGGGCTGCAGGAGATCGTCGTCTCGGTCAATCTTTCGGCCATCCAGTTCCGCCGCGACAACCTGGTGGACACGGTCAGGCAGGCCCTGGCCGAAAGCGGCCTGCCGCCCGGCTGCCTCGAACTCGAATTGACCGAATCGATCCTGGTGGGCCATTCCGAGAGCGTTCTCGACACCGTGCGCACCCTGAAGGAACTCGGCGTCAGCCTGGCCATCGACGATTTCGGCACCGGCTACTCGAGCCTCGCCTATTTGAAGCGCTTTGCCGTCGACCGCCTCAAGGTCGATCGCTCCTTCATCAAGGACATCCTCGTCGACCCGGACGATGCCGCCATCGTCCGGGCGGTGATCCAGATGGCACGAAGCCTCAAGCTCGACATCACGGCCGAAGGGGTGGAAACGCCCCAACAAGCCACCTACCTCGTCGCCGAGGGTTGCCACGTCGCCCAGGGCTACCATTTCGGCCGCCCCATGCCGCCCGCCGACTTCGCCCGGCTGCTTTCGGGAGGCTGACCGCAGGGCGGGCTTGGCCGTTGTTTTGGCACGGGTATTCCAATCCGTATCAAGGAAAACCGGCGCCGCCCTGGCGACAATCCGCCTTCTGTGCCCACCCCGGGCCCGTTTCCTGGAGCTAAAATGCAAACCATTCACGTCTGCAACCACACCACCCCCGAAGCCCTGTATCCTTTCGACGCCCGCGGCATTGCCAAGCGCTTCCGCCACGCCGCCATCTTCGGCGCCCTGGACGCCTTGCAACCCGGAGAAACCATGCGCTTTTGCAACGATCACGACCCGCTTCCCCTGCTCGCCCAGCTGCAACAACGGTATGGCGATCGGCTGGCCATCACCTACCGCCAGCGGGAGCCGGGGGCCATCGTCATCGATTTCGCCGTCCAAAGCTGATTGCTCTACACCGCCACCGTCACCGTCCTTTCTCTTCTTGCCAGCGCCGGACTGACCCTGGCGGGGTGGGGCAATCCGGTGGCGGTGGCGCACCTGGCCTTCGCGGTGGGCATCGTGCCCCTCATCTTCGCCGCGATGAGCCACTTCGTGCCGGTCCTCACCCGCACCGGCGATCCCGGGCGGACGATCGTTCTCGTCCCCCTCGGCGCCCAACTGGCGGGAGCCCTCGCCGCCGCCGCCTTGGCCGGCCTCGTGCCCCGGGGCTTTCTCCACCTTGCCGCCTTGGCCGAATTCCTCCTGGCGGCGGCGCTCCTCAGCTGGATCGCGTCGCGGGTCCGGGCCTGCCTCGGCACCCCCCATCCCGGCTGGCGCTGGTACGGCGCGGCCCTGGGCTGCCTCATGCTGGCCATGGCCGTGATTCCGCCCCTGGTGGCGAGCGCCGGCCTCTACGCCAGTTTCCGCGCTTTCCACCTGCATCTTAACGTCCTCGGCCTGGTCGGGCTTTCGGCTCTCGGTACCCTGCCGGTTCTCTTGCCCACCGCCCTCGGCAAGCCCGACCCCGAGGCCGCCGTCTGGCTGCGCCGCCGCCTCTGGCCGGTGGCGGGAGGCGCCATGGTGGTGGCCATCGGTTCGGCTTTCGCCTGGCACATGGCGGCGGCTGGCGGCGCCATCCTCTTCGTCGTCGCCTTGAGTCTGGCCGGGCAATGGTTGCGCCGCTTCGGCCTGAGCGCCCTGTGGCGAGACGGCGGCGCCGGCTCGCTGGCGATGGCCGTTCTCGGCCTCGTTGTCGCATTGATCGCTGGGGTCGCCCATGCCGTAGGGGCGGCGCCGGCCCGCCCGGCCATCGCCGTCTGGGGCGCCGGTTTTCTTCTGCCTTTGGTGACCGGCGCCCTCAGCCAGTTGTTACCAGTGTGGCGCTGGCCGGGGCCGGCGACGCCGGCCCGCACCCTGATGCGGACCCGTCTGGCGGCAGGCGGCCAGTGGCGGGGATTTCTTTTCGTCGCCGCCGCGGTTGCCCTGGTCTTTGGCGAAAGCGCCTGGGGCGGGGGTCTGGCCGCCAGCGGCCTGGGTTTGTTCGTGCTCGCCCTGGTGCGGGCTGTGCGCGGGCCGGCTTCGGCGCGGTAAAATCCACCCTTTTCGCCTTTCAGGTTCTTCCCCATGCGTTACATTTCGACCCGCGGCAACGCGCCGGCCCAAGCTTTCTGCGACATCCTCCTCGGCGGGCTGGCGCCCGACGGCGGCCTCTACCTGCCGGAATCCTATCCGCCGGTCAGCCGCGCCGAACTCGACGCCTGGCGCGGGCTTTCTTACGCCGATCTGGCTTTTGCCATTCTTTCCAAGTTCATCGACGACATTCCCGCCGCCGACTTGCAGGCCCTGGTCGCCAAGACCTACACCCCCGAGGTCTACTGCCATACCCGCAACGGCGGCAAGGCGGCGGAAATCACGCCGCTCACCCGGCTCGACGACGGCCTGTACACCCAGGAACTGTCCAACGGCCCGACCCTGGCCTTCAAGGACATGGCCATGCAGTTGCTGGGCAATCTCTTTGAATACGTGCTGGACAAGCGCGGCGAGTCGATCAACATCCTCGGCGCCACCTCCGGCGACACCGGCTCCGCCGCCGAATACGCCATGCGCGGCAAGCACAACGTCAAGGTCTTCATGCTCTCGCCGGAGGGCAAGATGAGCGCCTTCCAGCGGGCCCAGATGTATTCGCTGCCGGACGGCAACATCTTCAACGTCGCCGTCACCGGCATGTTCGACGACGCCCAGGACATCGTCAAGGCCGTCTCCAACGACGCCAATTTCAAGGCCAGGTACAAGATCGGCGCCGTCAATTCGATCAACTGGGCGCGGGTGGCAGCCCAGATCGTCTATTACTTCCAAGGCTACTTCCTGGCCACCAAGTCCAACGACGAAGAGGTGGCCTTCGCCGTCCCCTCGGGCAACTTCGGCAACATCTGCGCCGGCCACATCGCCCGCATGATGGGCCTGCCCATCGCCCGCCTGGTGCTCGCCACCAACGAAAACGACGTCCTCGACGAGTTCTTCCGCACCGGCGTCTATCGGCCGCGCACCGCCGCCGAAACCAGCGTCACCTCCAGCCCGTCGATGGATATTTCCAAGGCCTCCAACTTCGAGCGCTTCGTCTTCGACCTGGTGGGCCGCGACCCGGCGGTCGTGCGCGAACTCTGGGCCAAGGTCGAGCGGGGGGAAGCCTTCGATCTTTCCGCCACGCCGCACTGGGCGAAAATGCCGGAATTCGGATTCGTTTCCGGCAAGAGCAGCCACGCCGACCGCATCAAGACCATCCGCTACGCCCACGGCCGCTACGGCGTCATGCTCGACACCCACACCGCCGACGGCCTCAAGGTGGCGCTGGAAAACCGCCGCCCCGGCGTACCCATGGTCGTCCTGGAAACCGCCCAACCTGCCAAGTTCGAAGAAACCATCCGCGAGGCCCTGGGCCAGGAACCGGTGCGGCCGGCCGATCTGGCGGGCATCGAGAGCCTGCCGCAACGCGTCGTGGTGATGGCGCCCGACGTCGAGGCGGTCAAGCGCTTCATCGTCGAACGGGTCTGAGGCCCGGCCGGGGAAAACAAAAAGGGCAGCCTGGGCTGCCCTTCTTTATTGCAGAAGTTTCTGTCGCGGCGCGGCGCTGACGGTGGCCCGGCCAGCTAAAGGTAGATGACGGCCGGAAAGACCGCGACGGCCAGGACGAGCACCAGCCATTCCAGGTTGTGGCGGGCGAGAAAGCCCGTGAAGTGCAATATCAGGATGGTGATCGCGACGATATAGAAAAGCGCGAAGAGCATTGTTATCTCCGGGAGCGGTAGCTTTTGATTACGGCGCCAGGGCCGATTTCTTTACCCCGATTATAGGCCCATGTCCTGCCGCCGGCCATCGCTTATACCAATTCGCCTGCAAACCGACCGGTTGTGGACTTCGCCTTGCCGTGCTGCCGCGCTGTCTTCGGTTCGTCTTCGCGTCCCGATTGGATAGCGAATCGGTCTTAGCCGACAAAGCGCATCGACAGGTCGAGGGCCTGGACGTCCTTGGTCAGGCTGCCCACCGAAATCCGGTCCACGCCGGTTTCGGCGATGGCGCGGATGGTTTCCAGGGTGACGTTGCCCGAGGCTTCGAGAATGGCCCGCCCGGCGTTGATTTCGGCCGCCTGGCGCAGCAGGTCGAGGCTGAAGTTGTCGAGGAGGATCATGGTGGCGCCGGCCGCCAGGGCGGACTCGAGTTCGGCGAGGTTTTCCACCTCGATCTGGATGAACCGACAGCGCTCGCCGGCACGATCGGCGGCGCGGCGCGCTTCTTCCAGGGCCTCGGCGATGCCGCCCGCGGCGAGGATGTGGTTTTCCTTGATGAGGATGGCGTCCCACAGGGCCAGCCGGTGGTTGCCGCCGCCGCCGCAGCGGACGGCGTATTTTTGGGCGATGCGCAGTCCCGGCAGGGTCTTGCGGGTATCGACCACCTGCGCCTTGGTGCCGGCCAGGGCGTCGGCGTAGCGGCGGGCCTTGGTGGCGACGCCGGAGAGGAGCTGGAGAAAATTGAGGGCGCTGCGTTCGGCCGAAAGGAGGGCGCGGGCGTTGCCTTCGATTCGGCACAGTACCTGGTTGGGGGCGATGCGATCGCCGTCCTCGGCGCTCCAGGCGACCCGGGCCTCCGGGTCGAGCTTGAGGAGGCACAATTCGAACCAGGCCGCGCCGCAGAGCACGCCCGGTTCCCGCGAGATCACCGTGGCCTGCGCCCGGCGGCCGTAGGGGACCAGTTCGGCAGTGAGGTCGCCGGGGCCGATGTCTTCGTCCAGCGCAGCGGCGACGTTGCGGGCGATTTCGGGGGCTAAGGGGTAGGGGAACTCGATGGACATGGCTCTCTCGAACGTTCATGCTAGCGGCTAAGGCGCGCATTGTACCGCCGGAAGAGGGAGGTCGAACATGATGAGCGTGTTCCACGTCGGTCTGGGCGTCTTCATTGCCCTGGTTTTCGCCCTGCTGCTCGTCTATTGGTACGTCCGCGACATCACCCAGAAGCGCCATACGGTGCTGCGCAACTACCCGATTGTCGGGCATCTGCGCTTCTTCTTCGAGCATCTGGGCGAGTATTTCCGCCAGTATTTCTTTCTCGGCGACCGCGAGGAAATGCCCTTCAACCGCGCCACCCGGGCCTGGGTCTATCGCCTGGCCAAGGACGAGGGCGGCATGCTCGGTTTCGGCTCGACCTACGACATCCACCAGCCCGGGGCGCTGCTCTTCGTCAATGCGCCCTTCGCCGTCCTCGAAGCCGAACGCCTGCCCACGCCGCCGCTGGCCATCGGCGAGGGCTACAGCGGCAAGCCCTTCGTCGGCCGCTCCCTGGTCAACGTCAGCGGCATGAGCTTCGGCGCCATCTCCAAACCGGCGGTGCAGGCGCTTTCCCGCGGGGCGGCCCTGGCCGGGTGCTGGATGGATACCGGCGAGGGCGGCCTGTCGCCCTACCACCTGGAAGGCGGCTGCGACGTCATCTTTCAGATCGGCACGGCCAAATACGGGGTGCGCGACGGCGAGGGCCGCCTCGATCCGGTGCGACTCCGCGAACTGGCCGCCCACGACGCCATCGGCGCCTTCGAGATCAAGCTTTCCCAGGGGGCCAAGCCGGGCAAGGGCGGCGTCCTGCCGGCGGCCAAGGTGACCGAGGAAATCGCCCGCATCCGGGGCATTCCCTGTGGTCGCGATTCCTTCTCGCCCAACCGCCATCCCGAAACCGGCAATATGGACCAGTTGCTCGACATGGTCGAATGGGTGCGGGAAATCACCGGCAAGCCGGTCGGCATCAAGACGGCCATCGGCGGCTGGCAGTTCATGCACGAACTGGTGGAGGCGGTGAACCGCCGCGGCCTGCACGCCGCCCCCGACTTTCTCGCCATCGACGGCGGCGAAGGCGGTTCCGGCGCGGCCCCCCAGGCCCTGGCCGACCACATGGCCCTGTCCATCCTGGAAGCCCTGCCGCGGGTGGTGGACAGCCTCATCGAATCCGGGTTGCGCGAGCGCATCCGGGTGATCGCCGCCGGCAAGCTGGTGACCCCCGCCAAGGCCGCCTGGGCGCTCGCCTGCGGCGCCGATTTCGTCAATACGGCCCGGGGCTTCATGTTCTCCCTGGGCTGCATCCAGGCGCTACGCTGCCATCAGAACACCTGCCCCACCGGCATCACCACCCACGACCCGCGCCTGCAGCGCGGCCTCGTCGTCGAGGACAAGGCCGAGCGCGTCGCCGCCTATTGCCGCAACATGAACAAGGAGATCGACATGATCGCCCATTCTTGCGGCCTCAAGCACGCCCGGGAGTTCCGCCGGGAGCATGTGCGCATCATGCAGATCAGCGGCCACAGCGAGGCCCTGAACCGCCTCTACCCCTATCCGCCGCTACGTTAGCAGGCGGCTGGCCCGACGGGCATCGACCGCGAGCCAAAGGCCGCAGGTGACGATGGCCGCCATGCCGAAGGCGGAAACCCAGTCCGGCCACTGGCCGAAAACCGCCGCGCCGAGCACTGTCGCCCAGACGAGCTGGACGTAGATGAAGGGCGAAAGGGTCGAGGCCGGGGCGTGGCGGAAGGCGCGGGTGAGCAGGAAATGGCCGCTGCCGCCGAGAACGCCGAGGGCGGCGATGAGCCAGGCGTCGCCCGGGGCGACCTGGGCGATGTCCCGCCAGAAGAAGGGAAGCGCCAGGCTCATGGCGACGGTTCCGACCAGGGCGGTGTAGAAGACCAGGGTCACCGTCCCTTCGGTGGCGGCGAGCTGGCGGGTGAGGATCTGGTAGGCGGCGTAACAGGCGGCGGCGAGCAGGGCCAGGGCGATGCCGTCCACGGTCACCGCGCCCCCCGGCCGGGCGATCAGGAGAACGCCGCCGAAACCGGCCAGGACAGCCAGCCAGCGTCCGGCGGAAAGCCGTTCCCCGAGCCAGGGGCCGGCCAGGAGGGCGACCATGAGGGGCGCCGTGAAGGCCACTGCCGTCGTTTCCGCCAGGGGCATGCGGGCCAGGGCGGCGATGCCGAAGCCGGTACAGCCGACGAGCAGCAGGCCGCGCACGATCTGCCGGCGGGGCCGGCCGGTGGCGACGAGGCGGCGGCCCTGGTGGGGGCCGAGAAAAACCGCCATGAGCAGGCAATGGACGAGGTAACGCGCCCAGACCAGAAGCGGCACGCTGTAGCGCTGGGCCAGGTATTTGGCCGTCGCGTCGAGGGCGGCGAAAAAGAACAGCGACCCGAGGAGCAGCAGCATCCCCCGCAGGGGACGCTGCTCAGCGCTCATCGATCCAGCGGTTGAAGACCTGGCGGGCGGCGCCGACGATCTCCCCGGCGGTCAGGCCGACCGGGCCGATGCCCTGGGCGACCAGGGCGTCGGCGGCGGCGCCGTGGAGATGGACGGCGCCCTGCAGCGCCAGATCGGGCGGCCAGCCCTGGGCGAGCAGCGCCAGGGTGATGCCGGTCAGGACGTCGCCGCTGCCCGCCGAGGCCAGGCCGGGGTTGCCCGTGGTGTTGATCCGCCAGGCACTGGCCGGCGACGCGACGACGGTGCCGCAGCCCTTCAAGGCGACGTGGCTGTCGAAGCGCCAGGCCAGCTCGGTGGCCGCCCGGATGCGGTCGGCCTGGATCTCGGCTACGTCGCAGTCGAGAAGGCGGGCCGCTTCGACCGGGTGGGGGGTGAGCAGGGTCGGGGCGGTGCGGGCGGCGACGGTGGCCTGCATGGCCGTTTCGTAGGAAACCAGGTTGAGGGCGTCGGCGTCGAGGATGAGGGGCAAATCAAGGCCCAGGGCGCGGTCGAGGATTTCGTTGGCCTGCAGGCTGTTGCCCAGCCCCGGGCCGCAGGCCAGGGCGCTGAGTCCGGCTTCGAGCACGCCTTCAGGTTTGCGCAACATCAGTTCGGGTTGCAGCAGGTCGATCGACGGCGCGTAGGCGTCGAGGAGGCCGACATAGACCCGCCCCGCACCCAGATGGAGGGCCGCCCGCCCGGCCAGGAAGGCGGCGCCGAGCATGGAATGGGCGCCGCCGACGACGCCGGCGCTGCCGAAGCTGCCCTTGTGGCTGTTGGCGCGGCGGGGCTGCAGGTAGGCGGCGAAGCCGGCACGCTCAATCAGGCCGCCGTCGGGGGACGGGAACGCCGCTGCGTCCAGGGCCAGCGGGGCGACCTGCAGGATGCCGCAGTGGTCCGGGCCTTCGCCGGTGAAGAGGCCGGGCTTGGCGGCGATGAAGGTCAGGGTGTGGGTGGCGGCGATGGCCGGGGCGAAGGCGCTGCCGGTATCGGCATCGAGGCCGGAAGGGCAGTCGAGGGCGAGAAGCGGGCAGCGGTCCCGCCGGGCCAGGGCGTTGGCGGCGGCGATCCAGTCGGCGTAGTGGCCGGCCGGGGCGCGGGCCAGCCCGATGCCGAAAAGGCCGTCGACCATCAGCCCCCAGCGGGAAACCTCGGGAATCGCGGCGAGACAGGTGCCGCCGCCGGCGACGAAGCGCCGGTGGGCGGCCCGGGCAGCGGCGGGAAGCTTTTCCGGATCGCCGGCGAAGGCGAGGCGGACGTCGAAGAAACGCTGCCGCAGGAGGCTGGCCGCCTCGAAGGCATCGCCGCCATTGTTGCCGGGGCCGGCCAGGAGCAGCAGCGGCAGGTTGCGATCCACCGCCAATTCCGCCGCCCAGGCGGCAGCGGCGGCGCCGGCCCGCTGCATGAGCGGCGATGCGGCAGCGGCGGTTTCGATTTCGCGCAGGGCAGGGCTACGGTAGAGAGCGGTCATGACGAAATTCTAACGGGAAGGGCGGCCGGGGTTGGACAAGAAATGCGCCGGTCGGTGCTCAACCCGGCGAATTTTCCATCGCCGCCCCTTTTTCCGCCAGCAGTGCCCGCAGGATGGAACGGTGGCAACGGGTCTCGTCGGCGCAATAACAGCCCAGGGAAAAATTGGTCCGGTGGGAGAAGGCGGCGAGCAGTTCGAGGCTGCGGGCGGCTTCCGGCACCGCCATTTCGGCCCGGAAAGCCTTGGCGAAGGCGGCCCATTCGGCGTCGGTCCCGGCGGCCAGGGCTGCTTTGACCAGTTCGGCGCTGGGCGCCAGGTTGGGGTACCAGACGTCGTACCAGTTGCCCGAGGCGAACTCGGCTTTGGGCACGCCCCGGGGCGGCCGGCGCACCGTGCCGAGGCGCAGCCCTTCGTCGGGGGCGCGGGGGGTACCGAGGCGGACGATGCGCAGGGTCATGGGGTGAACCTCGCCGGTGATCGTGAAGGCTCCATTATGCCCTTGGCAATCTGAATCGTGGCGGCGTGGATGCGTACCGTGTCGTCGATCTGCCGTGCATACCCGCCGGCCATGGCGAGGGCCACGGGCAGGCCGTGTTGCCGGCAGCGTTCGAGCACCCGGCGGTCCCGTTCGGCCAACCCTGCGAAAGTCAGCGCCAGCCGCCCGAAGCGGTCGTCCCGGTAGGGGTCGGCGCCGGCCAGGTAGATGACGAAGTCGGGGCGGGCGCTGTCGAAGGCGGTGCCGAGACCCCAGTCGAGGCGGGCGAGGTAGGCGCAATCGCCGCAGCCGTCGGGAAGCTCGATGTCGAGGTCGCTTTCCGCCTTGGCAAAAGGGAAGTTGCGGGCGCCGTGGATGGAGAAGGTGTAGATGCTGTCGTCGCCGGCCAGGATGGTGGCGGTGCCGTTGCCCTGATGCACGTCGCAATCGACCACCAGCACCCGGCGGACGCGGCCCTCGGCCTGCAGGGCGCGGGCGGCGACGGCGGCGTCGTTGAAGACGCAGAAGCCTTCCCCCCGGTCCCGGTGGGCATGGTGGGTGCCGCCCGCCAGGTTGGCGGCGACGCCATCGGCCAGGGCGGCCCGGCAGGCGCCCAGGGTGGCGCCGGCGGAGCGGCGGGAGCGTTCGACCATGGCGGCGCTCCAGGGAAAACCGATGGCTTTTTGTTCCCGCTCGCTCAAACGCCCGGCGGCGACGCGCCGGATGTAGTCCGGGTCGTGGGCACGGGCCAGGGTGGCGTCGTCGGCCGGTTCGGGAAGGTGGAAATCGGCGGCGGAAAATTCGCCGCTTTCCGCCAGGACGGCCCGCAACCGGGAATATTTTTCCATGGGAAAGCGGTGGCCGGCGGGCAGGGGCAGGACGAAGATGTCGGAGTAGAAGAGCTTCACGGCGGGGGTGCGGGGTCGGATGCTTCCCATTATCATGCCGGGATGGCAAATCTTGAAATTTCGGCGACGGGGCCGGAACTCCGGCTGGTGCTCGGCGGCCGCCTCGACGCCGCCGGCGTGGCGCCGCTGTGGCCCGAGGCGCGGGCCGCCCTGGCCGCCCAGAGCGGCAGGGCGGTGGTGGTCGACGCGGCCGGCGTTGAGTACTGCGACGGCGCCGGGCTGGCTTTTCTCGTCGATCTGCTGCGCCAGGAGCGGCCGGCCGAGGCGGCGGTGCGCATCGTCGGTCTGGCCGAGCGCTTCGATCGCCTGCTCGCCCAGTTCGACGTCGAGCAGTTTCGCCAGCCCCTGGTGCGGCCGGTGGTGGACGATTCGCTCCTGCATCGCATCGGCCTCGCCTCCCTCGAACTGGCGGCCGACCTCAAGACCCAGGTCGCCTTTATCGGCGAGGCCGGGCGGGCCCTCGCCGCGGCGGCCCGCAGCCCGGGCCGGGTGCGCTGGGGCGACGCCCTGGCCATCGCCGAGGAAGCCGGGGTCAATGCGCTTCCCATCGTTACCCTGGTGGCCTTCATCCTCGGCGTCATCCTCGCCTACCAATCGGCGGTCGCCATGCGCCAGTTCGGTGCCGAGGTTTATGTCGCCGACCTGATCGGCATTTCCATGGTGCGCGAACTGGCGCCCCTGATGACGGCCATTCTCCTGGCTGGCCGCTCCGGCGCCGCCTTTGCCGCCGAGATCGGCACCATGCGGGTCAATGAGGAGATCGACGCGCTTTCCACCTTCGGTTTCGATCCCGTACGGTTTCTGGTGGTGACGCGGGTGCTGGCGGCCCTGGCGGTAACGCCCCTGCTCGCCGTGTACGCCGACGTGGTGAGCATCGCGGGCGGGGCGCTGGTCCTCCTGAGTTTTCAGGTTCCCCTGGCGACCTATTTCAACGAGGTGTTCACCCTGGTCGGCATGAGCGACCTGTTCACCGGCCTGTTCAAATGCGGCGTCTTCGGCGTCGTGATCGCCGGCATCGGCTGCCTGCGCGGTCTGCAGACCGGCAGCGGGGCGGCGGCGGTGGGTATCTCGACGACGCGGGCGGTGGTCAGCGCCCTGGTCCTCATCGTCGTGGTCGACGGGAGCTTTGCCATCGTGTTCTACCATCTGGGCCTATGAGCAGCGACCTCATCCGCGTCGAGAACCTGACCGTCGGATTCGGCGGCAAATCCCTGATGAAGGATGTCGGCTTTACCGTGGCGGCGGGGGAGGTTTTCGTCATCCTGGGGGGCTCCGGTTGCGGCAAGAGTACACTCCTGAAGAACATGATCGGTCTCTACCGGCCGATGGCCGGCCGCATTTTCATCGCCGGCGAGGACATCGTCCAGGCGACGGGGGACGGCAAGCGGGCCATCCAGCGCAAATTCGGCGTCGCCTACCAGGCCGGCGCCTTGTTCGGATCGATGAACCTGATCGACAACATCGGCCTGCCCCTCGAGGAGTACACCGGACTCGACGCCGCCGCCCGGGAGCTGACGGCGCGCATGAAGCTTTCCCTGGTCGGCCTGGCGGGCTTCGAGCAGCGCATGCCGGCGGAGCTGTCGGGGGGCATGCAGAAGCGCGCCGCCATTGCCCGCGCCATGGCGCTCGACCCGGCCATCCTCTTCCTCGACGAACCGTCGGCGGGCCTCGATCCCATCACCTCGGCCGGCCTCGATGAACTCATCCTGCGGCTGGCCCGCAACCTCGGCATCACGTTCGTGGTGGTCAGCCACGAATTGCAGAGCATCTTCACCATCGCCGACCGGGTCATCATGCTCGACAAGCGTCAACAGGGCATCGTCGCGGCCGGGACGCCGGCGGATTTGCGGGATAATTCGCCCAACCCCTGGGTCCGCCAGTTTTTCAATCGGGAAGCGCCATGACCGCCAAAACGAGCCACACCCGCCTCGGCGTCTTCGTCGTGGCCGCCATCGTCCTCCTGGCCGCCCTGGCGATTTCCCTGGGGGGCGGCAACACCTTCCGCAAGAAAGTGATCGTCGAGACCTATTTCGACGAGTCGGTGCAGGGCCTCGACATCGGCTCCAAGGTCCGCTACCGCGGCGTGGTGATCGGCGCCGTGAGCGGCATCAACTTCACCTACACCCGCTACGAACAGGAAAAGCCCGCCGCCGAGCGCAAGCAGTACGTGCTCGTCGAAATGGCGGTGTACCCCGACCTGCTCGGCATGAAAGGCGCCGGCGTCGGGGCCGGGGGCGACTTCGTAGACAAGCTCGTGGCCGACGGCTTGCGCATTCGCATGGCGCCCATCGGCATCACCGGCATCGCCTACATGGAGCTCGATTTCAACCCGCGGGCGCCGGTCCTGCCCATCGCCTGGACGCCGGACAATCTTTACATCCCTTCGGCCCGCAGCACGGTGCTCAATTTTGTCGACGCCGCCGAACGCATCCTGGCGCGGCTGGCCACCCTGGACATCGAGTCGATGTTGAAGCATCTCGACACCCTGCTGGTGACGGTGAGCAAAAAGGTCGATACCGTCGACGCCGAACGTCTGCAAAAAGACCTGACCTTGGCCCTGGGGGATTTCCGCCGCACCCTGGCCGGTGTCGACCGCCTGACCGGCAGCGACGAGATCAAGGGCCTGCCCGCCGAGCTCTCGGCCACCGTCAAGCGCCTGCGGGAAATCGCCGAGAGTCCCGAACTGCGGCGTACCCTGGCCGCCCTCGATCGCAGCAGCCAGCGCGTGGACAAGGCCCTGGACGGCCGCGAGCAGGACATCGCCGACCTCATCGGCAACCTGCGGGCGACCAGCGCCAACCTCAAAGCCCTTTCCGACGACCTCAAACGCGATCCGGCCGGCACCCTGCTCGCCGCCCCGCCCAAACCCACCGACGCCTACGACCGATGAAAGCGATCCTCGCCCTGGGCCTTGCCACCCTGCTGCTCGCCGCCTGCGGCCTCAACCGGCCGGCCGTGGAGCGCCAGTCCTTCGTTCTTGCCCCCCTGCGGGCAACCGCAGCCGCGCCGGCCACCGGTCCGAGCGTCAAGCTGGGCGGCGTCGAGGTGGCGCCGCCCTTCGACGGGCGGGGTTTTGTCTACCGGCGGGAAGGGCAGCGTTTCGAAAGCGATTTCTACAACGAATTCGCCGCCGCGCCGGCCGAACTTCTGGGCCAGGCGACGGCGACCTGGCTGCGCCGCAGCGGCCTTTTTGCCGCCGTCATCGAGTCGCGCCTGGCCGGCGGTGCCGACCTCCGGATCGATACGGCGGTTTCCGCCCTCTACGTCGATTTCACCGACGAAGGGCCGGCGGCGGTGCTGGCGGTCCGCTGGCGCATCACGGAGGAGGGCCGGGCAACGCGGGAGGTCAGCCGCGACGAGCGGGTGCCGCTCCAGGCCAGAACGCCGGCCGGGGCTGCCCAGGCGATCCAGGAAGCCCTGGCCCGGGCGCTGGCCGGGCTCGAAGCAGCGCTGGCCGGCGGGCGGTGAGGGTCAGTTGAGGGCCGCCGACAGGGCGCGGCGGAATTCCCGGATCAGGTCATCGTAACGCGCTTCCGAGCCGAGGGCCTGGAAGAGCTGGAGCATTGCCTGGCGGCCCGCGCCTTCGGCGAAGAAGCGGTCGCGGCGGACGACTTCCAGGGCCGCTTCGAGGGCTTCCCGGTAGCGGCCTGCAGCGGCGTAGGCCCGGGAAAGCTCGAGACGAGCGGCGTGGTCGTTTTCATCGGCGGCCAGCCGGGCTTCCAGGGCTGCCGTGTCGGCGCCACCCGCGGCGAGCGCCAGACGCGAGCGCAGAGCCTGGGCGCGGTCGGCCTCCTTGACATATTCGCCGCCGAGGATCTGGCCGGCTTCGTCGTGGCGGTCCAGTTGCATCAGGAGGTCGGCGGCGTCGAGGCGGGCACCTTCGTCCTCGGGTTTTTCCCGGCAGGCTCGGACCAGCACGGCCAGTGCCTCGTCGAGTTGGCCCGCCGCCGCCAGGGCGGCGGCTTCGTCGCGCAGGGTAGCCTGGGCCGGGGGCACCAGGCGATCGATGAAGGCGCGCAGTTCGCTTTCCGGCAGGGCGCCGTTGAATTCATCGACCAGTTGGCCACGGAACAACACCTTTACCGAAGGAATGCTGCGCACGCCAAAGTGTTGGGCGAGTTCGGGGTTCTGGTCGGCATCGACCTTGGCCAGGAGGAAACGACCGCCGTATTCGTCGGCGAGCTTTTCCAGCATCGGCTTCAAGACCTTGCAGGGTTCGCACCACGACGCCCAGAAATCGACGAACACGGGCGTTTCGGCGGAAGGCTGGAAGACCTTGGCTTCGAAATCTTCGATGGAAACGTCAAAGGAGTAGGCGGACATGGTGGATTCCCGGAGGGTTGCGGCTAAACGGAATGGGGGTCTGCGCTTGCACGCAAACCCCCATCGGTCCTGGTGGGTGCTGAGGGGCTCGAACCCCCGACATCCAGCTTGTAAGGCTAGCGCTCTACCAACTGAGCTAAGCACCCGCGCCGGGCGGGCAGTCCGGCCCGGCAAAAACGATTAGTTTACAGCGTCCTTCAGGGCTTTGCCAGGCTTGAACTTGGGCACCTTGGCGGCCTTGATCTTCAGGGTGGCGCCGGTGCGCGGATTGCGGCCCGTGCGGGCGGCGCGCTTGCCCGTGGAGAAGGTGCCGAAACCGATGAGGGTGACGGTGCCGCCCTTTTTCAGTTCGGCAGTGACGGCCTCGACGGCGGCGTCCAGAGCACGGCCGGCGGCCGCCTTGGAAAGATCGGCCTGGGTCGCGATGGCGTCGATGAGCTCGGATTTGTTCATGGTGTCCCCTACTAAAGATGTGGATCGGATGGTGAAAATCGTTGCGGAGCGATTTATAGCGCCGCCGAAATCCTTGTGTCAAGCGGTTTTTCGGGGGTTTGCCCGGCCCGGGCAGGGCCAATGGGCGGGCCGGCGCTAGTACGTCGGCATCCGCCCATTGCAAATCAATGGGTAAGCACCGCCGGAGCGGGCGCGGGGTCGCCGCTGGCCGCCACCTCGGCCTTGCCCGGCGCCGCCTCGGGAAGGGCTTCGGGCAGGTGCTCCAGGGCCCGTTCGAGCACCTGGTCGATCCACTTGACGGGGACGATCTCGATCTTGTTCTTGATGTTGTCCGGGATTTCGGTGAGATCCTTGACGTTCTCTTCCGGAATCAAGGCCGTCTTCAAGCCGCCGCGCACCGCCGCCAGGAGTTTTTCCTTGAGGCCGCCGATGGCCAGAACCTCGCCCCGCAGGGTGATCTCGCCGGTCATGCAGACCTCGCAACGCACCGGGATGCCGGTGAGGGCGGAAACCAGCGCCGTGGTCATGGCGCCGCCGGCAGAAGGGCCGTCCTTGGGCGTGGCGCCTTCGGGAACGTGGATGTGGATGTCGTTTTTCTCGAAGACGTCGTCCTTGATGCCCAGGCGGCGGGCGCGGGCGCGCACGACGGAGCGGGCGGCTTCCACCGATTCCTTCATGACGTCGCCCAGGGAGCCGGTGCGGATGATGTTGCCCTTGCCCGGGATGGCGACGCATTCGATGGTCAGCAGTTCGCCGCCGACCTCTGTCCACGCCAGTCCGGTGACCTGGCCGACCTGGTTTTCCTTTTCCGCCATGCCGAAGCTGTAGCGCCGCACACCCAGGAACTTGTCGAGGTTCTTGGCGTTGACGATGAGTTTGCCGCTTCGCTTTTTCAGGACCACGGTTTTGACCACCTTGCGGCAAATCTTGGAAATTTCCCGTTCCAGGGCCCGCACGCCGGCTTCCCGGGTGTAGTAGCGGACGATGTCGCGGATGGCGCTGTCGGTGACGGTGAGTTCGGTCTTCTTGACGCCGTTGTTCTTAAGCTGCTTGGGCAGCAGGTAGCGCATGGCGATATTGACCTTTTCGTCCTCGGTGTAGCCCGAGAGGCGGATCACTTCCATGCGGTCGAGGAGCGGCGCCGGAATGTTCATGGTGTTGGCGGTGGCCACGAACATGACATCCGACAAATCGAAGTCGACTTCGACGTAGTGGTCCTGGAAGGTGTGGTTCTGTTCCGGATCAAGGACTTCCAGCAGGGCCGACGAGGGGTCGCCGCGAAAATCCTGGCCGAGCTTGTCGACTTCGTCGAGGAGGAAGAGGGGATTGCGCACCCCGACCTTGGTCAGGCTCTGCAGGATCTTGCCCGGCATGGAGCCGATGTAGGTGCGGCGGTGGCCGCGGATTTCGGCCTCGTCGCGGACGCCGCCCAGGGCCATGCGCACGAACTTGCGATTGGTCGCCTTGGCGATGGACTGGCCCAGGGAGGTCTTGCCGACCCCCGGGGGGCCGACCAGGCAGAGGATGGGCGCCTTGACCTTGTCGACGCGCTGCTGCACGGCGAGGTATTCGACGATGCGCTCCTTGACCTTGTCCAGGCCGTAATGGTCGGCATCGAGCACCTTTTCGGCTTCCCGCAGATCCTTGCTGATGCGGGTCTTCTTGCGCCAGGGCAGGCCGACCAGGGTTTCGATGAAATTGCGCACGACGGTGGCTTCCGCCGACATCGGCGACATCAGCTTCAGCTTCTTCAATTCGCTCTGGGCCTTGGCGAGGCCCTCCTTGCTCATGCCGGCGGCCTTGATCTTCTTGTCCAGCTCTTCCAGGTCGGCGCCTTCTTCGCCTTCGCCGAGTTCCTTCTGGATGGCCTTGACCTGTTCGTTCAGGTAGTACTCGCGTTGGCTCTTTTCCATTTGCCGCTTGACGCGGCCGCGGATGCGCTTTTCCACCTGCAGGATGTCGATTTCGGTTTCGAGCTGGGAAAGGAGGCGATCGATGCGGTCGCGCACGTTGCCCATTTCGAGAATTTCCTGCTTCTGTTCGAGCTTGAGGGGCAGGTGGGCCGCGATGGTGTCGGCGAGCCGGCCCGCGTCCTCGATGCCGGAAATGGAGGAAAGCACCTCCGGCGGAATCTTCTTGTTGAGCTTGACGAACTGGTCGAACTGGGCGACCACGGCGCGGCGCATGGCCTCGATTTCGTGTTCTTCCGAGCCGGCCGGGGCGAGCGGCGTGGCGGTGGCCATGAACATGGCGGGCTGGACGTCGATGGCGTCGACGCTGGCGCGCTGGGTGCCTTCGACCAGCACCTTGACCGTGCCGTCGGGCAGCTTGAGCATCTGCAGGATGTTGGCCATGCAGCCGATACGGTAGAGGTCTTCCGGCTCCGGTTCGTCCTTGGCGGCGGATTTCTGGGCCACCAGCAGGATGTTGCGGCCGGATTCCATCGCCACTTCAAGGGCCTTGATCGACTTCGGCCGGCCGACGAAGAGCGGGATCACCATATGGGGAAAAACGACGACGTCGCGCAGAGGCAGCAGCGGCAGTTCGACGGTTTCCGGCAGGCTGTTGGGGTTCGACATTGGAATGCCTTATCAAATGGGTACGTAGGCCCGAAGTGGGGGCAGAAATCAGGATTTCAAGCGGCCCGCCGGGCGCCGGCTCAGTTGGAGCCGGAAACCTTCGGCTGGTCGGCGTACATGAGGAGCGGCTGGGCGTCGCCGATAATCATGTTCTCATCGATGACGACCTTTGTGACATTTTCCATGCCCGGGAGTTCGTACATGGTGTCGAGCAGTACCTGCTCCAGGATGGAGCGCAGGCCCCGGGCGCCGGTCTTGCGTTCGAGGGCTTTCCTGGCGATGGCGGCAAGGGCCGAGGGGCGGATTTCCAGTTCGACGCCCTCCATGCCGAAGAGCTTCTGGTATTGCTTGATGAGGGCGTTCTTGGGGGCGATAAGGATTTCCACCAGGGCCGCTTCTTCCAGTTCGGTCAGGGTGGCGACCACGGGCAGGCGGCCGATCAGTTCGGGAATGAGGCCGAACTTGATGAGGTCTTCCGGCTCGACCGAACGCAGGACTTCGCCGACGGCCTTGCCGTCGTCCTTGCTCTTGACCTCGGCACCGAAGCCGATGCCGCCCTTTTCCGAGCGGTTGCGGATGATCTTTTCCAGGCCGTCGAAGGCGCCGCCGCAGACGAACAGGATGTTGGTGGTGTCCACCTGGACGAAATCCTGGTTGGGGTGCTTCCTGCCGCCCTGGGGGGGGATCGAGGCGATGGTGCCCTCGATGAGCTTCAAGAGCGCCTGCTGCACGCCTTCGCCGGAAACGTCGCGGGTGATCGAAGGGTTGTCGGACTTGCGCGAAATCTTGTCGATTTCATCGATGTAGACGATGCCCTGCTGCGCCTTCTCGATGTCGTAATCGCACTTTTGCAGGAGCTTCTGGATGATGTTCTCGACGTCCTCGCCGACGTAGCCGGCTTCCGTCAAGGTGGTGGCGTCGGCCATCACGAAGGGGACGTTCAAGAGCCGCGCCAGGGTCTGGGCGAGCAGGGTCTTGCCGGAACCGGTGGGGCCGACCAGCAGGATGTTGCTCTTGGCCAGCTCGACGTCGTCGGCGGTCTTGGCGCTGTGGCGCAGGCGCTTGTAGTGGTTGTAGACGGCCACCGAGAGGATGCGCTTGGCGATTTCCTGGCCGATCACGTACTGGTCCAGGATGGTGCTGATTTCCTTCGGGGTCGGCAGGTCGGAGCCGCTGCCCTTGCTGGATTCGTCGGGAAGTTCGTCGCGGATGATGTCGTTGCAGAGCGAGATGCATTCGTCGCAGATGAACACCGACGGACCGGCGATGAGTTTCTTCACTTCGTGCTGGCTTTTGCCGCAGAAGGAGCAGTAGAGCAGTTTTTCCTGGCCGCCTTTGGACATGGTTTTCCCTTCAGTGTGGCCCGTCAGGCTGTTTCGCGACGGGACAGAACCTTGTCGATCAATCCGTATTCTGCCGCTTCCGCGGCGGAAAGGAAATTGTCGCGGTCGGTATCCTTTTCGATGCGCTCGATGGGCTGCCCGGTATGGTCGGCCATGATGCGGTTCAGCCGGTCGCGGATGGAGAGGATTTCCTTGGCGTGGATGGCGATATCGGAAGCTTGGCCCTGGAAGCCGCCCAGGGGCTGGTGGATCATGAGGCGCGAATTGGGCAGGGCGAAACGCTTGCCCTTGGCGCCGGCGGTGAGGAGGAAGGCGCCCATCGAGGCGGCCTGGCCGATGCACAGGGTGGACACATCGGGCTTGATGAACTGCATGGTGTCGTAGATCGACAGGCCTGCCGTCACCGAGCCGCCCGGCGAATTGATATAGAAGTAGATGTCCTTGTCGGGATTCTCCGCTTCTAGGAAGAGCAACTGGGCCACCACCAGGTTGGCGGTGGCATCGTTGACCGGGCCGACGAGAAAGATCACGCGCTCCCGCAGAAGGCGCGAGTAGATGTCGTAGGCGCGTTCGCCGCGCCCGCTCTGCTCGATGACCATGGGCACGAGGCCGAGGCCCTGCGGTTCCCAGTTGCTTGCGTGATCGATGTTCATGTCGTTCCTTGTGTGAAGCGTTACGGCGCGGGGCGGGCGGGGGTCAGGACTTCTGGCCCATCAGGTCGTCGAAGGCGGCGGCCTTGTCGGTGACCTTGGCCTTGCCCAGAACCCAGGCCACGACGTTGTTTTCGATGGCCACGCCTTCGACGTCGCCGAGCCGCTGGGGCTGGGCGTAGTACCAGCGCACGACCTCCTCCGGGTGCTCGTAGCTCTGGGCGGTTTCCTCGACCAGGGCCTTGACCTGCTCGGGCTTGGCCTGGAGCTGCTCGGCCTTGACCACCTCGGCGAGGATGAGGCCCAGGGTGACGCGGCGCTTGGCCTGGTCGGCGAACCATTCGGGCTGGATGGGGAAATCCTTCATCTTCATACCGCGTTGTTCCATATCCTGGCGGGCGGCCTGCATCAGACGTTGGACCTCCATTTCGAGGAGGGCGTTCGGCACGGAAATGGGATTGGCCTTAATCAGGGCTTCCATGACCTGGTCCTTGACCTTGGCTTCGATGCGGCGCTTGACCTCGCGCTTCAGGTTGGCTTCGATCTCGGCCCGCATCTTGCCCACGTCGCCGTCGGCGATGCCCATCGATCGGGCGAATTCGCCGTCGACCTCGGGCAGCTTCGGCGCCTGGACCTGCTTTACGGTGATTTCAAACTGCACGGTCTGGCCGGCCAGATCCTTGGCGAAGTAGTCGGCCGGGAAAGTCAGGTCGAAGGTCTTGCTCTCGCCGGTCTTGAGGCCGGTGACGGCATTTTCGAAATCGGGGAGCATCTGGCCCTGGCCGAGGATGAAGGGATAGTCGCTGGCCTGGCCGCCCTGGAAGGGTTCGCCGTCCTTCTTGCCGAGGAAGTCGATGACGACTCGGTCTTCGGCGGCGGCGGCGCGGGCCGCGTCTTCATAGCTGACGCGCTGCTTCTTCAGAATGTCGAGGGTCTTGTCGACTTCGGCGGCACCGACTTCCAGCGTCGGGCGCTCGATTTCGGCGACGGCCATGTCGCCCGGCGTGAATTCAGGATAAACCTCGAAGATAGCCAGGAATTCGAGATGGGTCGTGCTCTCGGTGGTCTTCGGCTCGATACGCGGATAACCCGCGACGCGCAGCTTCTGGCCGACGACGGCGTCGCCGAAGGCGCGGTCCAGGGCTTCGGAAAGCACTTCGTGGCGGGCCTGGTCGCCGTATTGCTGCTTGACGATGTTGAAAGGCACCTTGCCGGGACGGAAACCGGGCATTTTGACGTTCTTGCCCATGCGGCGAAGGCGCTGGTCGAGATCCTTCTCGACTTCGGCGATGGCAATGGACAGGTCGATGCGGCGTTCCAGGTCGTTGGCTTGTGCGTTGGTCGCTTCCATGAGAATTCCTTGTGACTTCGGGGCAAAAATAAAGCTGACTATGATATCACGGCCGGCCTGAGCGGGATGAGGCAAGCTTGCGAATCCGCGCTGGACATTCGTCGGCGAGTTTCGTACAATGCGCGCCTTCTTCGACGGCGGCATTAGCTCAGTCGGTAGAGCACTGGATTGTGATTCCAGGTGTCACCGGTTCGATCCCGGTATGTCGCCCCATGAACAAGCAACATACGGCAACATGTAGCAGCGAAAACCCCGGCGCCGCAAGGCTTCCGGGGTTTTTTGTTGCGGCATGGTGCTACATGAAATTGCCCGCTTGTACCAACAATTGAGGGTACACGTGGGGGTAGACGTGTACCCTCAAGGAGCGTATACCTTCAACTATGACAGTTGGAGGTACGCGATGACCATCGGAAACCTGACGGCGATAGCAGTGAAGCAGGCCAAGCCTGCGGACAAGCCCTACAAAATGACCGACGGCGGGGGTATGTACCTGCTGGTAGACGTGAAGGGCGGCAAGTACTGGCGGTTAAACTACCGCTTTGCTGGCAAGAGCAAGACCCTCGCCTTAGGCTCCTATCCTCTGACCAGCCTGGCGGAAGCCCGGGATTGCCGGGACAAGGCCCGCAAGCTCCTGGAGCAGAATACCGACCCCGGCATGGTCAAGAAGGTCGCCAAGCTGACCGCCCACCACGCAGCGGAAAACAGTTTCGAGGCCGTGGCCAGGGAATGGCAGGAGAAGTTCAAGTCGTCATGGACGGCGCAGACGGCAAACAAGAACCTGCGCATCCTGGAAGTCAACGCCTTCCCCTGGATTGGCCATCGCGCCATCGATGACCTCAAGGCCCCCGAACTGCTGGCTGTCATTCGCCGAATCGAAGCGCGAGGCCTGATCGATACTGCCCACCGGCTGCGGATGACTGCCGGCCAGGTGTTCCGCTACGGCATTGCCACCGGCCGCTGCGACCGCAACATCGCCGCCGACCTGAGCGGCGCCCTGGTCCCCTTGAAGAAGACCCACTTCGCCGCCATCACCGACCCGACGAAATTCGGGCAGTTGCTGCGGGATATCTGGGGCTACGAAGGGCAATTTTCCACGTCCTGCGCCTTCAAGCTGTCCGCGCTGTTTGGCCTGCGGCCCGGCGAGGTCCGGGGCCTGGAGTGGTCCGAGGTGGACGTCGACAACGCCCTGATCCGCATCCCCCTGGGCAAGATGAAAAGCCGGCGCCTGCACGTTGTTCCGCTGTGCCGTCAGGCCATGCAGATCATTGATGAACTCAAACCCCTGACGGGGGGAGGGCGGTTCTGTTTCCCGGGCATGCGCATGAACGACCGGCCCATGTCCGAGAACACCATCAATGCCGCCCTCCGGCGGCTGGGGTACGACACCAAGAACGAGCAGACGGCACACGGCTTTCGGAGCTCGTTTTCCACCATGGCGCATGGCTCCGGCTTGTTCCGCGGTGAAGTGGTGGAGATCCAGCTTGCCCACAAGCACGGCGACGCCGTGCGCCTGGCTTACGACCGGGGCGAGTACCTGGAAGAGCGACGCCGGCTCATGCAATGGTGGGCCGATGAATGTGACCGGATGCGAGAAGGGGCGCAGATCATTCCCCTACGAGGCAATACCACCGCCTGACGGAGACGGAATCAGGCAAAGCGGGCCAGGAAGGGGCGGCAACCCCGACCAGGCCCTGGCCACGAAGCACCTTAATAGGAGATGCAACCATGGTTGCCCGCAATACTACCGCAAGCAGCCCCGCCCGAAAGCCGCCAGCCGAAATGCCGCCCATCCCGACTGTCACATTCCTCGACAAGAAGGCCCGGAAGGCGGTTGAAAAGGCCGTCCGCGTCCTCGAAAACAGCGCCGTCTATCGGATCGAGGCCATGAGCTCACCCGGGGCTGTGAGAACCTACCTCATGCTTAAGCTGGCCGGCCTTGAACACGAAGAGTTCCACGCCATTTGGCTAGATGCGCAAAACAGGGTAATTTCCTTTGACCGGATGTTTGCCGGAAGCCTGACGCAAACGAGCGTGTACCCCCGGGAAGTGGTTAAAGCAGGGCTCGCCCACAATGCTGGCGCCGTGGTATTCGCCCACAATCACCCGTCCGGCGTTCCTGAACCCAGCTTGGCAGATGAGCTCCTGACGCGCAGTCTTAAGGCTGCGCTGGCCACGGTGGATATCAAGGTAGTTGACCATTTCATCGTCGCAGGAAACGCACCACCGCTATCATTCGCGGAACGCGGTTTGCTGTAACCGAGTACGCCACTCCCTAGCCCGGCCAGGCGAACGGCGGCCCCTTCACCG
>SSTB01000237.1 GCA_009469665.1 Azonexaceae bacterium | reverse complement strand
CGCACCACCTGCCGATCAGCACAGGTGTGAAGCACATCGGCGGCGATGAACCTGGCGGCGGTCAGGCGCTGGCGCAGCAATGCCAGTGGATGACGACGCAGCGACAACCCCTGGGTTGCGTAGTCGGCCACGATTTCCTGGCCCTCGGTGGCGGCGCGCAAGCCGCCTGTTGTGCTGGCAAGTGCGGCTTCGCTAACCGCCACCTCGGCCAGCAAGTCGCGCTGCACCGGGGCTGCTGCCGCCTCCCATGCGGCTTGGCGGCGATGCCCGGCCAGGCTGCGCAAGGCATCGGCGGCGGCCAGCCGGTCGAGTTCGGCGCGCGTCAAACCGCAACGCGCCGTGAGATCGGCTACATCGGTGAAATGCTGATGGCATCTGGCCGTCACAATCCGTTCGGCTACGTTTTGCGCAAGGCCGCGAATCGTGGTCAGCCCAAGCCGCACGGCCTTGCCTTCAAGCACGGCTTCCCAGTGGCTTGCCGTGACGTCTACCGCACGCACGTCCACGCCCTGGCGCCGCGCATCCTGAACCAATTGCGATGGTGAATAAAAGCCCATGGGTTGGCTGTTGAGCAGGGCACACAGAAAAATCGCCGGTTCGTGACATTTGATCCAGGCCGAGAAATACACCAGCAGTGCAAAGCTGGCGGCATGTGATTCGGGAAAACCGTATTCGCCAAAGCCGCGAATCTGCGCCACGATGCGCCGGGCAAATTCGTCGGCATAGCCACGTGCGTGCATGCCGGCCAGCAGCCGGGCCTCGAAGGGTTTGAGATCGCCCTGACGTTTCCAGGCCGCCATGGCGCGCCGCAGGCGGTCGGCTTCGCCGGGTGTGAAACCGGCCGCCACAATGGCCAGTTGCATGACCTGTTCCTGAAAAATCGGCACGCCCAGTGTGCGTTCGAGCACCTGCCTGACCGCAGCGCTGGGGTAGGTTACCGGATCGATGCCGGTACGCCGGCGCAAGTAGGGATGCACCATGCCACCCTGAATGGGGCCGGGGCGCACCAGGGCCACTTCGATGACCAGGTCGTAGAAATTGCGTGGCTGCAAGCGGGGCAGCATGGACATTTGCGCCCGTGATTCAATCTGAAAAACACCGACCGTGTCGGCACGCCCGATCATTGCGTAAGTTGGTCGATCATCGGCCGGTATGTCGGCCAGCGCAAACGGCTGCTGGCGCTTGGCGCCGACCAGGTCGAGCATGCGTCGCAGCGCCGACAACATGCCCAGCGCCAGCACATCCACCTTGAGCAGGCCGACAGCGTCGAGGTCGTCCTTGTCCCACTGGATAACGCTGCGTTTTTCCATGGCGGCGTTTTCAATCGGCACAAGACGCGACAGCGGTCCGCGCGAGACGACAAAACCGCCCACGTGCTGCGACAGGTGGCGCGGAAATCCGCGCAGCGCATCGGTCAGCGCCAGCCATTTGGCGACGCGCGGCGCGTCGGGGTCAATGCCGACGCTGCGCAGTCGGTCGGGCAGTTGTTCCCGTTTGTCCCACCAGGCCAGCGACGATGCCAGCGCGTCGATCTGGGCCTTGCCAAAGCCCAGTGCCCGCCCGACATCGCGCAAGGCGCCGCGTACATGCCAGGTGCTCAGCGCTGCCGCCAGCGCGGCACGTTCGCGACCGTATTTGTTGTAGATGTACTGGATGACTTCTTCGCGTCGCTCGTGCTCAAAGTCGACATCGATGTCGGGCGGTTCATCGCGTTCCTTTGAAATGAAACGCTCGAACAGCAATTGCGAATGCGCCGGGTTTACCTCGGTAATGCCAAGCGCGTAACACACCGCCGAATTCGCCGCCGCACCACGACCTTGACACAAAATGCCCTGGCGACGCGCAAACGCCACGATGTCGTACACGGTCAGAAAATAGGCTTCATAGCGCAGCTCGGCAATCAGTTGCAATTCATGCGCGATACGTTCGCGAACATCCATGGCGATACCATCGGGATACCGTCGGGCCAGCCCGCGCTCGACCTCGGTGCGCAGAAAGCTGGCGGCGGTCTGGCCGTGGGGCACAACTTCGTCTGGATACTCGTACCGCAGTTCGTCCAGCGAAAAGGTGCAGCGCGCAGCGATGACCAGGCTTTCGGCCAGCAGTTTGGCCGGATATAGGCGGCTCAGCCGCAGGCGGCTGCGCAAGTGGCGTTCGCCATTGGCAAAGAGGGCATGACCAGCGGCAAACACGGTGGTTTTGAGGCGGATGGCGGTCAGGGTGTCTTGCAATGCACGTCGACTGCGGGCATGCATGTGAACATCGCCCGCAGCCACTGCCGGCAGGCCGGCAAGCTGCGCCAGGGCCAGATGCCGGGCAAGGCGGCCACGATCATCGCTGATGCCATCCGCATGCAGCTCGATGGCCAGCCAGGCACGGCCGGGAAAACACGCGGCAAGCCAGCGGCCATCGGCGACGGTGGATGTGGCACCGGGCACCCATAGCGCCAGGCAATCCGGCACCGCCCCCGATGGTGCGGTGAGTGCGGGCCGCACATCGAGATCGCCACGGGTGAGGCGGTAATGCCCTTTGCTGGCGCGGCGTCTGGCCAGTGTGATCAACGCCGACAGGTTGCCGTATCCGGCACGGTTCATGGCCAACAACACCAGCTTGAGCCCGTCGTCGAGCACGAACTCGCTGCCGATGATGAGCGGCAGGCCGCAAGCTTTGGCTGCCTGATGCGCCCGCACGATGCCGGCAAAGGAACACTCGTCGGTCAGTGCCAGCGCGGCATAACCCAGTGCCTGCGCGCGCTGCACCAGCTCAGCAGGGTGCGAGGCGCCGCGCAAAAAGCTGAAGTTCGACAGGCAATGCAGTTCGGCGTAGGCCGGCAGCGCAGCGCTCATGCAAACACCCCATGCAGGAACCAGCCGGCCTCGGTGCGGAAAATCCACAGGCATTCGTGGCGCGGCGAGCGGGCAATGAAGTAGTCGCGGCGCACATCGCCCACAGCCTGCGCTTCGCCGGCATCCCACCAGCCGCTTTCAATGCGCTCAGGCCCGGCAATCAGTTGCAGCGGGCCATGGCGTTGCGGCCGGCCATTTTGTTCAGCCAGGGCTTCGGGCTCAGGCAGCAGCCACAGGGGGCGCATGTGATCGGGTACTTGCCCCTGGGTTGCTGCATTTGACATGCTGCGCGATTTTGCGTGCGTGTTTGTGTCGGTGATTGCCGGCGAGAGCGACCAGGGCCGCAGTCGGGTTGCGCATTCCGGGCGGTGATCGGCGACGACTTCGGGACGCAAGACACTGTCGGCGCCCAGCCGGGCTTGCAGGCATTCGACCAGCGCTGCAATGCTGCCGGGTTCTACCGCGCTGCCAGCGCCCGTGGTGAATAGCTGGCCAGACCGGCCGGGCAGCGCCGCCGGTGCATGGGCTTCGAGGCGCATGGCCAGCACGGGGGCCGGCAGGCGATAACGCTCCAGGCGTTCGCGCAGCACCCGGCGCATGCGATCCGGGTTGCGGGTGGCGTCAGAAAAATTCAGCTCGACGCGGCTGGCCGATGCGCGCTTGTCTTTGCCGCGCTCGTGCTCCAGCCACAACATGCAGCCGGTGATGCCGGCACTGCGCTGTGCCAGCCAGCCACACAGGGCGGCTACCAGCCGCTGGGCGGCAAACAGCAGGGCGGCGGCATGATCGACCTGTGCGGGCAGTTCCAGCGTTTGGGCAAAGCGCGGTGGAAAGGCAAAGCGCGGCCTGGGGTCGGGCAGGTCGCCCAGCGCCCGCGACATGGCCAGCACTGGTGTGGTGCCGATCCGGCGCATCAATGCCGACGGCGGTAACGCGAGCAGGTCGGCCAGATGCGTCAGCCCGAAACTGTTCAGCCGTGCGCTTGTTTCAGGTGGTGCTTCCAGCACTGCAACGGGCAAGGCAGCGAGTGCCTTGCGCAGGGTGGTCGGGCAAAAGCAATGCGTGCCAGGTGACACCTGGGCCAGCCAGCTTGCCGCCAGCGGTGTGGGCGCAAAGGCAGCGTGCACGCCAAACCCCTGGGCAACACAGCCATCGAACACCTGTTGCAGCAAGGCATCGGCGCCACCAAAAAGGCGCAGGCAACTGCCCACATCGAGCAGCAGGCTGAGTGCTGGCATTTGGCAGACCTCGGGCGTGAAGGCACCAGCCCAGCAAGCCAGGGTGTTCAATGCTGCCGCTTCGAGATCGGGACGGCGTTCCAGCACCGTGAGCTGCGGCAGATGTGCCCAGGCGGTTGCCAGGCGCATGCCAGGCCGTATGCCGGCGGCTTCGGCTACCGCATCGGCAAGCACGATGCGCTCGTCGGCAATGACTGCGACGGCTTCGGGCTGCGGCGCCAGCACGTCAAGCGCAAGGCGCGGAAAGTGCAGGCCCAGCCAGAGCATGTGTTTGATCTACCGGAGCATCGCCAAAACCGGACAAGGCCGGGGCAACACTACGCTCAGGGCGCAGCCGCGGCAGTCCCAGATGCAACACGGCGGTCTGTGCACCGCCACGCCGTTTCAGCACCTGCACGGCGAGCGAACGGTAGCCGGCGGGCCGGTGTTTTTCGGGCCCTGCATCGAGTCGCAATCGCAGGGGCGCGGGCGAGGGCTGATCGGCACAGTGTGCCGGCCGCATCACAAAGGCGAGGGTGCGGCCACGTTCGGCCAGTATTTGCAGCCGCCGCAGGGTATTGCCCGGGCAGGCGGGTAGCCAGGCCAGCAATGCACCGACCCCTGTGGTATCGAGCACGCGGGCACATGCCCATGCTGCGTCGCCAATGCCAGCACGGGTCACGACAAGTTGCGCCAGATTCACGCCAGCGCTTGCCCAGGCCGGCGCAAACAGTGGCTGCGGCGGCGCAATGCAGGCGATCCAGGCCCTTTCATTGAGCGACAGGCTGGCCAGCGCCGGCATCAGCAGCGACAGCTCGCCAATGCCGGATTGCGCCAGCAGCAGCTCGACCAGTCCGCCACGGGGCCAGCCACCGCCAGGCAATTCAGCATCCAGTGCCGCAAAACCCGTGGCCACACCGGGCAGCGGTGCGGCTGCCAGGGCATCGCCACGCCAGACATCGGGCCGGGCAAGAATGGCTTGCAGCAAACCGGCATTGTCTGGGCAGGTAGCGCCAAGCGATGTCATGGTCAAGGGTCTTGGGATTCGATAACTGTATTTTTATACAGCAATCGAATGTTTGCAAGCTGCCTGCCATGAAGCCGGCCTCAAACTACAGTCGTGGCGATACGGCGCCAAGAAATAAGGCGTTCAAGCTGCGTGTCGGCCCAGAGTGCGATGGACACCGTTGCTTGCGCCGTATCGCCATGACTGTAGTTTCATTGTCGCCGACCGCATTCAGACGCAAGCGCCAGACAATGGAACAGCACAAAAAAGAACCCCGCATCAGTTTCGATGCGGGGTTCGGTTACAGCATGCTGAACGGCCGAGGTGCTTAGCTCACCGCCAGTTCGTTGGCGATGTCGGCGAACTCGGGTATCTGATCGAAGTTCATGTAGCGATACACGTCGGCGGCCTTGGCATTGACTGCCGCGACCTGTGTGCGGTATTCATCCACCGTGGGTATCTTGCCCATCAGCGCACACACGGCGGCGAGTTCAGCCGACGACAGATAAACGCGCGTGTCGATGCCCAGGCGGTTGGGGAAGTTGCGCGTCGAGGTCGAGACTGCCGTGCTGCCTTTCTTGATCTGCGCCTGGTTGCCCATGCACAGCGAGCAGCCGGGCATTTCCATGCGCGCGCCGCTCTTGCCAAGCACCGAGTAGTAGCCTTCTTCGTTGAGGATCATGGCGTCCATTTTGGTGGGCGGGGCAATCCACAGGCGCGTTGGAATGTCGCTCTTGCCTTCAAGCACTTTGCCGGCAGCGCGGAAGTGACCAATGTTAGTCATGCACGAGCCGATGAACACTTCGTCAATCTTGTCGCCAGCCACTTCAGACAACGGCTTGACGTCGTCCGGGTCGTTCGGGCAAGCGAGCAGGGGCTCGTTGATGTCATCGATGTTGATGTCGATGACGGCCGCGTATTCGGCATCGGCGTCCGGCGCGAGCAGGGTGCCGTTGGCAATCCAGTCTTCCATGGCGGCAATGCGGCGGGCAAGCGTGCGCTTGTCTTCGTAGCCTTCAGCGATCATCCACTTCATCAGCGTGATGTTCGAGCGCAGGTATTCGACGATCGGGGCTTTGTCGAGCCGCACCGTGCAACCGGCGGCAGAGCGCTCGGCCGAGGCATCGGTGAGCTCGAAAGCCTGTTCGACCTTGAGGTCGGGCAGGCCTTCGATTTCGAGGATGCGGCCAGAGAAAATGTTTTTCTTACCCTGCTTGGCGACCGTGAGCAGCCCAGCCTTGATGGCGTAATACGGAATGGCGTTGACCAGATCGCGCAGCGTGATACCACGCGCCCCCGCCTTTTCCATCGACCCCTTGAAGCGCACCAGCACCGACGCGGGCATATCGCGCGGCATGACGCCGGTAGCGGCGGCAAAAGCCACCAGGCCGGAACCCGCCGGGAAGGAAATGCCAATCGGGAAACGGGTGTGCGAATCGCCGCCGGTACCCACCGTGTCGGGCAGCAGGAAGCGATTGAGCCAGGAGTGGATGACACCGTCGCCAGGCTTGAGCGAAATGCCGCCGCGGGCAGTGATGAACGATGGCAGTGTGCGATGTGTTTTGACGTCAACCAATTTCGGGTAAGCCGCGGTGTGGCAGAACGATTGCATCACCAGATCGGCCGAGAAGCCCAGGCAGGCGAGGTCTTTGAGTTCGTCGCGTGTCATCGGGCCGGTGGTGTCCTGGCTGCCCACGGATGTCATCTTGGGTTCGCAATAGGTGCCGGGGCGAATGCCGCCCTGTTTGCCATTGACTTCAGGCAGGCCGCAGGCACGCCCAACCATTTTTTGCGCCAGCGTGAAGCCCTTGCCGGTGTCATTGGGGGCTTGCGGCAGGCGGAACAGGGTCGAGGCGGGCAAGCCAAGAAACTCACGCGCCTTGGTGGTAAGGCCACGGCCAATGATCAGGTTGATACGGCCACCGGCACGAACTTCGTCGAGCAGTACGTGGGTTTTTAGTGGTGCCGAGGCGATTTGGGTGCCGTTCTTGCTGGCGGTTACAGTGGCCTTGGCATGGTCGATGGCAATATCGATGACATCGCCCATGTCCATTTGGCTGACGTCGATTTCAACCGGCAGCGCGCCAGCGTCTTCCTGGGTGTTGAAGAAAATCGGTGCGATCTTGCCGCCCAGGCAGACGCCGCCAAAACGCTTGTTAGGCACGTAGGGAATGTCCTCACCCGTCCACCACAACACTGAGTTGGTGGCCGATTTGCGGCTCGATCCGGTGCCCACCACGTCGCCGACATAAGCCACCGGGTGGCCCTTGGCCTTGAGCTGGTCAATCAGTTTGATCGGGCCGCGTTCACCCGGCTTTTCGGGCTCGATGCCCGGGCGCGCGTTCTTGAGCATGGCCAGACCATGCAAAGGAATGTCGGGGCGACTCCAGGCATCGGGAGCGGGTGAGAGATCGTCGGTATTCGTTTCACCGGTGACCTTGAAAACGGTGATCTTCATTTGCGCCGGCACATCGGGGCGCGAGGTAAACCATTCGGCATCCGCCCAGGACTGCATGACCGCCTTGGCGTTGGCGCTACCCGCCTTGGCCTTGTCTGCCACATCATGGAAGGCATCGAACATCAACAGGGTGGTTTTCAGCCCGGCGGCCGCGACGGTGCCGACTTCGGCATCGTCGAGCAGGTCGATCAGCGGTTTGACGTTATAGCCACCGACCATGGTGCCAAGCAACTCGGTGGCCTTTGCGCGTGAAACGAGCGGCGACGCAGCCTTGCCCTGACAAATGGCGTTGAGGAATTCGGCCTTGACCTTGGCGGCGTCGTCAACACCGGCCGGCACGCGGTAGGTGATGAGCTCGACAAGCGCGGCTTCTTCGCCTGCCGGCGGCGCTTTCAGCAACTCGACGAGCGCTTCGGTTTGCTGCTTCGTCAAAGGCAGTGGCGGAATGCCGAGTGCGGCGCGTTCGGCGACGTGCTGGCGATAGGATTCAAGCATGTTGATTTCCTTTTGCGGTTGAGTGCTTGGGGTCGGGGAAAAACCGTTGCTGTGTATCGTGAGGCAGTTCGATACCGGT
>SSTB01000236.1 GCA_009469665.1 Azonexaceae bacterium | reverse complement strand
GTTCATGACGATGCAGAAAGGATATGGCGCATCTGGATAGGGGCATCAAGAACAATAGCATGCTCTCGCCGTCGCTGACTGTCTGCTTATTGCCGATTTCTCAAGTGACGGCTCCTGGCCGGGAGCACACCTACGAAAAGATGCCAGAAAGCGGCCACACGGGGCCAAACCCGAGTAGCCGCTTGGTACAGGCTAGATTTCAGTCTGCTCCGAAATCTCCAGCGCATCGTCTACCTCGATACCGAGGTAGCGAACGGTGCTTTCCAGCTTGGAATGGCCAAGTAGCAATTGAACGGCACGCAGATTCTTCGTGCGCTTGTAGATCAGCGTTGCCTTGGTTCTCCGCATGGAATGCGTCCCATAGGCCGACGAGTCCAGACCGGCAGATTCAGCCCAGTGATGCACGATCCGTGCATACTGCCGAGTCGAGACGTGTGGCGACTTTGCGACCCTGCTCGGGAACAAAAACTGATCTCCGCGCAAACGTGACTTCTCAAGCCATGCCGTTACTGCCGTCCTCGTCGGTTCCGTCAGTTCAAATTGCACTGGCCGCTGCGTTTTCCGCTGGATCACCATGGCGCGGGATAGCACCTGGTTCCCATGGGTGATATCGCGGACCCGCAGGCTCACAAGATCGCAGCCACGCAGCTTGCTATCGATGGCCAAGTTGAACATGGCGAGGTCGCGGACCGCATGGGCATTCTGGAGGTAGATGCGGATGGCCCAGATATCCTTCGGCTTTAGCGGCGGCTTCTGGCCGACGAGCTTTCCCTTGTTCCAGGCCTCGCGTTTGTTGATGGTTTCCATCTTTGACTCCTTGGTTGTTGATCGGAGTCAGATTTTTCTGCCAAAGATAACGGGGGCTACCCGAAAAAACAACAGTACTGATCCGCGTCGACGGTAGCCAGAAATTCATCAATCGACTTCACAGTTGCGGCGGGCTGGTAGCCATGCCACTTCAGGTCAGAGCGTTTCCAGAATACCTTCCACAGATTCTGAGTTCGTACAAAGGTCGCCTTGGCGAACGGGTGCTCGCGAATGATCGACGGATTGTCCCACTGCGGGCGAATCTCGAATATTTCGATGCTCTGCCCATTCAAGCGGTAGCCAATATCCAGTTCTGGACGTATGTGCGGAGGAGGCCGGCGCTTGGCTAAGAAAGTAGCCATGGCATTTTCGATGCGCTTAATGTCTAGATCGTTGAATGTCACGGTCTATACCTCGTAAAGCGTGGAGAACTACGCCATTGTACTCAGCGACAGCTTTCTGGCATCGTGTTGGTACGCAAACTACCGGCCAGGAGCGGAAACTCACCCAGTTCCGATAGCTGCCATTGGAATGACGGCTTGACTCTGAAGCAGCAGTACAGGCAATTCACAGAGCTCTATATAATCTTTGGGTATTGCGTCCATCCGCAGGCGCAACCTCGAGCAAAGCACTATGAAAACCTGTCGGTTCTACCATCTTCTGGCTTGTACTGCGTTGGCTTTAGCTATTCCTGCGGTTTCTTTGGCCGAAACTGTCTATAAATTTGGTGTGGTTCCCCAGTTTGAACCACGGAAGCTCTCGGCAGTCTGGTCGCCAATCCTAATCGAACTGGAGAAACGGACGGGATTCAAATTCTTGATGGTGGGGTCGCCTCGCATCCCCGAATTTGAGGCGGAGTTTCAGGCCGGTCGATATGATTTCGCTTACATGAATCCTTACCATGCGGTCGTGGCTCACGGTGCGCAAAAATATGAGCCGATTGTGCGTGATGGCGCCGAGCAACTCTTCGGGATTCTGGTCGCCAGCAAGGAAGGGGCGATAAATGAGGTGCGCGACCTCAATGGCAAGACCGTCGCCTTTCCCGCCCCGAATGCCTTCGGTGCTTCGCTGATGACCCGCGCCGAGTTGGATCGCCAGAAGGTCAAATTTCAGCCGTTATGGGCACAGACCCATACGTCAGCCTATCTCAATGTGGCACTGGGCAAGGCCGATGCGGCTGGCGGCATCATGGCTACCTTGAAGCAGCAACCACAGGCGGTACAGGACAAGTTGCGGATCATTTTCGAGACACGGCGCGCCGAGCCACACCCGGTCGTGGCACACCCCAGGGTATCGACAGCAGACAGCGAAGCCGTACGCAAGGCGTTTCTCGACATGGCGGCAACGCCCGAAGGGGCGGCTATGCTGGCGCAGGTGCCGATGCGGAAGGCGGTTGCGGCGTCATTTGACGACTACAAGGCCATCCGTCACATGGGGCTGGAAAAATATTACGTCAAGGGTGGTGACTGAGTACGGCTCACGGGCGCTGATCGATGTCCAATCTGTCACTCCGTTTCAAGGTCATTCTGATCCTCGTTTTCTCGAGCCTGGTCGGTGATCTCGCTGTGCTCGGGTTTTGGCAACCGCGTTATCTCGCCAGTGAGATAACGCGCGAACGCAATGCCAATTTCGATCATCTGGTAACGGTTGGTGACGCCATCACCCCCTTTCTATTGCAATACCAGCTTGCAGCCGTTTACGAGACATTGGATGCAACGATGGCGCGGCAGCCCGAATGGTTGTCACTGTCGCTCCGTGACCCGGGCGGGCAGCTGCTTTATCCGCTAGAGGAAGGCGCGTCGAAAGAGGCCGAGCACGCCCATGAGCATATCGAGCATACCGTCGACTTGCGTAATGCGAGCATTGGTTCACTCCATCTGGTGCTCGACACAGATGGCTTATATGCCTCGATTCGGCATCAGACCCTGATCATTCTCGGATTACTCACCGCGGGCTTTCTCCTGTCGGCGCTCCTGATCGCTCTGTCGCTCGATCTATTTGTTGGACGTCGTGCCCGCCTGCTGGTCAACGCAGCGCGGGAATTCGGCAAAGGGAATCTGACGTTTGCCGTTCCTGGCCAAAGCCGAGATGAACTAGGGCAACTGGCTGATGCGCTCAACCAGATGCGGCAGGAAATCCTAGCCAAGGAGAAGTTACTGATTGCAGCGCGTGAGGTAGCCGAGTCTGCCAACCAAGCGAAATCTCTATTTCTTGCCACCATGTCGCACGAAATCCGCACGCCGATGAACGGAGTTCTGGGTATGGCGCAGTTGCTCCTGACGCCAGGCCTGAAAGAACACGAGCGGGAGAATTTTGCGCGCATCATCCTCAATTCCGGACAGACGCTGCTCGGCTTGCTGAACGACATTCTCGATCTTTCCAAGGTGGAAGCCGGCAAGTTGAAACTGGAAAGCATTGCCTTCGATCCGCAACAGTTGCTGCACGAGGTGGTGGCCCTGTTCTCCGAAGCAGCGGAGCAGAAAGGGCTGAGTATTGCGCAGGAATGGCACGGGCAGGGCAGCAGTCGATATCAGGCCGACCCATTGCGGATACGGCAGATGCTGGGCAATCTGATCAGCAACGCGATCAAGTTTACCGAAACCGGCTGGGTGCGTATCGAAGGACGTGTCGTGCAGTGTGATGATGCCGCAGCGGTGCTGGAGTTTGCGGTTGCCGATTCAGGTATCGGAATTCCCGAAGACCGACGCCACAGGTTGTTTCAGCCGTTTTCCCAGGTTGATAGTTCGACGACGCGACAGTATGGTGGCACCGGTCTGGGCCTATCGATCATCCGCAGCCTTGCGACGGCGATGGGCGGAAAAGTCGGCGTCGAAAGCGTACCGGGTAGCGGCTCAAGGTTCTGGTTCCGGATTCAGGCGCATTTTCTCGATGCCGGTGCCGACACCCGTCGAACACCACGTCAGGCAAGTCCGGCAAAGGCCTCTGACGATGGAATGCCCGCTCTGCACGGCAGTGTTCTGGTTGCCGAAGACAATCAGACCAACCGTTACGTCATCGTACGGATGCTCGAAAAATTCGGTTTGACTGTTAGCTTTGCTGAGAACGGCCAGCAGGCTGTCGATATGGTCTTTGCTGGGGAGCGTCCTGACCTGGTGCTGATGGATATTCAGATGCCGGTCATGGACGGGTTTGACGCGACCCGAGTGATCCGTCAGCGCGAAGCTGCAGAAGGACGTTCACGCCTGCCGATCATTGCCTTGACCGCCGATGCGTTCCAAGATGACCGTCAGCAATGTCTGGATGCCGGTATGGACGATTTCCTGGCAAAACCGGTCGTGCTCAAGGTGCTGCGTAGCATCCTGATGCAGCGTTTGCTGCAAAATCCCGATGGGATTGCCGGTAACGCTGTAACGTCGTCAGGTGAGGCGTGCCGGATCGATGCTGCCGGTCTGGATGCGCTGATCAGCGAAATCGAAGGATTGCTGAGGGAGAACAAGTTTGATGCGATCGGACGTTTTCGCGAGTTGCAAATCATGCTGAAAGGACACCCGGCGGCAGCGGAAATCGGGGAGCTTGCCGGCCTGATCAATACATTCAGGTTTGACGCAGCCCTGGTCGGCTTGCACAAGGTGGCCATCGCGAACGGATGGGGGAATAAAGGATGAGAGAAACCAAGCCGGTCATTCTGGCAATAGACGATACCCCGGCCAACCTGCTGACGCTGGGCTCGGCGCTGGCCGGCGAATTCGATTTGCGTATCAGCACGTTCGGAGTGCATGGACTGGAATTAGCTGCGTCGATCCGGCCCGATCTGATCCTGCTCGATGTCATGATGCCGGAGATGGATGGCTTTGAAGTATGCCGGCGTCTGAAGGCGGATGAACAACTGAAGCTGACTCCAGTTATTTTCATTACCGCGCTGTCGGATACCGAATCCGAGTCGCGAGGTCTGGCATTGGGTGCCTCTGATTTTCTGGCTAAGCCGCTTAACGTTGGTATCGCCCGTCAGCGCATCCGGAATCTGATTGATCGGGAAAGCCTGCGTCAGCAAGTGGCAATGCAGCGGGATCAACTGGCCAGCCAGCTCGAAACCTTGCGCAATCTGTCTACGGCGGTCGAGCAAAGCCCAGCCTCGGTGGTGATCACCGACCTTGAAGCCTGCATCCAATATGTCAATCCGCGCTTCACTGAAGTGACCGGTTACAGTTCTGCGGAAGCTACGGGGCAGAATCCCCGGATTCTGCAGTCAGGCAAGACGGACAAGGCAACCTACGAGAAATTCTGGAACACCCTGAGCGCAGGCGAGCCCTGGAAGGGGGAGTTGCTCAACAAGCGCAAGAATGGTGAGTTGTATTGGGAAGAGGCGCAGATTGCGCCGGTCAAAAATCCGGCAGGCCACATCACGAATTATGTTGCGGTCAAGACTGATATCACCCAGCGCAAGCAGCTTGAGCTAGCCAAGGACGAGTTGCTCGACCGCCTCCGAAAGATTGCCAGCCGGGTTCCCGGCGTAGTCTATCAATACCGCTTGCGTCCTGACGGCACGTCCTGCTTTCCCTTCGCCAGCGAGGCGATCCGGAAGATCTATCGGGTCAGCCCGGAAAGCGTGGTCGACGACGCATCGGCTGTCTATGCCATCCTGCATCCGGAGGATGTTGCGGATATCGTTGCCTCCATCCAGCACTCGGCGGAAACACTGACGCCCTGGCGCCACGAGTATCGGGTCCGTTTCGAGGACGGTACCGTGCGCTGGCTGTTTGGCGATGCCTTGCCCGAACGGGAGGCCGATGGTGGGACGCTGTGGCATGGATTCATTACCGACGTGACCGGGCGCAAGCAGATCGAGGCGGAACTGGCCGAGTACCGAGCGCACCTCGAAGCGATGGTGCAGGCGCGCACACTGGATCTGTCGATTGCCAAGGAGGCGGCCGAAGCGGCCAGCCGTGCAAAGACGACTTTCCTTGCCACAATGAGTCATGAACTGCGCACGCCGCTCAACGGCATCATCGGATTGACCGGATTGGCGGCGCGTCGCAGCACCGATGAACGCGTCAAGGATATGCTCGGCAAAGTCGACCGCTCATCACATCATCTGCTGGCGATCATCAATGACATCCTCGATATCTCGAAAATCGAGGCCGAACGGCTGACATTGGAGATGATCGATTTCCGGTTGGGAGAGGTGCTGGACAACGCCCAGAACCTTATTTATCCGAAGGCAGCTGAAAAGGGGCTTGCTTTCGAGGTCGACCGCAACATAAGCATTGGCGACCTGCAAGTGCGGGGTGATCCGTTGCGGCTGGGGCAGGTGCTACTCAATCTGTTTGGCAATGCCGTGAAATTTACCAATGAAGGCCGTGTCACGACTTCGGTTGAGTTGGTTGAGGCGTTTCCAGATGCTGTTTCGATTCGCTTTAGAGTCACTGATACCGGTATCGGTATTGCCCCGGAAGATCAAAAACGCCTGTTCAACGCTTTCGAACAGGCCGACGGATCAATGACCCGCAAGTATGGTGGCACAGGCTTGGGGCTGGCCATCACCAAACGCTTGGTGCAGCTGATGGGGGGCGAGATCGGTATCGCAAGTGAAGTTGGCCGGGGCAGCACGTTCTGGTTCACCGTCCGGCTCGGCAAGGCCACGGGGGCCATCCCTCCAGCGCCGACATTTAACAGGAAGACTGCAGCTGAACGCTTGCTCGGCGGATACGCGGGAACCCGCATTCTGGTTGCCGAAGACGAGCCGATAAATCAGGAGGTTTCGCGTGTCCTGCTCGAAGACGCTGGCCTTATGGTCGATCTGGCCGAAGACGGACAGCAAGCCATTGAGTTGGCCAAACAAAATACTTACGCCCTGATTCTGATGGACATGCAGATGCCTCGTTTGAGCGGTGTCGAATCAACCTTGGCGATCCGGGCACTCCCCACCTACGCGCATACACCAATTCTGGCGATGACCGCCAATGCCTTTGATGAAAATCGCCAAGTCTGCATTGATGCCGGCATGAACGACCACCTTACCAAGCCAGTCAATCCGGACAAGCTTTACGAGACGTTGCTAGTGTGGTTGGAGAGACGCGGCAACTAAACGACTGCTTCCCTCAGCAACATGCCCATGAAGTCTTAAATCATTCACGGTCTGGATAGGGTCGGGAGCACGTATTCGACGAACAAGAAAGCAGCCGGTCACCGTGATGCAGGCGCCAACGGCAGCTTACCGCCTGACTGCTGACCGATATCGAGTGATCGGGCAATGGCGGCAAAGGCCGAAGACCCGCCAAACCCTCGCGCATCCCAGCCCCCCTCGCCCCGCTTCCCGCCAACCTTGCCGCCTCGCCTATCGCGTCGCGGGTGGCGATGGTAATCTCTCCTTCCAACCGTGGAACCCCTTGCCCCTTCGCCCTTCGCCGATCTTGAGCCTGCTGCCGTTTGGCGGCACTTTGCCATGCTGTGTGCCGTTCCCCGCCGTTCCAAGGAAGAGGGGGCGCTGCGGGATCAGGTGGTGGCCTGGGCGGCGCAAAGGGGGCTGGAAACGCGGGTCGATGGGGCCGGGAATCTGCTGATCCGCAAGCCGGCCTCGGCGGGGCGGGAGGCGGCGCCGGGGTTTGTGTTGCAGGGCCATCTGGACATGGTGTGCCAGAAGAATTCCGGTTCCGAACACGATTTTTCCCGCGATCCGATCCGCCCGCAGTGCCGGGATGGCTGGTTGGTGGCGGACGAGACCACCCTGGGGGCGGACAACGGCCTGGGCGTGGCCCTGATTCTGGCCCTGCTGGAGGATCGCGAGGCCGTCCACGGCTCCCTGGAGGCGCTGCTCACGGTGGATGAGGAAGCCGGCATGGGCGGCGCGCGGGCGCTCGACGACGATCTGGTCGACGGGCGCCTCCTGCTCAATCTGGATACCGAGGAATGGGGCGAGTTCTACGTCGGCTGCGCCGGCGGGCTGGATGTCAATGTGGAGCGGCGGGGACCGGCGGAGATGCCGCCGGCCGGCCACCGTGCTTTTCGCATCGTGATTTCCGGCTTGCAGGGCGGCCATTCGGGGATAGACATCCATCGCGGCCGGGGCAACGCCATCAAGCTGCTGGTCCGTGTGCTGCGGGACCTGGAAGGGGAGGGGCTGCGCCTCTCCGAGTTGCGGGGGGGAACCGCCCGCAACGCCCTGCCCCGGGAGTGCGAGGCGGTGGTGACCCTTCCCCTGGCCGGCGCCGCCGCGTTGGAGGCCCGGCTGGCGGAGTGGCAGGCGCTGTTGCGTCGGGAACTCGCCGGGGTGGACGAGGGCTTGCGGCTGGCGGCCGTGCTGGCCAGCCCCGGCCAGGTGATGGCGCCTTCCGAGCAGGCGATCTGGCTGGCCTCCCTGCATGCCGCGCCCCAGGGGGTGCGCCGCATGAGCGTGGCGTTCCCGGGGGTGGTGGAAACTTCCGACAACCTGGGGGTGGTGGAACTGGGGCCGGATGGCGGTGCGTGCACCTTCATGGTCCGCTCCCTGCAAGACAGCGGCAGCCTGGGCCTGGCCGACGAGATCGTCAGCCTCTTTGCCCTTTCCGGCACCCGGGCCACACCTTCCGGCCAGTATCCCGGCTGGGCGCCCCAGGCCGACTCGCCGCTACTCGCTCGCTGCCAGGAGGTCTATCGGCGGGAATTCGGTGCCGAGGCCGGCATACAGGTCATCCATGCCGGGCTGGAGTGCGGCCTGATCGGCGCGCGCTTCCCGGGGATGGACATGGTTTCCTTCGGGCCGACCATCCGGGGCGCCCATGCTCCGGGCGAAAGGGTGGAGATCGCCTCGGTCGAGCGCTGCTGGCGCCTGCTGCGAGCCATTCTGGCCGATGGGCTCTGAGCCCGGCGTGGGGCTCTCGGCAGCGCTAGCCCGCGGCCGCCGCATTCAGCGCGCCGCTACCACCCGATTGCGCCCGCTGGCCTTGGCCTGATAGAGGGCGCCGTCTGCGGCGGCGACCAAGGCCGAGGCATCGGCCAGGGCGGGGGTGGTGACGGAGACCCCCACGCTGACCGTAACGGGGATGATCCAGTCTTCCCATTCGAAGGTCGCCTGCTCGACGGCCAAGCGGATGCGTTCGGCCACTTCCCGTGCCGTGTCAAGGCCGGTGGCGGGCAGGACGACGGCGAATTCCTCGCCGCCGTAGCGGAAGACCAGGTCGCCGGCCCGGGAGCCGGCGGCCAGCAGAACGGCCAGACGGCGCAGGACGGCATCGCCGGCGGCGTGGCCCCAGGTGTCGTTCACCGTCTTGAAATGGTCGATGTCCAGCATGAGCAGGGCGATGGATTGCCCGGCGGCCTGGGCGGCTTCCCATTCGCTGCCCAGGAAGTCGAGACCATGGCGGCGGTTGGGCAATTGGGTCAGGGGGTCGGTCAGGGCCACCTGGATGAGGCGGCGGTGGGAATCGGCGAATTCGCCGGCGCTGCGCACCAGATCCTGACGCTCCCGGCGCATTTCGCCGCGCAGGGCCATCAGGCGGCGGGCGATGGCCAGGCGCAGGCGCAGGCCTTCGCCGCGACCGGCTTTGTCGAGGACGTCGTCGGCCCCGGCCTCCACGGCGCCCAGGGCGCTGCTTCCCCAGGGGCGGGCGCTGAGCGCCAGCACGTAGGGCTCGTTGCCACGGGGGCATTGGCGCAGGTGTTCGCAGAAGGCCACGCCGTCCAGGCCGGGGCAATCCAGGTCCACCAGCACCAGGGGGGGCGGCGCCGCGCAGACGGTGGCCAGGGTGCGGGCCGGATCGGTCTGGAGCGTGGCGCACAGGCCTTCGTCGGCCAGTAGCGCCGACCAGGCGGCGGCTTCGGGGCCGGCCGCGGCGAGCAGCAGGGCGGGGGTTCCTGCCGCCGCCACATCCTCCGCCCCACCCCGGGGCGGGCTGGCGGCGAGGAGATCGGCGAAGGGGGGCAGGTCGCGGGTGCGCACCTGGAGCACCGAGCCCCAGTCCTTCCAGCGTGCAGCGATGGCATCGACCCGTTCTCCCAGGGCGCCGGGATCGACGCCCAGGCGGGCGGAGCGATTGACCAGATCAGGTAGCAGGCCCCAGCGGTCCTCGTCCGGCGCCACGCAGACCTCGGCCAGGGCCCGGGCGAAATCGAGGGTGCGGCACAGGGTGTCCTGACGTGATCCTTCCGGCAGGCCGGAATCGTCCGGGAATTCGTGGTGGTAGGCGGCGCGCAGCAGCAGCTCGGGCAGGCCCCAGTCGGCCAACATGCTGGCCGTGAGCGCCCGGTGGTCGAAGCCGAAGCGCTCGTTTTCCAGCACGAGCAGCGCCCGGGGCGCCGGTCGGCCGGCCAGCAGCGCGCCGTAGGCGTCGGGAAAAAGGGTTGCCAGACCCAGTTCGCCGACCCGGGCCAGGAGGCCCAGGGTAAAGATTTCCTCGTCCGGGACCTGGGCCCGGGGCGCCAGTTCCTGGCAGGCGATGGCGGTGGCCAGGGAGCGACTCCAGAAGCCGGCGTAGTCGAAAGTGCGGCACTGGCCCGCCTGGTGGTGGCGCAGGAGAGAAAAACCCACCACCAGATCACGCACCCGTAGCGCCCCCAGGGCGAGGATGGCCTGGCGCAGCGCGACCAGGGGCCGCGGCCGGCCCCAGGCGGCTGCGTTCGCGACCTTGAGCAGGCGTCCCGCGATGGCCGGGTCCGACTGAACCAGATGAACCAATTGTTCGACAGGGAAGTCATCCCGCTCCAGGAGCCGCACGATCGCGGCGGCGACGCCCTTGGGCGATGGCAGGCGACCGCGCGCTTTTAGATCGGCGAAGCGTTCCGGGGGGAGGAGAAGCAAGGGGGCCTCCATGTATCGGCAACTTGTTGTCATGCTAGCACTGCCGGACTCGAGGCGGGGCATGCTCCGACGGCCGGAGGATGTTCGCGGAGGGAAGGATGCGGACCTGGCACGACCCGGAGGCGGGCGCCTTGCTCCGCCAGCCCGGGAAGGTACGCGTGAGGGGATTCCTGAGGACGTACTGCGCTTTTTGGGCCGCCGTGCCGTGCGCCATGGGCCTGACGGGTTCCTCGCGCCATCCTCCTGCGGGCCTTGTGGCCGGAATCGGGGCCGCTTTTCGCGCCGGCTGGCAGCGCGCATCCGCCGGGGCATTGAACCGGGGCAGCATAACGTCATTAACGATGGGTTAATTTTGGTCGCATAGAGTGAAAGCTGTTCGTTGTCAGGAGGCCAATCATGGCTGTCTCGCGTTGCGCAGTCTTCGTGTTTTCAGGGGCACTCTCCATCGCTCTGCAGGCGGCCGAGTCGATCAGCTTGAATGGCGCTCAGGTCAAGTCGCTCGGCGTCGAAGTGGCCGTCGCGGAAGCCGGCAAGGCTGCGGGCCAGAGTGGGTTGCCGGGGCGGGTGACCGTGCCCAACGATCAAATGCGAGTGGTGGCGGCCCCGGTGGCCGGCATGGTGGAGATGCTGGCGGTAGGGCCTGGATCGGTCGTCAAGCGCGGCCAAATCGTGGCCCGCTTGGCCAGCCCCCAGGCGCTGGAACTGCAGAGCGGCGCCTTGCAGGCCGGCAGCCAGGCGCAATTGGCCCGGCAAACCCTCAGGCGGGACGAGCAGCTTTTCGCCGAGGGGCTGATCGCCGAGTCACGCCTGCAGGCCAGCCGGGCCGCCGCGGCTCAGGCGATCGCGTCGGCTGAGGGGCGCCGTCAAGGTTTGGCGCTGGCCGGCGTGGTGCCCGGCAAGGTCGGTGGCTCCCTGGCGCTGGTTTCGCCCATCGACGGCGTGGTGCTGGAGCAGGACGCCCAGGTCGGTCAGCGCGTCGATGCGTCAACGCTCATTTATCGCATTGCCCGGCTCGCGCCGCTCTGGCTGGAGATCCAGGCTCCGGCGAACCTGGCAGGCAATCTCAGGATCGGCGCTCCCGTGCGGGTCGCCGGTGCGGCGGCGCGCGGCCGGGTGATTGCCGTCGGCGGGGCGGTGGATGCGGGCAGCCAGAGCGTCCTGGTCCGGGCCGCCGTCGAAGCCGGAGGGGAAGGTTTGCGGCCGGGGCAGGCGATCGAGGTCGAATTGGACGTGCCGGCAGCCGCCGGACTGCGGCTGCCGAGCGCCGCGCTTGCCAGGCATGCCGGCCAGACCGTGGTGTTCGTCCAGACCAGCGCCAAGGACGGCATGGCGTTCCGGCCGCAAGCCGTGAAGGTCTTGGGGCAGGGCGGCGACAGCGTCCTGCTGGAGGGCCTGCGCACCGGCGAGCCGATTGCCGTCAAGGGCGTTTCCGGATTGAAGGCGCTGTGGACCGGCGTGGGGAGAGAATAAGTGCTCGGCCGCCTGATTCAGTTCTCCCTGACCCAGCGCCTGCTCATGCTGGTACTGACCGCCATGCTCGTCGCCGCGGGCGTCTATGCCTTTTCCGGCCTGCCGATCGATGCCTTCCCCGATGTCTCGAGCACCCAGGTCAAGATCATCCTGAAGGCGCCGGGCATGACGCCGGAAGAGGTCGAAACCCGGATTGCCGTTCCCGTCGAGCAGGAGATGCTGGGCATCCCGCGTCAGCGCCTGCTGCGTTCGACGTCCAAATATGCGCTCACCGACATCACCCTCGACTTCGAGGACGGCACCGACATCTACTGGGCCCGGCAGCAGGTCAGCGAGCGTCTCGCCGCCGCAATGGACAACCTGCCGCCCGGGGTGGCGGGTGGCCTGGCGCCGATCACGACGCCGCTGGGCGAGATGTTCATGTTCACCATCGAGGGCGAACTTTCGCTCGCCGACAAGCGCAAGCTGCTCGACTGGGTGATCCGGCCACAGCTGCGCACCATTCCAGGCGTGGCCGACGTCAACAGCCTGGGCGGGCAGGTCGGGGCCTTCGAGGTTGTGCCGGACCCGCAAGGCCTGGCGGCACGCGGGCTTTCCTTGCGCGACCTGCAAATGGCGCTGGAAGCCAACAACCGCAACGACGGTGCCGGGCGTCTCGCGGACGGCGAGGAATCGCTGCTGGTCCGCGCCGAAGGCGCTATCCGCAGCCTCGACGACGTCCGCGCCATCGTCGTCCGCGCCAGGGACGCCACCGTGGTGCGGGTCGGTGACGTGGCCGAAGTGCGGCTCGGCAGCCTGACGCGGTATGGGGCAGTGACCAAGAGCGGCCAAGGCGAAGCGGTCGAGGGCCTGGTGCTCGGCTTGCGCGGCGCCAACGCGCAGGCGGTGGTGGCCGGCGTCAAGGCGAGGCTCGCCGAGATCGCGCCCAGCCTGCCGCCGGGGGTTAGCGTCGAACCCTTCTACGACCGCAGCAGCCTGGTCTCGCGCGCCGTCCATACGGTCGCCAAGGCGCTGGTCGAAGCCATCGTCCTCGTGCTGGTGCTCTTGCTCGCCTTCCTCGGCAACCTGCGGGCCGCCCTGGTCGTGGCACTCATGCTGCCGCTCTCCGCGCTTGCCACCTTCATCCTCATGCGCTTCTTCGGTCTGACCGCCAACCTCATGAGCCTGGGCGGGCTGGCCATCGCGATCGGCATGCTCGTCGATGCGGCGGTCGTGGTGGTGGAGAACGTGGAAACCCAGCTCTGCGCTTCGAGCGACCGTCTGCCGCTTCTTCATCTGATCTATCGGGCGGCCAGGGAAGTCGCGGTGCCTGTGGCTTCCGGCATCATCATCATCATCATCGTCTTTCTGCCGCTCCTCACCCTGGAGGGGCTGGAGGGCAAGATGTTCGGGCCGGTGGCGCTCAGCATCGTCTTTGCGCTGTCCTCCTCGCTGCTCCTGTCGCTGACCGTGGTGCCCGTGCTGGCTTCATTCCTGTTGCAGCGCGGCCATGCCCACGAGCCCTGGCTGGTGAGAAAACTCAACGCGGCCTATGACCGAGTTCTGAGCGTGGCCCTGGCCAACGGCCGCCCACTGGCCATCGGAGCGGTGGCTGTCCTGATTGCAACCGCTGGCGCCTATGCGCTCCTCGGCAAGGC
>SSTB01000235.1 GCA_009469665.1 Azonexaceae bacterium | reverse complement strand
TTTTTGTTCCAGCCTATTCCAGGCCAAGTGCCCCTTGGGCCGTGCTGCCCACCGACTTCAGGTAATTCTGCAAACGCTCCAGGATGGAGCACTCTTCCGCGCTGCCCTCGGCGCGGCTCTGTTCGATAAAAGCCTGAATCAATTGCGCGAACACCTGACTGCGCCGCAGGCCGCGCGCATCCAGATAGTCGTTGACCTTTACCACGTCGCCCGCCACCCAAAGCTGCATCAGCTTGTGCACCTGATCGACCAGCGGGATGGTGCGGCCACTGGCAGTTTCCAAGCCAAGAGAGCGGTGTTTGCGGGCATTCCACGCCTTGAGCTTGAACTTGCCGCCGCCACCAGAAGAACCCGAATCCTCGCCGTCATCATCGGCCTCGCCGGATTCATCATCGATGGGTTCCGAAGCGCTGCCGCTCTTGGCCAGCACCTCGTATTGATCCACCAGCTCGCGCTCGGACAGGCTGCACGAAACCGCGTACAGGATGCAGGGGCCTGCAGGCGCTTCCGTCAATCCGAAGTCGTGCCGGTGCAGCAAGTAGTAAGTGGTGATGTCGTCCAGTGGGTGGTCGCCCGGCGTCGGCTCACTTTGGCCGTGCGACAGCACCCGGCCCACGACAAAGTCCACCACCATGCGACGCACGTGGCCGAGAAATTCGGTCACGTTCATCAATGCACCAGATTCAGACGCTTTCTTGACTGCTGGAAAGCGGCTATATGACTCCAATGCAGGGCCAGTTGCAGCCCAAATGAAGTCGGGGCCGCGAATCCCTGCGTCCCAAAAGTCTCGGAGTTTGAGGGTAATGCTGGCCTCCATATCCTTGAGAACTTGTGCATCCCAACCGGCTCGCGCAAGTGGATCTCGCTTTTTGCAAACCAGCCACACAGAGGAAGCCAACGATGCCCGGCCATGATTTCGAACGCCCCCCTGCATTTCCGTTGCAATGGGCCAACTCCCATCAACGACAAATCCTGTTCGGATAATGGCAGTGACCAATGTCTCCCAAGCATCGGGGTGTTTATGGGCAAAAACAATAACCAGCCGCCCATTCTGCCCAAGTGCTTGATGGCAAGCGGCAAACGCACGCGCCATTCCCTCCTCATAGTTCCTCTTTGATGCTTCCTTGCTACCGCCAAAGCGGCTCGCATCATCAATCAATTCGCCATCCTTTTCTTCGTGACTCCATTTTGGCGCTAGCGGTTGCGTGAATGCTGATGTGAGCTCCGGCGACAATCCGAAAAGCGTCCTTCTGAGCCAGATGTAAAAAAAGTCCATCAGGTCGGAATAAGGAATTGCGTCGTAGTATGGGGGGTCTGTGACGACAATATCTTGCTCGCTTACTGCACGTACGGCGCTCTGATTGAGAACGGTCGCGGAAGGTAAATTGGCAAATGTCTTTGTCGTAAGACCTTCGACCACCAGAGCGACATTTGACAAAGCCCCATAAAAGAACCTGTCATTCGGGGCCAACGGATTTCCCTCGGCAAAATCCCAAGTGATCGGCAATGCGTAGCGCAAGAAGGTCTGCTTGACTTCTTGCGCCTTAGATTCCCAAATACAAATCGTGCTTAAGTAGTTTGCTGTGCGGTCGAGAGCAATCGCGAGCAATGCTTGAACAGCGTCGGAATACGCTGAGTCGCCGCCAAGCTGATCGCGCAGCCTTCGGATTGCCAGAACAAGCCTAGCAATCGAAACCAACTGTCGATGAGTAAAGAGCTTCGCCCATTGATCAAGCCCATATCCATCGACGGAAAAGGCACGCGAAGCACCGATACCCCCTTTGGGCGTCGGCTCGACCGGGAGGCCAAAAGGGATATCTTTGAAGACGTCTTCCAGTTCTTGACCCGCAAGGTGGGCGGCATGAATTTCATGCGATGTGGGCAAACGAAACTCTTTCCCGTCAAGCCCATCTACCGCAACAGCAGTCATGCGAGCACTCATGCGTCCTGCGCGACCTTCGAGTCTTACGTCCTCAAGCGTCATGATCGTTCCACAGCAAGGGCATGTCGATCCAGCACGACTCATCGTGCCCGCACCAAGTTTCTTATCGTATTCTCGGCGCTGCGCTGGATTCCCCCCTTGCGGCTTGGCATCGCTATTGATGCCGAAATCAACTCCTGATTTGTCCTCTCGCGGCCGTATGGTTAGAACGACTCGGCTTTTGTCTGATTTGGCAAGCCAACGAGTCTTGAGAAGCGGAATTTCAGCACGACACGCTTTGCAGTGAACAGTGCGCGCCCACAGGTAAGCCACCGTAGGTTTGGCCACCCAGCGCGGGTTGGCCGTATTACCGAGGTATTCAGCATCGAATCCTGCATTCAGCAACCCGATCTGCGGCTCACCGTTCTCGTTCACAGGCACGAGCTTCAGCGGTTCGTTGATATCCAGTTCAACCCGCTGGTACGGCTTAATCGAGCAATATTCCGCGTAGGTCGGATAGAAGCGCGCTAGTTCCTTGCGTGCCTCCGCTAGCACCCAACGCCCCCACGCCCGAACGTGCCAAGCCAGATCGGCGTTGAGCTCTTCGGCATCGATATCGGGCAGCCCGAACATGTCCTGGTTTTCCTGGTGTGCCGCATGCACCCGTCCTGCCACCTTTTGCGCACGCTTTTCTGCATCCTTGACCTTGAGGCCGCGCGCCTTGAAGTAGTCCGTGAGGAAGGGAACATCCTGCAAGGAAAACTCCGGCAAGGGCCGCTTCTGTCCGGCGAGCTTCTGCGGGTATTCCAGCGTGCATTTCAGGACGAACCACGCCACCGGATTGATATCAACTGCCGTGACCTCGCAACCCAAACGCATCGCTTCCAGCGGAATTGCCCCGCCGCCTGCAAAGGGGTCAAGCACGCGCGGCGCACGGCCACCGTAGGCCTTGCGAATCTCCTCGCGGAACCAGTCCATGTCCGGGCTGTTCTCTCGTCCCCAGTGCAGCACGCCACCCTCGGTTTCCAGCGCCTCAATCTCCTCAATGCGGCCATTGGGCATCTTCTTTTTCTTGAGCGTTTTGGCCAGCGTACCTCCCATCCGCTTGAGGATGTCCTCACGCTTCTCCTTGTCATCGGGGTCTGGTAGCAGGGTGGCAATCAGCGCTGCGCGGCTGGCCGCCAACGGGCGGCGCGCAGGCCAGATGTGCAGCGTCGAAATGTGGCCGTGGCGCACGTTTTTCTCGTGCACCGAGTCGATGGATGTTTGTTTCAACGGAAAGGCAACTTCGATCAGACGCTTGTCGTTCATTCTTTTTCCTTCTTCAACGCAGCGTCAAAGCGCAACAAATCGCGGCTCATACGGTGCAAGGTGATTTCGCCACGGGTTTCACGCCCGCGACCAGTAAAGTAGTCACCGCTCAGGCGCAGCTCGTCCGAATCTGCGGCAATCGCCAGTGTGCAGACGCCGCGATGCGTGTGCATTGTCTGTACCGCGAGGTTCCTCGGCTCGGAGACATATTCGTACTTCAACCCGACATCGCCGGGTTGGTCGTCGTAGAGCGCCGCCATCGTGGTTCGAGACCGGGATTGCTCTGTTTCAAGTTCAATCGCCATCCGCATCCAGGTTTGGCGCACGCGCATCACACAGGGCACGGTGGTTCCACCGTTGTGCGAGGTGGTGATGCTCCCGACCCATGTGCCGTTGAGATTCTTGATCGTGGACAGCCAGCGCCAGCCCCACTGGTCGTAGAGGAAGATCAACCCGCCATAGATCACACCGGCCGACAGCACGGCGGCATCAATGTATCCGGCCAACTGCGGCATTGCGGTCAGCGCACGCAGCCCACTGGCCGCAGCAATGGCGAGCGCACCGAAGGCGAAATACACCTTCGGCCCGCGAAAGAAGTTGTCAGATGCGTACCCGTGCATACTGCTGCCCCCACTGGTTCCACATCTGGATCAGCGCGCCGATGTAGGCGCGTGCGTTCTGCTGCGTCCAGCGCCCAGAATCGAACAGGCGCTGGATGCCGTTCTGGCAGACGAAATTCGTCAAGTCCGCGCCGTTCAGCCAGTTCACGACATTGACGACGGTGTCGCCGTAGCTGCTGCCGAACTGCTGGTCGGGAACGTTGTATAGCAGGCACTCAATGGCGTGGGACGAAGCCGTTCCACTCTGAGTCAGCCCGTTTTCCTCCATCCAGCCACGGGCGTTCTTGAAGATGCGAACGGTCGGCTTGTACCACTGGTTTGTCCGCCCGTGCTTGGTGACACCGTTGTCGTAGGAATGCTTCGGGTAACTGGTGACTGCATGACCACGCT
>SSTB01000234.1 GCA_009469665.1 Azonexaceae bacterium | reverse complement strand
GCAGCCCGAGGGAGGGCAGAAGGCGCCGGTGATCCTGGTGGTGAGCGAGATCTTCGGCGTTCATGAATACATCCAGGATGTCTGCCGCCGCCTAGCCAAGGTGGGCTACTGTGCCATCGCCCCGGAACTGTTTGCCCGCCAGGGCGATCCGCGCCAATACAACAGCATTCCCGACATTCTGGCCAAGGTCACCGGCAAGACTCCCGATGCCCAGGTGCTGGCCGACCTGGATGCCTGTGTCGCCTGGGCCGCAGCTCAGGGGGCCGATACGGCACGTCTGGGCATGACCGGCTTCTGCTGGGGGGGGCGCATCACCTGGCTCTACGCCGCCCACAACTCCGGGCTCAGGGCCGGTGTCGCCTGGTATGGCCGCCTGACCGGCCCGGCCAACGAATTCACCCCCCGTCATCCGGTGGACCTCGCCGCCCAGGTGGCGGCGCCCGTGCTGGGCCTGTATGGGGGTCAGGATAGCGGGATTCCCCTCGATACCGTCGAGGCCATGCGCCTGGCCCTGGCTGCGGCGGGGCGCAAATCCCGCATCGAGGTCTACCCCGACGCTCCGCACGCCTTCCATGCCGACTACCGGCCCAGCTACCGCAAGGAGCCCGCCGAAGATGGCTGGAAGCGCCTGCTGGCCTGGTTTGCGGAGCACGGGCTGGCACCGGGCTGACCGGGCTGGCAATTGACGACGGGGACCGAGGTCCCCGCCGGCTGTCTTGGGTTATAAGGCTTCAGCGGCCCCAGCTATGCTGTTTAGGCAGCGATAGCGAATTGCTCATCATTGGCAATTATGGATTTGCGCGGATTACGTCCGTCGCCTCTCGGGCTGCCTGCTCATCCTCAATCGCCCCGTCGAAACCAGTACACCCCCCCTGTGGTGGAGGTGGCGGGAATCGAACCCGCGTCCGAAACGCATCCGACTTGCCGGAATTACAGCCATGCCCGAATTATGGGGGCGGCCCCGGCAAAAAACAACGCGCTCGGCGTGGGTCGGCGCCGCGGCCTGCGACAACGTGTCGCATCGGAGAAAGCGTGCCGTCCCCCTAGAATGCGCGCCTCCAATGCTCTGTTTTTAAATCATTTTTGATCGGGATCAAGATCAGGAATGGCTGATTCTCCCCGGGACCCCGCCCAAGCGCCCATGACCGCCGTCGCCCTGCCGCCCCTGCACATTACCGAAGCGCCGCCCAGCGCGGCGGAGCGGGTGCTGCGCTGGACCCTGGTGCTCGCCCTGCATGGCCTGCTGCTCTGGGGCGCCCTGGTGGTCTCGGTACGGCAGGAAATCCTCACCCTGCCGCCCAGTATCGCTGTGCGCCTCCTGCCCCTGCTGGAGGAGAAAAAGCCCGACCCCCCGCCGCCGCCCAAGCCCCAGGTTCCGCTGCGCAAGCCCCCCCCACCGGCAGCGCAGCCTATCCTGGCCGCCGTCCCCAGGGCCGAGGCCCCGGCGAGCTTCGTCGTGCCTGCCCAGCCGCCGGCGCCGCCTCCCGCGCCCATCACAGCCCCGCCGGCGCCCCCCTCCCCCCTGCCCGTGGTGGCGGCCCGCTTCGACGCCGACTATCTGCACAACCCCAAGCCCATCTACCCGGCCATCGCCCGTCGCAACGGCGAGGAGGGCAAGGTGCTCCTCAAGGTGCGTGTCAGCGCCGAGGGCAGCGCCCTGGAGGTGGAAGTGAAGCAATCCAGCGGCTTTCCGCGCCTCGACGCCGCCGCCCGGGACGCCGTGCTGCGCTGGCGTTTCGTTCCCGCCCGCCGGGGCGACGAAGCCGTGGAAACCGCGGTGGTGGTGCCGATCAACTTCTCTCTCGAATAGGAATCTGCCATGCATGCGCAAATGGGCCTCGCCCACTTCTGGAGCCAGGGTGACCTCGTGACCCACACGACCGCCGTCATCCTGGCCCTGCTGTCCCTGGCCTCCTGGTGGGTGATCGTCGGCAAGGTCCTTTCCGGCTGGCGGGCGGGGCGGGCCCGGGAGCGCGCCGTGAACGCCTTCTGGCAGGCCAATTCCCTGCCCGAAGGCCTGGAGACCCTGCGCCGGGAAGACCCCTCGGCGATCTTCGCCGGGCTGGCCCTGGCCGGGGCCCATGCCGCCCAGACCCATGCCCAGCACGCCGTCCGCGGCATCGGCGCCGGGGTGAATGCCAGCGACTTCGTCACCCGGGCCCTGCGCTCCCACATCGTCAGCGCCCAGGCGCGCCTCGAGCGGGGCCTCACCTTCCTGGCCTCGGTGGGGTCCACCGCGCCCTTCATCGGTCTCTTCGGCACCGTATGGGGCATCTACCACGCCCTGGTGGGCCTTTCCGGCGCCACCCAGGTGGTGCTGGACAAGGTGGCCGGCCCGGTGGGCGAGGCGCTCATCATGACCGCCGCCGGTCTCTTCGTCGCCATCCCCGCGGTGCTCGCCTACAACGCCTTCACCCGCGCCAACCGCCTCGTGCTGGCCCAGCTCGACGGCTTCGCCCACGATCTGCACGCCACCCTCACCACCGGCGCACGCATCGGCGGCAGTGCCCATCTGGTGGATATCGGCGCCGCCCGCGCCAACCGGACGGCCTGATCATGGCCTTCGGCAGCTTTGACGAAGGCGGCGCCAGCCAGCCCATGGCCGAGATCAATACCACCCCCCTGGTGGATGTGATGCTGGTGCTGCTGGTCATCTTCATCATCACGGCGCCCCTGTTCCACCAAGCGGTGCCCATCGACCTGCCCCAGGTCAGCGCCACCAAGCTGGACGACAAGCCCCGGGTCATCCACCTGGCCATCGACGGGCAGGGTCAGGTGTTCTGGAACGGCGAGACCGTCGCCCGCCAGGAACTCGACGCCCGCTTCGCCGCTGCCGCCGCCGAGCAGCCCGAACTCCACCTGCGGGCCGACCGCAAGGTCGCCTACGAAAAGGTCGCCGACACCCTGGCTGCCGCCCAGCGGGGCGGCATCGTCAAGATTGCCTTCGTCACCGAACCCAAGCCCTGAAACCCTCCGCTTCCCATCGAGTCTTCCATGCCTGCCGCCCTGCCCTCCCGTCTGCGCCCTCTCGCCGTCCTCGTCCCACTCCTCGTCTCCGGCCTTGCCCAGGCCCAGGGGGTCGCCACCGAGCGTGAACTGACGCCGATTTCCGTTTCCGGCCAGCGGGCGACCCTGGACCCCAATCTCCCCACCACCACGGCCAGCGTCACCCGGGAAGAACTGGACCTGCGTAGCTTCACCAATACCGAGGACGCCCTCACCTATGCCCCCAACCTCACCATCCGCAAGCGCTACATCGGTGACCGCAACGCCCTCATCGGGGGGCGTTCCAATTCCACCCTGCAAGCCCAGCGCGGTCTGGTTTACGTGGATGGCTACCTGATTTCCAACTTTCTCGGCCGCTTCAACGCGCCGCGCTGGAATATCGTCTCCCCCGAGGAAGTCGAGCGGGTCGATGTGCTCTACGGTCCCTTCTCGGCCATCTACCCGGGCAACTCAATCGGCACCACGGTGGCCATCAGCACGCGCCAGCCCAAGCAACTGGAAGCCAGTGCCCGGGTACTGGCCTACGAGCAGCGCTTCTCCCATTTCGGTCAGTCCGACACCTACCGCGGCGACGAGGAAAGCGCCTTTCTGGGCCAGCGCCTCGGTGACTTCAGCTTCAGCATCGGCCTTAACCGCCTGCATTCCGAATCCCACCCCATGCAGTACCAGACCTTTCTCGTCTCCAGCGGCTCAACGGCCCTAGGCGGCACCCCGGTAAGCGGCGCCCGCTTCTACACCGATCCGGAAGGGAAGGCCCGCTTCGCCGTTGGTTCCAACTCCGGTGCCCTGGAAGTGGCCGACCAGACCCAGTTCAAACTGCGCGGCGCCTACGACTTCAGTGCCACCCTCAAGGCGGACCTGCTCTACGCCCGCTGGCGCAATGACTACTCGCGCAGCAACGAAACCTTCCTGCGCGATGCCGCCGGCAATGAAGTATGGTCAGGGCAGATCCGCGTCAATGGCCTGCGCTATACCGTCTCAGCCGCAGGCTGGGCGCCCGGAGACGGCCTGGAAGAGCACGAACAGATGGGCGCCCGCCTCTTCACTCGCAACGCCCGGGGCTGGAACACCTCGCTGCAGGTTTCCCGCTACCGCGTGCTGACCGATACCCTGCGCAGCGCCAACAACCCGGATCCGGTGGCCGACGCCGGGGGCGCCGGCACCGACGCCGATGGCCAAGGAACCGGCTGGACCACCTTCGAGGCCCAGGCCACCTACACCCCCGGGGCGGGCGAGGCCCATGCCCTTACCCTGGGCCTGCACGCCAACCGCTACGTCCTGGAGAACCACACCTACGCCCTGAGCAACTGGAAGGACGGCAGCAGCCGCACCTCCGAAACCCAGAATGCCCTGGGCAAGACCGCCATCACCGCCCTCTACGCCCAGGACGCCTGGCGCTTCCTGCCCGACTGGACGCTCACGGGCGGAGTCCGTTTCGAGCGCTTCAAAGCCTTCGACGGATCCCAGTACATTGCGGCCGCCACCGCCGATCCCCTGATCGAGCACGCCTCCCGCAGCATGAGCGCCACCAGCCCCAAACTATCCCTCTCCTGGGCCGCCAGCGACACCTGGCTGCTGCGCGCCTCCATCGCCAAGGGCGTGCGCTTCCCCACCGTGGCCGAGCTTTACCAGGGCTCCCGCTCCGGGACCAGCATCGTCAACAACGACCCCAATCTGAAGCCCGAAATTTCCTACGCCAAGGATCTCACCGCCATCAACGAAACCGCCTTGGGCACCCTGCGCCTCACGCTCTTCGAGGACGACGTTCGCGACACCATCTATCAACAGACCAACATCACCGTCACCCCCAATGTCAGCAATGTGCAGAACGTCGACCGGGTCCGCACCCGGGGCCTGGAAGTGGCCCTGGACGCTCCCGACTTCGCCGGCGTACGCGGCCTGCGCCTCAACACCAGCGTGTCCCTCAACCACGCCCGCACCCTGCAGAACGACAACTTCCCCGATGCGGAGAACAAGAACTGGGTCCGCGTTCCCCGCGTGCGCGCCACCCTGCTGGCCAGCTACGAGAGCAGCGGCGCCTGGGGGGGCTCGGTCGGTGTGCGCTACTCCGGCCGCCAGTACAACACCCTGGACAACGTGGACAGCAACCCGGATACCTATGGCGGCACCTCCAGCTACACCGTGGCTGACGCCAAGCTGCGCTACCGGGTGAACAAGCACTTCGAAGCCTCGGTGGGCATCGACAACCTCTTCGACGAACGTTACTTCGTCTCCCACCCCTACCCCGGCCGCACGGTCTATGCCGAAGCCCGGGCGCACTTCTAAATGAACCGGGCTCACCGTCCCCGGCCCTGCGGCAACCCCACCCGAGCGTGGCGTCGCCTGACCGGGGGCCTGCTTGCGGCCTTGGCACTCCTCGTGGCCGGAACGGCCCCCGCTGCCGACGCCATGCCGGCCATGGGCAAGGCCCGGGCGCCGGAACTGGGCAGTTCCGCCCTTTTCGCGCCGGACGGCCAGCT
>SSTB01000028.1 GCA_009469665.1 Azonexaceae bacterium | reverse complement strand
CCTGCACTGTCCCCTGGGGCCCGACACCCGTGGACTCATCGGCGAAGCCGAATTGCGGGCCATGCGGCCCACGGCGCTGCTCATCAACACGGGGCGTGGGGGGCTGGTAGACGAAGCCGCCCTGGTGCGCGCCCTCAAGGAAGGCTGGATCGCCGGCGCCGGTTTCGACGTGGCCACCGCCGAGCCCCCGCCGGACGATCACCCATTGCTGGCGCCGGAACTCCTCGCCCTGCCCAATTTTCTTCTCACGCCCCATGTCGCCTGGGCCAGCCGTCCTGCCATGCAGGCCCTGGCCGACCAGTTGATCGACAATCTCGAAGCCTTCGTCGCGGGCCACCCGCGGAATCGGGTAGTGTGACGGTGCCGCCTGGAGATTGCCCTGCTATGCTTGCCCCACCGCCCTGCAGCGGAACCCGATAAGGAAGCGTCCGTGAACATCCGCTTCGCCGTGCGCGGCGAATACATCCAGCTCGACCAACTGCTCAAGGCCACCGGCCTGGTCGAATCCGGTGGCGCCGCCCACGCGGCCATCGCCGAGGGCATCGTGCAGGTGGATGGCCACTACGAAACCCGCAAGCGCGCCAAGCTGCGCCCCGGTCAGGTGGTGGTGTTCTACGGACAGACCGTCGAACTGGTGGCCGAGAGCTTGTGAATAAATCTACTGCGCGCTCCGATTGCTTCGTTGGGCGGTGCTCGCTCCTCGCCTATCGCGCTGATATGTCTCGTCGCTGCGCTCCGTCCGCCTCGCACTCGGACCGCTCGCTACGATTTCTTCACAAGCTCTGAGGGCGCCTGATGGAGTCGCATCTCACCGACATCTCCCGGGTCATCCAACTGGCGGTGGCGCCGGTGTTTCTGCTCACCGCCATCGCGACCCTCATCAATACCCTCAACGGCCGCCTGGGGCGCATCGTGGATCGGCGGCGGACCCTCTTCGGGCGCGCCGCCGACGGCGAGACTGTGGCGGCGGAGCTCGACCTGCTGGAGCGGCGCAGCCGCCTGGTCTATTTCGCCATCTTCTACGCCGTGCTTAGCGCCCTGCTGGTCTGCCTCGTGGTGGCCGGTGCCTTCGTCGCCGCCCTGGTGGCCGTGGACCTCGCCCGTTTGGTGGCGACCCTCTTCATCCTTTCCATGGCGGCGATGATCGTTGCCCTGGGCCTCTTCCTGCGCGAGGTCTTCCTGGCCGTGCGCACGGGAACCCACAGCAATCGCTGAGTGAGGCACTCGGCTCCCGGCCCGTTGGTGGCCGTCAATCGCCTCCGCGGGGTGCCATGCGCGTTGTTGCCGGCCTGCTCCGGGGCTGGGCTGGCTGGAGGGGCGTCGGAGGGAGGCAAGGAAGGCCCGGAGCAGTCCGGACGGGGCATCGGAAGCCAAGCGGCCAGCCCCGCGCTTTCGCTGCCCTCATTGCAGCGGGAACTTTGGCGGCGCCTTCTGAAGCTCCTGGCCGAGGATGGCGGATTCACCCCCAGGGACCGGATGGAGGCAGTGTGGGGACTTCGCTTTACTGAAACACGGCAGGAGACCGACCCGCCGACCTTGGGGGGCGCGCCCCGGTTTGAGGCGTCCTCGCTGGAAGTCACACCGGCAATAAGGTATTGTTGCACCACAGCAAAAATTATTGGAGTTCCCCCATGGAGAATTGCACCCCCGCCCCGGGGTCGGCGTCCGGCCGTTCGGACCTCGAACCCTTCAACGTCGTCGGCCCCGATGCCGGCCTGCATCAGATCGTGGTCATCGGCGGTGGCGCCGGCGGGCTGGAACTGGTCACCAAGCTGGGCGACCGCTTGGGCAAGAAGGGCAAGGCCGCCGTCACCCTGATCGAAAAAGCCCGTACCCATTTCTGGAAGCCGCACCTGCACGAAATCGCGGCGGGCAGCATGTCCCTCAGCACCTACGAACTGAACCACCTGGCCCAGTCTTACTGGCATGGCTACCGCTATCGCTTCGGCGAGGTGGTCGGCATCGACCGGGACAAGCGCCTAGTCTATACGGCACCCTATGTCGATGAGCACGGCGAGGAAGTGATCGCCGCGCCCCGGGTGTTCCACTACGACACCCTGGTCATTTCCGTCGGCAGCCTCACCAACGATTTCGGCACCCCCGGGGTCAAGGAGCACGCCATCTGCCTGGAAACGCCGGCCCAGGCAGCCCGCTTCCATCGCCGCATGGTGAATGCCTGCATTCGCGCCCACGCCCAGAGCGAGCCGCGGCGGCCCGGGCAACTCACCGTGGCCATCATCGGCGCCGGGGCGACGGGCATCGAACTGGCGGCGGAATTGCACAATACCGCCCGTGCCCTGGTGTCCTTCGGTCTGGATCGCATCGATGCCAGCGAGGACATCCGCATCGTCGTCATCGAAGGCGCCCCGCGCATCCTGCCGGCCGTGCCCGAGCGGGTTTCCGCCGCCGCCATGCGACTCCTGGACAAGATCGGCGTCGAGGTGCGGGCCAATGCGGTGGTGGCAGAGGTGCTGCCGGACGGCGTGCGCCTCAAGGACGGCGAAGTGATTCCGGCCGAGTTGGTGGTGTGGGCGGCGGGCGTCAAGGCGCCGGAGATGCTCAAGGACTTCGGTGGCCTGGAGAGCAACCGGGTCAATCAACTGGTGGTGGAGCCGACCCTACAGAGCACCCGCGACCCCAATATCTTCGCCCTGGGCGACTGCGCCGCCTGCCAGTGGCAGGGCAAGCCGGAAGGCACTCTGGTGCCGCCCCGGGCCCAAGCAGTGCACCAGCAGGCCTCGCACCTAGTGAAGCAGATCGAGGCGCGCCTGGCCGGCCGGCCGCTCAAGCCCTGGACCTACCGCGACTTCGGCTCCCTGGTGTCGCTGGGTAAATATTCCACGGTGGGCAATCTGATGGGCAGCCTAGTGGGCGGCAACCTGTGGCTGGAAGGACGCTTCGCCAGCCTGATGTACCGCTCGCTCTACAAGATGCACGAACTGGCCCTGCACGGCTTCGTCAAGGTGGCGCTGGATACCCTGGCCCGCCTCATCACGCGGCGTACCGAGCCCCACGTCAAACTGCACTGATTCCGGGGCGGAATGCCCTGGCCTCGCCGAAGGCTCAGAACCTGTGAAATTTTCGGGCACGCCCGAGCGGCGTGCCCAGGTGTGCACGATCAAGGCGCAAAGCACAGGCATAGCTCCGGCTATGGCAAGCCATTGCAACGCCGAGCGGGCGCAACTGGGTCTGACGAGCGAGGGTGAATGAAATTCTCGGCTCTCAGGGCTCGCGGGTCAGGTCGGCCCAGCACACCCGGTTGCGGCCCTGCTGCTTGGCGGCGTAGAGCTGGCGGTCGGCGGCGATGAGCAACTCTTCGGCGCTGCCCTGGCGTCCGGTGACGGTGACGCCGCCGACGGAAACCGTCAGTTCGGGGGAGGCGCTGGACTGGGTGTGTTCGATGCCCAGGGCCTTCACCTTCTGGCGGATGGCTTCGGCGACCTCCTGGCCCCCGGCGCCGTCGCAGTCGGGCAGGATGAGGGCGAATTCCTCGCCGCCGTAGCGGGCGGCGAGGTCTCCGGGACGGCGCAGGGCGTCGGCCAGGGTGCGTGCCACCTGCTTCAGGGAGCCGTCGCCGGCCGCGTGGCCGTAGTGGTCGTTGTATTGCTTGAAATAATCGACATCGACCAGGGCCAATCCGAAGCTGGAACCGTTGCGCAGGCTGCGCGCGATTTCCTGCAGCAGGGCCTGGTCAAAGGCGCGGCGGTTGGGGATTTCGGTGAGGCCGTCACGCCCGGCCAGGGTTTCCAGGAGTTTGCGCTGGCGCACGAAGCGGGCCAGGTTGGAGACGCGGGCCTTGACGATGGCCGGGCTGAAGGGCTTGCCGATGTAGTCGCTGGCTCCCAGGCGCAGGCCCTTTTCCTCGTCGTTGGTGGAATTGAGGGCGGTGAGGAAGATCACCGGGATTTCCCGCGTCGCATCGTTGTCCTTGATGTGGCGCAGCACCTCGTAGCCGTCCATGTCGGGCATCAGCACGTCGAGCAGCACCACATCGATCTGGTCGTCGCTGGCCAGGCGTTCCAGAGCCTGTTCGCCCGTTTTGGCTAGGATCACCTGGTAGTCGTCCTTGAGCAGGGCGACGAGGACGGTGCGATTGATTTTTTCGTCTTCGACCACCAGGACGCGCTGTTTCGACTGCGGAGTCATGCCGTTTCTCCTCGATTGAGGGCTACGAGCATCGTGCAGACGAGATCGCGCGCCTCTTCAAATTCTACATCTTCGACGTGCCCGGCAATGCGGGCGAGTTGCTCTCCCAGGGTGGCGTCGCCGCCTTCCCGCAGGCGCTCGATCAGTTCCAGGGCTTCCGAACTGCCCAGGTCGATGAGGCGCAGCAGTTTCTCCAGATCGGCGGCGACGGGGGCGCCGGCGGTGCCGGTTGGCACGGCCGCGGCCGCGGCGGGGGCCGCGCCAACGCCTCTCAGGGCGTCGCAGAATATCCGGAGTTCATCGGCCAGGGTGCTGAGCAGCGGGGCGGGGTTTGCCCCGCTCTCCGCGCCCTCGCCGATCAGGGCCTGCTCCAGGGCAGCGGCGGCGGCGGATACGGTGGCGGCGCCCAGGGTTCCGGCGGTGCCCTTGATGGAATGGGCGAGAATGCCCGCCCGGCGGACCTCTCCGCCTTCGAGCAATATGGCGAGCTGCGCCCCGGCGTCGGCGTAGGCCTGTACGAATTCACCCAATAGGCGGGCATAGAGGCCGTCATTGCCGCCCACCTGGGCGCGGCCTTGCAGCGGATCGAAGCCGGCCACGGCCGGATAGACACGGGCGGCGCTCTCCCGGGCCTTCTCGGGCGGCGGCGGGCGACGGTCCTCGCCGCGCCCGGCCGGGCGTATCCATTGCAGGAGGACGGCTTCCAGGCGCTTGCTGTCGATGGGCTTGGTCAGGTGGTCGAACATGCCGGCGGCGCGGCTCTTTTCCCGGTCGCCGGCCAGGGCGTGGGCCGTCATGGCTACGATGGGCAGTTCCCCAAGGCCGGGGTAGGCGCGGATGCGTCGCGTCGCCTCGTAGCCGTCCATGTCGGGCATCTGGACGTCCATGAGCACCAGATCGTAGACGCCGGTGCAGGCCTTGCTCACGCCACTGGCGCCATCGGCTGCGATGTCCACCCGCAGGCCCGCCTGTTGCAGCAGTTCGGCGGCCACCTGCTGGTTAATGGGATTGTCTTCCACCAGTAGCACCCGGGCGCCGCGGATGGCGGCGAGAGGGTCGCCGATGCCGGAGCCGCCGGCCAGCGCCCCCGGGCTGTGATGACCGGGGACGCCAAAGAGGCTAAGCACCGTTTCGGTCAGCAGGGCTTCGCTCACCGGTTTGACCAGGAAGCCATCGATGCCGGCCTTTTCCGCCTCGTGCACCACTTCCTCGCGGCCGTAGGCGGTGACCATGAGCACGGCGGGCACGCGGGTCAGGTGCAACTCGCGGCGGATGCGGCGAGTGGTTTCTATGCCGTCCAGGCCGGGCATGCGCCAGTCCATGAGAACCAGGTCGTAGCCCCGGCCGCCGAGGGCGTTTTCCCGGGCGATCGCTTCCAGGGCGGTCTCGCCGGAGTCCACCTGCTCGACGACCAGGTCCAGGCGCTGCAGGAGCGCTTCCAGGATGGTGCGCGAGGTAGCATTGTCGTCCACCACCAGGACGCGGCGGCCGGAAATCGAGGGGGTTTCCGGGGTGCTCGGCGCGCTGGCTACGGGCAGCGCCGGGGCTTCCCGGCAGGGTAGGTCGAACCAGAACGTGGTGCCCTGACCTTCGCCGCTGCGGACCTCCAGGGTGCCCCCCATCAGCTCGACCAGTTGGCGCGAAATGGCCAGTCCCAGGCCGGTGCCGCCGAAGCGGCGGGTGATCGTCCCGTCGGCCTGATGGAAGGGCTGGAAGAGATTCTCCAATTGCTGCGGGTTGATGCCGATCCCCGTGTCGCGCACCGAGAAACGCAACAACTCGCCGTCCGGCCCGTCGCACAGCCGGTGCACCGCGACGAGCACTTCGCCTTGCGCGGTGAATTTGACCGCATTGCCGGCCAGATTGATGAGCACCTGACCGAGGCGCAGGGAATCGCCCAGGAGCGTGGTGGGGACCGCGTCGCCCCGCTCGATCAGCACCTCCAGACCTTTTTCCTCCGCCGGGCCGACCACCACATTGGCCAAATTGTCGAGCACCTCGTCCAGGGAGAAGGGCATGATCTCGACGCTCATGCGGCCGGCTTCGATCTTGGAGAAGTCGAGCACGTCGTTGATGATGCCCAGGAGCGTGTTGGCAGAACTGCCCAGTTTGCGTACGTAATCCTTCTGCCGTGGCGTGAGTTCGGTGCGTTGCAGGAGTTCGCCCAGGCCGATGACCGCGTTCATGGGGGTGCGGATTTCATGGCTCATGCGGGCAAGGAAGTCGCTCTTGGCGCGGGTGGCGGCCTCGGCTTCCTCGCGGGCCACCTTGAGCGCAGCCTCGACCTCGATGCGTTCGGCGATCTCATCCTGCAACAAGCGATTGGCGGCTTCCAGCTCCGCGGTGCGGGTGCGCACCCGCTCGTCCAGGTGGCTGAGGATGCGGGCGTTTTCGATGGCGATGGCCATCTGGGAGGAGAGAATTTCGAGCACCCGTACGTGGGCCGGGGAAAAGGCGCCGCAGGCCAGACGGTTCTCCAGGTAGAGCAGACCCGAGAGCTTGCCCGCATGGATCAGGGGAAGGCAGAGGAGCGAGCGCGCGCCGTGCTGCATGATGGCAGGGTCGCGGCCGAACTGCTCGTCCGCCGTGGCATCCGCCAGCACCACGGCCTGCTCGGTACGGGCGGCGAAGGCGACCACCGAGCGGGCCACGGGCAATTCGCCGCTGGATGCCGCTGCGTCGAGGGGAAGCGAGGGCAAGGCGCTGAAATCGGCACCCTCCTCGGCCCGAGCCTCGATGGTCAGGGCACCGTCCACGTCCAGGATCAGGAAGCCCCGGTCGGCGCCCGCGTTGGCCAGGGCGACGTGCATCAGCTTCTGCTTCAGGGCCTCCGCATCGCGCTCGCCGGCGATCAGGTGGGAAGCGCCCACGATGGCGTCCAGATCGAGGGAGTCGGCGGCGCGGCTGGTGGCCTGGGTGTTGGTGTGGGTGGTCGAGCGGCGGGGCGCGGAACGCCGTCCGCGGCCTCCCTCTTGGTGGCCTGCGGCGAAGACGTTGGCGTAGTGCTCGGCCAGCTGGTCGAGCTTTCTCTGGGCGCCCCAGGCCTGATAGCCGCGGTAGGCACGGCGCAGGTGAACAGCGGCAAAATCGAGCTTGCCCCGCGCCATCCAGAAGCGGCAGGCCAGTTCGTTGGCCAGGGCTTCGTCGTGGATGAAGCCGCCCTGGGCCGCCTGGGCGATGGCCACTTCGTAAAGGGACAGGGCGTCGCCGACCCTTTGTTCGAGGCGCGCCCGCTCGGCTTCCACCAGGGCGTGCTTGTGGCGGAAATTGTCCGGGCAATGCTGTGTCCAGCGCTTGAGCAGGGCCTGGTTGGAATCCACCCGGTCCATGATTGCGGGTCGGGGCAGGGTATCGTCCAGGGCGATGTAGATCAGCGAGTGCAAATAGCGCACGTCGGCTTCGGTGACGTAGGAGGCGATGAAATGGACCGTAGACGCCGCCTGCTCGATGCTTTCCCGCGCTGCGGCGTAATGGCCGTGCAGATAGAGCGCCCAGGCCCGCACGCAGTGGTAGAAACAGAGGGAGGACTGACTGTTGTGGCTCCGGCAGGCGGCGACGAAATCCGCTTCACTGATGTCCACCGTGTCGAAGGAATCGGGCGCTGGCGTGCGGCCCAGGAGGTTGGCCACCACCGCCCGGGCGCCGACGATGGAGTCGGTGGCCAGGTGGTTCTTCACCTTGCGGGTGAAGGCCAGGGCCTCGTCGATCTGTCGCATCTGGCGGTCCAGATTGGCGCCGCGGAACATTTGGTTGATGGTGCCGCCCCACATCATCAGGTAGCTGACGAACTGGTGCTCCCCCGCCTCCAGGCCGGCGTCTATGCCCGGTTGCAGGTAGTGCTCGCCCTCGCGTACGTGCCGCATCCAGTGATTCACGAAGGACACCATGATGAGGCTGGCGCGGCACTTGAGGCCGTTGTCCGGGAAGCGCTCGGTGAGCCGGATGGCCAGGCGGGCGAATTCGTAGCCCTCGGCGAATTCGCCGAAGTCGCCGCACAGTACGCCCCCCAGGCTGGCGTAGCCCTTGAGGGATTCGGGCACGTGGCCGTAGGCCAGCGACAGGTGGGTCATCTTGGCCAGGAACCAGCCGTAGAGCTCGCGCTGGCCGGCGAAGTAGGCGGCGGTATGAACCGGCATCAGCACCTTCATGGCCATACGCTGCACCGGGTCGGTCATTTCGGGCAGGTCGACCAGGGAGGCGATGGATCGGTCTGCGATGGCGGCGCGGATGGGGGCGAGCTCCGCTTCCAGGGCCTCGCGCAGGTTGCCCTGCGGAACGCTGATGCCCAGCAGGGCCAGCGCCTCGCGGGCCTCTTCCACCGCTTCGGCGTTGCGGCCCAGGACGGTGTACTCGCTGATCAGGAGGGCGCAGATACCGGCCCGGTCGAGGACGTTCTCGGCTTTTTCCCGCACCACGGCGATGTCGGCCATGGAGCGGTCGTAGTCGCCCGCCAGGTAGGCCACCTCGGCCCGGCGGCGGGTGAGGTCCAGGGCGGCGCCATGGCAGGAGGACCAGGCGTCCGGGGGCAGACAGACGATGGCCGCGTCGAGATAGTCGAGGGCGGCCTGGTAGGCGTTGGCCCGCACCGCCCGCTCCGCCGCACGGCGATTGAGACCGGCGAGACGCAAGCTTTCCTGCCCGGCAGCCATCAGGTCGACCCCGGCGTTGAGTTGATCCACCACCTCGAAAATCCGCTCTTCCAGATCGGTTTCCGCCAGGCTTTCCAGCAGGAGCCGGCCGATGTCCAGGTGCAGGGCCTTGCGCGCTTCGCCGTCCATGAGGGCGTAGGCGGCCTGCTGCACGCGGTCGTGGCTGAAGGCGAAGCGCTCGCCATCCGAGCCGTCTCCCGCGCTGCGCAGCAGTTCGCCGCGCAGGGCCGGCAGGAGGTCGTCGAAAAGCTTCTCGCGGGGCGAGCGATGGATGATGGCCAGGGTGTCGAGGGAGAAGGCATTGCCGATACAGGCCGCCTCGCGCAGGGCTGCCTGGGTGGCTTGGGGCAGCCGTCGCAGGCGCTCGACCAGGAGATCCACCACGTTGTCGGTGATGGCCATGGCCTCGACGCGCGCCATGTCCCAGGTCCAGCCGGAGCGGCGCTGGTCGTCGCCCAGGCGGTAGGTGATGAGCTCTTCCCGATACAGGGTGTGCAGGAACTGGCCAACGAAGAAAGGATTGCCCAGGGTCTTGCGCTGCACCAGCGCCGCCAGGGGGAGCGCGTCTTCCGGCGCGGCGTGGAAGGAGGCGGCGATCAGCTCGGTGATGGCTTCCAGGGACAGGGGGGCGAGGGTGATTTCGGTGAGGGGGGCCTCCTCGTCGATCAGCCGCAGGATCATCGCCCGCAGGGGGTGAGCGGCGTCCACCTCGTTGTCGCGATAGGCGCCGATGATGAGCAGGTGGTGCAGGTCGTCGCCGGCGGCGAGGGATTCCAGCAGGCGCAGGGTGGCGGTATCGGCCCACTGCAGGTCGTCCAGGAAGAGCACCAGGGGGGCATCTTCGGCGGCCAGGGCCTGGACGAAACGGCGGAAGATGACGCGGAAGCGGTGCTGCGCCTCGTTGCCGGCGAGTTCCGGTACCGGCGGCTGGGGGCCGATCAATTCCTCGATGGCCGGGATGACGTGGGCGACGACGGCCCCCTTTTCCCCCACCGCGGAGAGGACACGGTCGCGCAGGGCGCTGCGCCGCGCGTCGTCGAGCAGCAGCGCCTGGTGCAGGAAGTCGCTGAAGGCCGCCACCAGGGCGCTGTAGGGGGTGTTGCGCTGGAATTGGTCGAACTTTCCCGCTACCAGGCTGCCGCCGATGCCGGTCAGGGGGCGGCAGAATTCCCGCACGAGGGTGCTCTTGCCGATGCCGGAGTAACCGCTCACCAGCACCAAATGGCGCTGGCTGCGGTCGGCTTCGAAGGCTGCCACCAAGCGCTCGATCTCCGTTTGGCGGCCGACCATCTTCTCGCTGAGCTGGAAGCGTTGCGGCACGTCGGCGGCGCCCAGGGCAAAGTTCTCGATGGGCGCTCCCCGGGCGAGGCCGTCGCGGCAGCGCAACAGGTCAGCGCGAATGCCCCAGGCGCTCTGGTAGCGATCCTCGGCGCTCTTTTCCAGAAGACGGGCCACCAGGCGCGCGACGACCGGAGGCAGCCCGGGCACCAGCTCGCGCAAGTCCGTTGGGCGGCGAGCCAGGTGCGAATAGACGGTTTCGGCGGCGTCGGCGCCGGGGAAGGGGGGGCGCCCGGCGAGCAGTTCGAATAGGGTGGCGCCCAGGCCGTAGAGGTCGGCCCGGTAGTCGAGGCTGCGATGCATGCGGCCGGTCTGCTCCGGCGCGATGTAGGCCAGCGTCCCCTCCAGGGCCTCCGGATTGCGCAGTGCCGGGTTGAGGCGGGGAAGCCGCGAAGCCAGCCCGAAGTCGATCAACTGGACCGTCCGCGCCGCCGTCACGATCAGATTGCCCGGGCTGATGTCCTTGTGAATGATGTCGGCCAGATGAACCTCGGCCAGGGCCTCGCAGGCGCCGATGGCGATGTCGAGAAATTCCGGCAGGCGCAGGGCGCCGCGGGTGAGGCGCCGGGCCAGGGATTCGCCGCCGGCGTCCTCCAGCACCAGGGCGTGCCCCTCGGGCAGGGCGACGAAGTCCAGGGCCTGCCCGATGCCGGGTGAGGCCAGGCTTTTCAGAAGCTCGTACTCGTGCTGATAACGCTCGAAATGCTCCCGGGCGAGATCGCCTTCCTTCAACACCTTCAGGATCACCGGTCGCCGATCGCACTGCCGCAGGGCCCGCAGGACGCGGGTCGAGGGGCTTTCGTAGAGCAGCTCTTTCAGGTGGAAGTCGGCGGCTTGGGGCATGGGGAGCGAGACCGGTCAGTCGCAGGCGTAGACCTGGACGATGTTGTAGGTCGAGTCGGCAAGATACACCCGACCTTCCCGGGCGTGCATGAGGAAGGGCATCCACACGCCGCCCTCCGCCGTGCTCAGCTTGAAGAGCGAAAGCCCCCCGATGAAGCGGGGGGTGTCTGCGCCCAGAGCGAACACCTTGAGGGCGCGGTTCACCAGATCGTTCACATAGAGGCGCTCGCCTTCGATGGCCAGGCTGGTGGGGAGCATGAAGCGCTCGCCATCGGGGTTGCCTTCCTCCCAGTAGCCCTGGCGGCCGAAGCTGAAGAGCGAGCGGCCGTCACGGTCGAAGACGCAGATGCGGTCGTTGAACTGGTCCGTCACGTAGAGGCGCCCGTCGGCGGCGAGGGCCGCGTCGGTAGGGGTGAAGGGGGAGTCGCCCCGCACTTCGCCCTCCCAGACGAAGGTGCGGATCGGGCGCGCCGTGCCGCTGGGCAGAATCTGCCAGTGGGCCATGCGGTTGTTGAGGGTGTCGGCGATATAGACATGACCGTCGCCGGAGGCCGCCATGCCCTGGGGACCGGACAGGCAGGCCGGCCCCTTGCCCTTGACGCCGAAGGGCAGGCCGAAATTGACCAGATTGCCCAGGGGGCCGATCTGGTAGAGGCTGATGGTTCCGGTATCGAAATTGCCGGCCAGGACGATGGGCGTGCCGGGAACCCATTGCCCGAGCAGGGGAAAGTCCGGGACGAAGGAGGCGAGGCCCAGGTTGCCGGCCAGGAACCAAGCGTCGAGCTGAACAGGGTCGGGCACGTAGCCGGCGCCCTGGGCGCGGCAGGCGGTAAGGCGCCAATTCCCCGCATCGAGCACCAGGCGGGCCTCGCGCAGCCAATCGGCGCCGCCAGAGTGTTGCAGGGTGGCCCGGGTAAGATGCCCCCACCAGACGTCGTACTGGCCGGCCAGGGCGGCACTGGCAGAAACCGGCCAGGCGGCTGCGGGGCTGGCCGCAGCCCCGGGGCTGGATTCCGGTTGGGCAAAGGCGATGACCGAAGTGACGCAGTTCAACTGCTCGTTGCTCGCGCTGGCGGGGTCGTCCCGGCGCTTGCCCACGGCGGCGATCAGTTTCGCCGTCGCCCGAGGCCCGTGGGAGAAATCGATGCGCACCTTGAGAATGCGGGAGGTGAAGGGCTCGCTGATGAAGAAGACATCCGGAGCCCCCCCGTCGCAGATCACGTAGGGGCTGACCAGGGTCGTGTCTTCCAGGAAGTAGTAGAGGGGGTCGCTGGGCGAATTGACCGGCTCGGGGCCGTGGTGCCAGCCGGCCCGCAGGCCCGCCACCGTGGCCAGGGGGCGGCCGTCGGTGTGATAGACCGAAATGGTGTTGGCGACGTGGTCCGGTACGAAGACCCGGTCGCCCACCACATTCACGTCGCGCATGATGTTGAGCATGCCCAGGCCTCGGGGCGTGCCGAAGCGGTGGGCGATGAGGGTGCTGCCCCCGCTGGCCACGTAGTCGCCGTCGACCGGCGCGTCGGCGGCGCAGCGCAGGATTTCGTAATTGCCTGTATTGGCGAGGTAGAGATGGCCCTTGGCGTCGGAGGCGAGCCCCTGGGGCCAGGTAAGATCGTGCCGCCGGCCCTTCACCTGGACCGAGCGGAATTCCCCCAGGTAACGGCCGTCTTCCGTCAGGCGCACGCAGCGGTTGCGCAGGGGATCCGTGGCGTTATGGAAAAATTCGTCATTCACGAAGAGTTCGAAGCCCTTCTTGCCGCGCACCAAGGTGAGGCCGTTGGGATCCTGCAAGGGGGCAAAGCCCTTCTGCGCCGTGTTGCCCAGGGCTCCTGCAAAGCGCGGTGCGCCTTCTGTGAGGTCGAGGACCACGATGCGGCTGTTGCCCATGTCGGAGACGAAGACCCGGTTTTTTTCAGGGTGGGGGCAGACATGGAAGGGCATGTGGAAGGGCAGCGCCGCCTCGCCCCCCACCGCGCTTTCCGGCGCGTGGAGCACATGGCGCAGGGTGCTCAGGTCGGCATCGAAGACCAGCAGGCGGTTGTTGCCCGTATCGCATACCCAGACGTTGCCCGCCCGGTCCAGGGCAACCCCCACCGGAGAATTGAGCGTCATGCCCGGCGCCACCGGCCCGGGAAGCGTATCGCCCGGCTGCGCGGTAGTCCCGAAGCTTGCGATGTGCCGGAGTACCGGCCCTGTTCTGTCCCCCATCCCTGCTCCTCGCGGTGGTGTTTTTGTG
>SSTB01000233.1 GCA_009469665.1 Azonexaceae bacterium | reverse complement strand
GGGGCGGAAGGCCACCGCACCGTCGGCCGCCACGCCGGGCGGGGCCGTCGCCGCATCCACCACCACCGTGCCGTGCACCTGCTGAAGCCACAGGGGAGGCCCCGGCAGGCGGGCCTGCACACGCTCCCGGTTAAGGCGCACGGCTGCAGCAACATCTCCGACATGGTCGCCCAGGTTGAGACTGGCGTAGGGCCCACGACTAAGTCCGCCGCCACGGGTGGTTTGCAAGGCCCGCACCCCGGGAGGAGCAGGCCAGTCCGGAACGATCCAGTCAGCTGCCACGCAGGGTCTCCAGGAGGGCGTTGAAATCCCCGGGCAGGGGGCTCTGCCATTCCAGACGTGCCCCGCTGCCCGGATGGACCAGCCCCAGGCGAGCCGCGTGCAGGGCCTGGCGGTGGAAGGCCGGTATTTTCGGATTCCCCCGACCATAGACCGGATCCCCTACCAAGGGATGGCCAATGGATGCCATGTGGACACGGATCTGGTGGGTACGCCCGGTCTCCAGGGAGCACTCCACCAGGGTGCAGCGGGCAAAGCGTTCCAGAATCCGGTAGCGCGTCAGGGCGGGCTTACCGCCCCGCCCCTCGCTGACCACTGCCATGCGGGTTCGCTGCACGGGATGGCGACCGATGGGGGCCTCCACCTGACCGTCCCTCTCCAGGCCACCCGCTGCCACCGCCAGATATTGGCGCTTGACGCTGCGGGCCTGAAGCTGGCGCACCAGGTCGGTCTGGGCGGCCAGGCTGCGGGCGACCACCAGCAGGCCGCTGGTCTCCTTGTCCAGCCGGTGCACGATACCGGCCCGAGGAACTTCGGCCAGTTCGGGGCAACGGTGCAGCAGGGCGTTCATCAGCGTGCCGCTCCAATTGCCGCTGCCGGGATGGACCACCAGCCCCGCCGGCTTGTCGATCACCAGCAGGGCATCGTCCTCGAAGACCACGGCAAGGGGGATGTCCTCCGGAGTCCCCGCCGCCGCCCTGGAGTCCACCCCGGGTGCGAGGAGCAGCGTCTCGCCCCCTTTCAGTCGGCGCTTCCCTTCAGGCTCGATACTGCCATCCACCGTCACCCGTCCCTCCTTGACCCAGGCCTGCAGGCGAGCCCGGGAATGTTCGGGCAGGAGTTCGGCCAAAACCTGGTCGAGGCGGCGTCCCGAGGCGGAATCCGGGGCAATCAGGCGGTGAACGGCGATTGGGCTATAATCGCCGCCGTTTTCCACGGAAATATTCATGATGCGCAGTGTAGCCGCATTCACCCCCCCATTCGCTCGCCTCCTCCACCGCCTCGCGGTCGTATTCCTGGCCTGCCTCATCGCGGGCTGCAGCCTTCTACCCGAGGTCAAGGACGAAACTGCCGGCTGGTCCGCTTCCAAGCTCTACAACGAGGCGCGGGATGCCCAGGCCGATGGGGCCTGGGAAAAGGCCGCCAAGCTCCTGGAAAAGCTGGAAGCCCGCTTCCCCTACGGGCGCTATGCCCAGCAGGCCCAACTCGAACTGGGCTACGTCTACTGGAAGGGCGCCGAGCCCCTGGCGGCCATCGCCGCCTGCGACCGCTTCATCAAACTGCACCCCAACCACCCCGCAGTGGATTACGTGTATTACCTCAAGGGTCTGGTCGGTTTCAACGAGGATCAGGGTTTCCTGGGCTACCTGAGCGATCAGGATCCCAGCGAACGGGATCCCAAATCGGCCAAGGAGTCCTTCGAAGCCTTGAAGGAACTGGTGGCCCGTTTCCCCAACAGCAAGTACACGCCGGACGCCATCCTGCGCATGAACTACCTGGTGAATGCGCTGGCCTCCCAGGAAGTCCACGTGGCCCGCTACTACTTCAAGCGTGGCGCCTACATCGCCGCCGCCAACCGCTCCCAGGTCGCCCTGAAATCCTATTCCGGCGCACCGGCGCTCGAAGAAGCGCTCTTCATCATGGTCATCTCCTACGACAAGCTGGGCATGAACGAACTGCGCGACGACGCCGACCGTGTCATGCGCAAGAACTTCCCCGACAGCCGCTATTACAAGGAAGGCCTGGAGCGCAAGACGCCCTGGTACAAACTCTGGTAGGGCGTGTTCTAGTCAGCCCCCCTGCTTGATAGCCAGGACGGCCTGGTTGCGCAGGGTGCGCAGCAATGAAAGCTCCCGGTCCGGCAGCACGATCTGGCCAGCGCGATCCTGATCGGCGTAGATGAGGGCCACCGGAGCCCCCTTGATGTTGAGGGGAAAGAGCACGAAGCTCCGGGCCGGAATGGCCTTGCGGTACCACGCCGGGATGCGGGGGGCGATCTTGGGATCGTCGATGTCGCTGATGAGGAGATCCACCCCCTTCGAAGTCGCGGCGTGAAAAATGTCCGGCGTGAAGGAAAGCGGAAAGCGAAAGGCCTTGGCCACCTCGTTGGCATCCGGACCGAAGCCGAAACGACCCTGCATGGTGCCTGCCCGGGCGTCCTTGATGCACAGGATCACACGCTTGAAGCCCATGGCGCGGTACATGGTCTCCAGGATGATGCGCAGGATGTCGTTGAGCTTGAAGCCGTCGACCAGGGTATTGCTGATGTCCTGGATACCGGCGGCCAGGATGGCCTGGGCGTCCTCTCCGGCCGGCGCGTCGCTGCCGTTCGCCGCGGTTTCGGCGCTGTACAGGCCGCGCTCCCCCAGGACGGTATCGTCGGCTACCGTGTCGTCCGGCAGCGGCGCCTCGCCGCCGCGGTCGAGGAACTGCCGCATCTGGCCACCGAAGGCCGTCTGCTGCACCCCCAGGTGCACGATGCGGGCGAATTCCCCCACCTGTTCGATCGAGCGGCCCATCGCCTCCTCGACGTCCTTCTTGTCCAGGCTGACCGCGGGGCTGAAGCGCGCCAGTGCCTTCTTCAGCTCCCGTTCCCGGGCCTCCGGTCCCGCCTGGGCGATGACCACGCACAATTCGTTGGCCATGCCGGAAAGCACCTGGAGCCGATCTTCCTGGCTCGCCGGCTTCTTTAGGGGCCCGGCAGGCAGCTTGCGCATGGAATTGACGATGAGGGCCGGAAAGCCCCACTGGCGGGCGATGGCCAAGCCGAGATCCTCGAAGCCGATGCCAAGCACCCGGAGCGCCGCCTGCTCCTCGCTCAAATCCCCCTGGCCGGCCAGCAGGCGGATTTCGTCGCTTTCGTCGGGAAAGTAATACTGCGACAGCAGGCGCCCCAGGTTATGGAACAGGGCACAGATGAAGGTCTGCTCCAAATCCTTCATCTGGGCCGCGGTCCCCAGATCCCGGGCCAGGATGCCGGCCAGATTGGCACGCAGGAATTCTTCCTTCAGGAGATTGGCGTTGCCCTTGTTCTGCAGGTGCTCGAAGAGGAGCACGGTGACGGCGATGTTGCGCACCGCCTCGAAGCCCAGGACGATGACCGCCCGGGACACCGTGCTGATATTGCCGCCGCCGGCCGGGCGGAAGTAAGCGGAATTGACGAAGCGCAGCAGCTTGTTGGTCAGGGCGAAGTCCTTGAGGATGGAATTGGACAGCTTGCTGATGCTCTCCATCTCGCTGTTGGCGATCTTGTTGATGGCGCTGACCGACTCGGAGAGGGCAGGAAAGTCGCTCTTGTGCCGCATGCGGCGCAGGAGGAAATCCAGCGTGGCCTGCCGCCCCTCTCCCCGGGGCGCCACTTCTTCGCCCGGATCCAGGTAGGCATCCAGCGCCTCGCCGAACTGGGCGGCGCTCTGGTAGCGCAACTCCGCATCCCGAGACAGGGCCTTGTGCACGATGGCGGCGAGGCGTCCATCGACGCCCCCTTGCGGCAGGCGCAGATCAGTATCGACGATGCGGCGCAGGACGGCCGGCGTCTCCCCGGCCCCCGCTGCCCGCTCGCCGGTGAGCAGTTCGTACAGGACGAGGCCGGCCGCAAAGACATCGCCCCGCGGTGTGACCTTGTGCTCGGCAATGTACTCGGGCGCCATGTAGGCCGGCGTACCGCTGTATTGGTCCGCCCCTTCTCCGCTGCCGGCAAGGCGCGCGGCAATGCCGAAATCCATGACCCGGGGGGTGCCGTCCTCGTCCAGCAGGATGTTGGCAGGCTTGAGATCGCGATGGACGATACCCTGGCGGTGGGCGTGCTCCAGGGCTTCGAGGATGGGGCGCAGGAGGCCCACGGCCCGGGCCGGCGGCAGAGCCCCGCTGGTCTTGAGAAAGGCGGCCAGGGTCGTACCCGGCACATACTCGAACACCAGGTAGGGCTCCCCTCCCTGCTCGCCCGCTTCGAAGATGGGCACCAGATTGGGATGGCGCAAGCGCCCCACGGTGCGCGCTTCCTGCAGCAGAGCCGCCGCCTGTCCCGGGACTGCTCCGGCCAGGTGAAGGGTCTTGATGGCCACTTCACGTTGCAGTTGGGGATCGAATCCCAGATAGACGACGCTCTGGGCTCCGCGCCCCAGTTCCCGCCGCAGTTCGAAACGCCCGATCTTGCTCATCGACCCTCGCTCTCCTCACCGTCTACCGCCGGCGTGACCCACAGCAGCCGGGGCATGCCTTCGGCCGCGCCGCACACCAGGGCGTTCTGCCCGAAGCGCGCCGCCAGTCCAAGGGCAGCGTCGGCCGGCAAACCTGTCACGAAGCAGCTTTCCTCCACCGGCCAGCCGGCATCGTCGGCCACGTTCTCGGCCGTGTAGGGTTCCAGCCCCATTTCCAGAAGGGCGACTTCGAGCGCCGCCTGGCGCAGGCGGTTTTCCTCCTCGCCCAGCCTCACCGACGCCGGGTTGCACGCCGTCAGCACCGCCCAGTCCGCGGCGCCTTCGCCGGCCAGCCAGGCGACCAGCCTGTCGTCCCGCGTCCCGATGCGCAGCTCCCGCACGCCGCCGGGCAGGAAGACACGATAGGTCGTCGCCCGGTAGGCGGCTTCCAGCTCACTCTGCGTCGGCATCGAAATCCGCCTCGCCGATGAGCCGCTCGCTTTCCGCCACCGGCAATGCCTCCACTTCCTTCAGTTTCCTGGACAGCACGCGGGTACGGGTCTCCGCCTTGCCGATGCTGCTGCTTGCTTCCTCCAGCTTCTTGCGGGTGTGGGCCAGGGCCTCGCCGAACTTGCCAAACTCGGTCTTCACCGCACCGAGGATGGCCCAGACCTCCGCCGAACGCTGCTCGATGGCCAGGGTGCGGAAGCCCATCTGCAGACTGTTGAGCAGCGCGGCCAGGGTGGTCGGCCCGGCCAGGCTCACCCGCCACTCGCGCTGCAGGGTTTCGCTCAGCCCCGGTCGGCGCAGAGCCTCAGCGTAGAGCCCTTCCACCGGCAGATAGAGAATGGCGAAATCGGTGGTATGGGGCGGTGCCACGTACTTTTCGCGGATGCTGCGGGCCTCCAGCTTGAGGCGGCCCTCGATGGCACGGGCTGCTTCGTCCATGGCCGGGACGTCGCCCCGCTCCTGCGCGTCCAGGAGCCGCTGCCAGTCCTCGATGGGAAATTTGGCGTCCAGGGGCAGCCAGACCTCGGCGCCATCGTCCTTACCCGGCAGGCGGATGGCGAAATCGACCCGTTCCGCGCTGCCCGGCCGCGTCGCCACATTGGCGGAAAACTGATCCGCGGTGAGCAACTGTTCCAGCAGGGCCGCCAGTTGGACCTCGCCCCAGGTGCCGCGGGTCTTCACATTGGTCAGCACGCGCTTCAGATCTCCCACCCCCACCGCCAGGGTATGCATTTCCCCCAGCCCGCGATGGACCTGCTCCAGGCGGTCGCTGACCAATTTGAAGGATTCGCCCAGACGCTGCTCCAGGGTGGCGTGCAGCTTTTCGTCCACCGTCTGGCGCATGGCTTCGAGCCTGGTCGCGTTGTCCGCCTGGAGGGCGGTGAGCCGGCCTTCCACTGCCGCCTTGAGGCGCTCGAAGCGCTCGTCCAGTCCCAGGGAAAAACGGTTGAGCTCCCGGGCAAAGCCTTCCAGGCGTTCCCCTTGCAGGGCGCCCAGGCCGGTGAGCTGCGCTGAGACGGTCTGGCTCAACTGGGTGGCAGAACGGGCCTGCTCTTCCCGGTCCCGGAAGGCAGCGTCGGCGTCTTCGCGCCGGGCGCGGGCCAGTTCCTCCCGCAGTTCCCGTTCCAGGCGCTCGAGGGCGCGGGCCTGGGTTTCCAGCATGGCGGTGAGCGCTTCGGCCAGTTGTGCGTCTCGGCCACCGGCCCGCCGCAGGGTCCAAACCTGGAGCGCAAGCACTGCTGCCAGGGCCACCAAGATCGCCAGTTCCACACCCGTTGCCATGTCGCTTTCCCCGAACGGGCATGGATCGAGACCATCCCCAATGTTGCCGCGCCCTGCCGTGCCCCCCTCCCCCGCCCAGTGCGCCGTAGTTCCGCGGGGCGGGGCAAGCCATGTGCCGCACCGTTCAGGACGATCGGCGCGATTCTGACAGATCGCGACCCGATGCTCCAGCCGCAAAAGCCCACCGGCCGGGCTTCGGGAATATCGAAGGACCGGCCCCGGGTTGTTCCGATTGGTGCATGCCCGCCGATGGCCGACAATCCGGGCTTCGCGAATCAAGGGGGGCGCGTCCTCGAAGCCCGACAACAGGGTGTGGAGAGCGCGTGGGTCCGGAACAGGAACCAGGGCCGACAAATGTTGTCTTCACGGTACAGACCCGAGTCGATCGGGCGACAGGTTTCAAGGTGCAGGAAGGGCATCGCGCAATGCGACCCCGGGTGTGTTACGTCCTTGGCCCAGCGAGGGGTGAGCCAGGCCGCGCAGCATGGCCGTCGCCGCTCGGAAAGGCTCAAGTGATGGGCCCTCACGGTTTCCACGACAGTTCATCGGTCGGTTTCATCGGCGCCCTGGCGCTGCCGGCGCTCGCCATGGGAGTCGAACTTGCCTTCTGGGAAACCCTGCGCCCCTTTGCCTGGGTGCTCTTTTACCCGGCGGTCTTCGTCGCCGCGCTGATCGGTGGACTCTGGGGCGGCGTGGGGGCCACGCTGCTGGCCACCGCCCTGGCCGGTTTCTATCTGGTTCCGGCTCAGGTGGCGGAGACGCCAGCGGAGGCTGCCCTGGGCATCCAGATGGCGATCTTCGCGGCGACCGGCATCCTGTTCAGCGTATTCGCCCATCGCCTGAGCCAGAAGGAAAGGCTCGCCGAACGCCTCGCGGGTAACGTCCGCCACCGCCGGCTGTTCGAGCGCTCCCGCGCCGGGATCGTCTATCTCGACGGCCGGGGCCGCTACCAGGACGCCAACCCGGCCTTCTGCGCATTGACCGGATATTCCCGCGAGGAGATCCTGGGGCTGGACGCCTACCGCATCGTCGACGCGGGCGATCACGCCCGCCTGCGCGAATATCTGGCCAGCACCCGGGCGTCGGACGGGCTGACCACCCGCTGGCGCCTGCGTCGCCGGGACGGGCAGCCGGCCGAGGTGAAAGCGCTCATCTCCCGCGAGGGCGATGGAAGCACCATGGCCATCGTCCACGACATCAGCCAGCGCCTGCACTACGAGCGGAATCTGCACGCGGCCCATACCCTGAGCCAAGCGGTGCTGGACTCGGTTCCCGCCCAAATGGCTGTCATCGACCGCGACGGGGCGATCGTCGCCATCAACGAATCCTGGCGGGAATTCGCCCTGCACCACTGCACCGACGCCGGACAACTCGCAGGGACCGCCGTAGGGGCGAATCTCCTGGACGCCTGCCGGGCGGACCACGACAGCGACCACTGGGTCTACACCGGCATCCTCGAAGTGCTGCACGGACGTACCGAGCAATTCCGCGGCGAGTGCCGCTGCGAGTCTCCGGCGGGCGAGGTGCTGTGGTTCGCGATGACCGTGACGCCGGTCGCCTTTCCGGCCGGCGGCGCGGTGGTGGCCTACCACGATATCAGCGACATCCACCACGCCAAGGACGCCGAGCATTTGGCCCTGTGCCAGGTGAAGACCCTGGCCGCCCGGCAGTTGGTCTTCCAGGAAGAAGAACGGCTTGCACTTTCCCGGGAACTGCACGACCACGTCGGCCAGGATCTGGCTGCCCTGGAACTGGCCCTGGACCAGTGCGCCCGCCACATGGGGCCGGCGCCCAAGGCCCAGGCCGCTCTCTGGGAGGCCCGCCTCACGGTGAAGTCGATCCTCGAAACGACCCGCGACATTTCCCGCCGTCTGCGCCCGCCCTTGCTGGACGACCTTGGCCTGGCGGCGGCCTTGCGCTGGCACATCGACAAACTGCCCCGCGCCGACGTGGTCGGAATTCGCCTGGACGACGGGATCGGCGCCACCCGCTTCCATCCGGACGTGGAACTGGCTGCCTTCCGCATCGCCCAGGAAGCCCTGTCCAATGCCCTGCGCCATGCCCGCGCCCAGGAAATCCATGTCTGCCTGGAATTCGATGCCACGGGCCTCGGCCTGCGCATCCGCGACGACGGCGTCGGCTTCGCCGCCGAAGAAGCCCTGGAACGCTCTCGCCGCCTCAATTCCCTCGGCCTCCTGGGCATGCGGGAACGGGTCGCCACCGTCGGCGGCCGTTTCCGCATAGAATCCAGGCCAGGAGCCGGAACCGAAGTCGCCACCCTTTTTTACGCTCCCCCTACCCTGCAATGACGCCCATCCGCATTCTCGTCGCCGACGACCACAACCTTGTCCGAGCCGGAATCCTGCGCCTTCTCAACGAAGTCGCCGATTTCGAGGTGGTGGCCGACACCGCCAACGGCGCCGAAGCCATCGACCTGGCCTGCCGCCTGCAGCCCGATGTCGCCCTGCTCGACATCGCCATGCCGGGCATCACGGGTTTACAGGCCCTGGAGAAGATCGTCAGCACCAACCCGGCCATACGGGTCATCATCCTGACCATGTACGACACCGAGGAGCACGTCATTTCGGCCATGCGCCTGGGGGCCTCCGGTTTCGTGCTGAAGAACGCCGCTCCTCAGGAAATGGAACTGGCCATCCGCGCCGTGCTGGCGGGCGGCACCTGGCTGCCGGCGGCCATTTCACGTCCGGTGGTGGACGCCTACCTGGAGCGGGTGCAGACTTCGGACACCCGGGATGGCCTCACCCCCCGCCAGCGGGAAGTGCTGAAGATGATCGCGGAGGGCATGCGCACCAAGGAAATCGCTTTCAGCCTAGGCGTCAGCGTCAAGACCATCGAGACCTACCGTGCCCAGATCATGAACCGCCTGGGCATAGGCGACATTCCCGGACTGGTGCGTTACGCCATCCGGCGTGGACTTTCGGAACTCTAAACGCACCCTAAACTTCGCGCCGGATTCAATCCCGCAGCACCAGGAATCGACCATCAAGCCTCAATGGCTGGGTTCCCGCCGCGCACTACGGCGCGATCCGTCCAACCAGCCCAGCAGGGTCACGAAAAGGTCCTCCGGTTCCACCGGCTTGGCCAGGTGGTCGTCCATACCCGCGGCCAGGCAGCGTTCTCTGTCCTCGGCAAAGGCATTGGCCGTCAGGGCGACAATGGGCACGCGGCCGCCGGACGGGAGTTCCCGGATCCGCCGCGTCGCTTCCAGACCATCCATTTCCGGCATGTACATGTCCATGAGGATCAGGTCGTAGGCGAAGCTCTGCGCCAGCCGCAGGGCTTCGGCCCCATTGGGCGCTACGTCTACGCTGAAATCAAGGTCCCCCAGGAGGTCCACCAGGATTTCCTGGTTGATCTCGTTGTCCTCGGCCAGGAGCACCCGGGCGCCAGCGTGCTCCCGGCGCAGGCAGGCCGCCGCGACTTCCCCCGGCCCATCGTTGCCCACCAGGCGCAGATCGGGAGTCTGCCCGGCGGGGGCGCTGCCGCGCTCGAAGGTGGCGGCGAACCAGAAGGTACTTCCCTCACCCGGGGTGCTGTCGACGCCAAGCTCACCGTCCATGAGCCGCGCCAGCCGCTGGCAGATGGCTAGCCCCAGGCCCGTCCCGCCGTAGCGGCGGGTAGTGCTGGAGTCCGCTTGCTCGAAGGCCTCGAACAAGCGCCCCTGGTCGGCCGGAGCAATGCCGATACCCGTGTCGCTGACGGCGAAGCGCAGACACACCCGCTCGCCCCGCTCCTCGACGACCTCGGCCCGCAGCCGGATTCCGCCGGTGGCGGTGAACTTGATGGCGTTGCTGATGAAATTGCTCAGAATCTGGTTGAGCCGCAGGGCGTCCCCCTGCAGGTTGAAGGGGATGCGCGGATCGATTTCGCGGGTGAATTCGAGGCCCTTTTCCTCAATGCGCTGTCCGGCGATGGAGTAGAGGCTGGCAAAGACGGCATGTACGCTGAATCCCGCCCGCTCCAGGGTGAGTTTGCCGGCCTCGATCTTGGACAAATCCAGAATGTCGTTGATGATCGCCAGCAGGTGGGTGGCCGCCCCCTGGATCTTGCCCAACTGTTCCGAGGCCTTGGGCGAATCGGCATCCCGCTGCAACAGGTGGGTCAGGCCGATGATGGCGCTCATGGGGGTGCGAATTTCGTGGCTCATGTTGGCCACGAAGGCGCTCTTGCTGCGGCTCGCCGCCTCCGCCGCCTCCTTGGCGGCCAGCAGTTCCCCCGCCTGGGTGGCAAGGGCGTTGTTGAGCGCCATGACCTGTCTTTCCCGCTCCCGCGACTCACTGATGTCGAACACGGTCGCCAAGGAATGCTTGAATGCGCCATCAGCGTCGAACACGGCCCGGGAATTGAGGATCACCGGCAGGCGGCTACCGTCCCGCCGCAGGAGGTCGTACTCCACACCACGGATTTCACCCGCGCTTTGCAGCCGGGCGAAGTTCACCTGCAAGTTTTCCCGCTGCTCCGGCGCGACGAGGTCGGCGAAGGCCATGCGGCCCTCGACTTCCTGCCGGGCGTAGCCCAGCCAGGCCAGCTCGGTGTCGTTGATGCGGATGACTAGGCCCGCCGGGTCTAGGGAGTGATAGCCGCAGGGAGCGTCGTGATAGAGCGCGACAATTTCTGCGTTGCAGGCATCCACGGTGCGGCGGGCATCCTGCCACTGGCGGGTACGCTCCTCGACCAGCACCTCGAGCTGATTGCGGTAGGCATCGAGTTCGCTTCCCATGCGCTCCTTTTCGCTGACGTCTTCCTCGATGCCGACGTAGTGGGAAACACTGCCGTCAGGCAGGCGCAGGGGGGAGATGTGGGCGAAGCAACTGCGCAGCGATCCGTCCCGGCAGCGATTGACGAACTTGCCCGACCAGGATTCTCCCCGCAGCAGGGTGGCCCAGAGTTCGGCATGGAGTGCGGGAGGCGTTGATTCCGAACGCAGCAGGGAAACCTTGTGCCCCACAGCCTCGCCGGGGGTGTAGCCGAACACGGCGCTGAAGGCCGGATTGACGTAAGTCATCACGCCGTCGAGATCGGTCACCACTACCGGATTGGGATTCTGGGCCACGACGCGGGCCAGCTTTTCCGCCCGGCGCCCCTGCTCGGCTGCCAGCGCTTCCGTTTGATTCATGCGGCGCAGGACGAGGACTCCGCCACCCGCCAGGAGCAGAAGCGCCACGAGCGTCCCCGCCGCACGCTGCTGCCAATCGGCGAGAGCCTCGGCACGAGGGATTCCAGCCACGGCCACCCAGGGGTAACCCGCCACGCGATGGAAGACCTGTACCCGCTCGATGCCGTCAGCCGGGTCCGGCGCCACGACGGTGCCACGATTCTCGCCGCTCAGCAGACGCAGCAGGATCGGATCGCTTCCCGTCCCCTCACGCTCTTTCGCGAAGGGGTGGCGGATGACCGACGCGCCGCTGTCGGCGCGCCGCAGATGGACACTGCCGCCCCGGCCGAGCTCCGCCCGGGAGAAAATGCCCTGCACGAAATCCAGGTCCAGGGTCATGCCGACCGTGCCCAGGAAACGCCCCCCTTCGTCCCGCACGGCCCGCGCCAGCATGACCGTCGGCCGCCCGGTGGTCCGCGCGACGATGACGCCGGAAATGTGCATGGACTGCCCGGGTTCGTCCCGGGAGCGCTGGAAGTAATCCCGATCGGAGACGTCGATGTCGGCGACTGCGGATTCCGAGGCGTGGCGCAGAATACCTGCAGCATCGGTAAAGTAGTAGCCGCCCATTTCTTCGAACTTGCGGTTGGTGGGAACGATGGCGGAAAGACCTGCCTTCCAGTCGCGGTCGCCGACGCGCGCCTCGTAGAGGGGACGCGCCGCCACGGCGAGGTCGTTCAATTCCCCTTCGGCCCGGCGCAGAACAGCATTGACCTGGGACTCGACCAACCCCGCCACGCCCCTCCCCCGCTGGACGGCATGGTCCAGGGCATCGCGATGGCCTTGTGCCAGGAGAGAGATCAAGAGCAGGGTGATTCCCCCCAGCAGCCCCGCAAAGACCAGGGCACGCCTACGGGGCGATGCGCCCGGTGCGGGCGCAGGGACAAAAAAACCTCCCTCGGCCGACGCTGCGGTCGTCGCGGGGGTCAGGCCTCCCGCCTGACGGGAACTGCGGGTATTGGGCATCAATGTCCTCTATCCCCTTTATAGTGCGCCGCAGCAAAACACAATGCATCAGGGATTTCCCGTAACCATTCCTCCAAATGCATTAGATTGCCCCACGACTAGGGCGGGAAGGCTTGTTTCGCCTCGATTTCTATCGACTCCACCGGCCCGGAGCAGTGATAATCTATGCAAAAGGTCAGAGGTCAGAGCCAAGACCCGGCATTCGGAGATCGCCCACATGTTCAATTGGATAAGTGATGAATCGCGCCGTTTTGCGGAAGCTCTGCGGCAGCGCGGAACCTGGTTCTTTATCGCCCTGCTCGCGGTTTTTTCCGGAATCGTCTACACGGTTTTCCGCTACGCCCTGCGCATGGACTTTCTCCTGCGCATCCACCATCTGGCCGGCGCCAGTTGTACGGCCATGGACAACGGCACCATGCTGATCATCTTCTTTTCGTCCATCTTTTTCGGCCTTGCCCTATTGGTGGCCTTCGGTGAACTGGCGCGCCACTCGGACTTCTCCCGCCGTCATTCCCACGCCGAGGCCCGCTCGGCCGCCCTGCTGTGCGTGGGATGGATCGTCGTCGCTCTGGCCATCGGTGCCACCATGTTGGCCCTACTGGTCCGTCACTGCGCTTGAACCGGCATGAAAATCCTGGTTGTCGAAGATACCCGCAGCAACGCCGTCCTCCTGCGCGAAATCCTGCTGCGGCGCGGCGATAACGTCGTCCTGGCGGAAAGTGGCGCCCAGGCCCTGGCCGCCTATTCCAGTGCAGCCCCCGACCTGGTCCTGCTGGACGTGATCCTGCCCGACATGGACGGCTTTGCCGTCGCCCGCCAGATTCGCCAGCGCGAGGCGGCGGGGCGCTGGACGCCCATCATCTTCCTTTCCGGGCTGACCTCCGACGCCGACCTGCAAGAGGGCATCGCCGCAGGGGGCGACGACTACCTCTTCAAGCCGGTGAGCGAAGTCGTCCTGGGCGCCAAGGTGGCGGCCATGCAGCGCATCGTGGGCATGCGCGACCAGCTCGTGGACCTTGCCCGACAACTGGATGCGGCCAACCGGGAACTGCACCTGCTGTCGACCCGAGACGGCCTCACCGGCATCGGCAACCGGCGCTTCTTCGACGAACTCCTGACCCGGGAGTGGGGCCGCGCCCTGCGCAACGGCGGCGAAGTCGGCCTGCTCTTGTGCGACGTCGATTATTTCAAGCGATACAACGACACTTACGGCCATCAG
>SSTB01000232.1 GCA_009469665.1 Azonexaceae bacterium | reverse complement strand
GGGGACGATGCCCCAGGAGAGGGAATCTCCATAGACCAGAATCTGCCGCATGGCGGGCCTCCGAAACGCGATGGCCGCATGATGGCGCCATTCTCTCCGGTGGACAAGCCCCGGCGCGAACGTCCGGCTTTCCTTCCTGTCCGAGGATGAAAGGAGCCTCCCAAGCATGCGCCCCCCTGCCGACTGCCCGCCCTCTGAAATCACCCCTCGTCCCCTGTTCGAGGACCGCCGTGCCTTCCTGCGCACCCTGGCCGGCTTGGGACTCGCCGGGAGTCTGCCGGGGACGGCGGCCGAATCGGCGCCCCGACGGGGCAGCGCGCTGGCCACGAGCCTGCGTAGCCCCTTTTCCACCGGCGAGAAGCTCACCGCCTACGATGAGGTCACGGGCTACAACAACTTCCAGGAATTCGGCATCAACAAACTGGACCCGGCCCGCAACGCCCATCGCCTGCCCACGCGCCCGTGGACGGTCACCCTGGAGGGCCTGGTACGGAGGCCCCGCACCCTGGACCTGGACGACATCCTGCGACTGGCTCCTCTGGAAGAGCGCATCTACCGCCTACGCTGCGTCGAAGGCTGGTCCATGGTCGTCCCCTGGATCGGTTTTCCCCTCGATGCGCTGCTGCGTCAGGTAGAACCCCTGGGCAGTGCCCGCTATGTGGAATTCGAGTCCTATTACGACCAGGCCCGCATGTCCCTGCCCTTTTTCGTGGTGCTGGAATTTCCCTATGTGGAGGGACTGCGCCTGGACGAAGCGCGTCATCCTCTCACCCTCCTTACCCTGGGCCTCTACGGCGAGGTACTGCCCCCCCAGAACGGAGCGCCGCTGCGCGTCGTGGTGCCCTGGAAATACGGCTTCAAGAGCGGCAAGTCCATCGTCCGTATCCGCTTCGTCGAGGAGCAGCCGCTCACCACCTGGAACCGCGTTGCCCCCCGGGATTACGGCTTCTACGCCAACGTCAATCCGAGGGTCGATCACCCACGCTGGAGCCAGGCCCGGGAACGCCGCATCGGCGAATTGTTCAAGCGGGACACCCTGCCCTTCAATGGCTACGGCGAGCAGGTCGCCAGCCTGTACGCGGGCATGGACCTCACCCGAAATTACTGAAGGCACCCCAAGGCGGCTTGCTGCATTGCACAAACGCGCGATGAGCCGTAGGATATGACTGCGGCCCCTCCCTGACTCTCGCCGCTCCCATGCCAGGAGCCTCCCATGTCTACACCCCAGCGCATTTTCGACATTGTCGATTTCGTTCAGCCCTCCTCCGATACGCCCATACGCTCGGTAATGCTGGAGACTCCCGATTCCGTGGTCGTCGTATGGCACGCCCGCCCGGGCCAGGAAATCGCCCCCCACCTTCATCCCGCCGGGCAGGATACCTGGATCGTCATTTCCGGTTCCGCCCAGTACTACCAGGGCAACGGGGTCCGTCGCCCCCTGGCGAAGGGACAGGTCGCCGTCGCCCGCCCGGGCGAGGTCCACGGCGCCCTGAATGAGGGAAGCGAGGATTTCGTCTTTGTCTCCGTGGTTTCGTCCGGCGCCGCGGGGTACGAACCGACTACGCCTTGAGCATCCGGCGCAAGCGGTTCCGGAGGGCATGAATCGACCCATGACTCACGGGAAGGCAAGCAAAAAAAGGGCGCCCGCAGGCGCCCTCGTCGTGGCAGGCCGAGCGATCAGCCGACCTTCTTGGCCGCCAGCTTTTCCTTGATGCGGGCGGACTTGCCCGAGCGGTCGCGCAGGAAGTAGAGCTTGGCGCGACGCACATCGCCGCGGCGCTTTACTTCAATGGCGGCGACCAGGGGGGAATAGGTCTGGAAGGTCCGCTCCACGCCTTCGCCGGATGAAATCTTGCGCACGGTGAAAGCGGAGTTGAGGCCCCGGTTGCGCTTGGCGATGACGACGCCTTCGTAGGCCTGCAGACGCTCGCGATTGCCTTCCTTGACCTTCACCTGGACGACGACGGTGTCGCCGGGGGCAAAAGCGGGAATGGTCTTGCCCAGGCGGGCGATTTCTTCTTGTTCCAGTTGCTCGATCAGATTCATGTGAGATCCTTCAAGTTAAAAACATCTACTCACCGCATTGCTCCTCTTCGGAAAGCTCCGTGAGGAGTTGCGTCTCTTCCGCGCTCATCGCACGGTGCGCCAGCCGATGGGCAAACAACTCCGGGCGGCGCTCCCGGGTCCGCGCCAGCGACTGCTTCAATCGCCAGCGACGAATTCGCTTGTGGTCGCCGGACAGCAATACCTCCGGCACCCCTTGTCCTTCATACACCTCGGGCCTCGTGTAGTGCGGGCAATCCAGGAGGCCCGTCACGAACGAATCTTCCACCGCCGAAGCGGCATCGCCCAGCACTCCCGGCAACTGGCGGACAACGGCGTCGATCAACACCATCGCCGGCAACTCGCCGCCCGAGAGCACAAAATCTCCGATCGAAATTTCCTCATCGACGCAGCGCTCGATCAGACGCTCGTCCACACCTTCGTAGCGGCCGCACAACAGAATCAGGCCTTCTTCCCCAGCCGCCAGCGCCATCACCCGTTCATGGGTCAGGGGCGCGCCCTGGGGCGAGAGGTAGATGACCCGGCTCATCAAGAGCCCTGCCTCACGCTGTGCTGCCTTGGCGGCCGCGATCGCCTTTTCCAGCGGCACGGCCTGCATCACCATGCCCGGCCCGCCACCGAAGGGGCGATCATCCACCCGACGCCAGGCGTTTTCGGCAAAATCCCGGGGATTCCAGCCCTGCCATACCCAACGTCCTTCTTCCAGCGCCCGGCGCGTAATTCCGCACTCGGTCACCGCCGCAAACATCTCTGGGAAGAGGGTCACGCAGTCGAACCGGAGTGCCGGTTGCTGCTCGCGACTTGCCGGTCGCTCCCCGCGACTCACCAGTCGCTCCCCCATTCCACTCGAATGATTCCGGATTCTTTCTCCACGGCCAGCACCACCGACTCGACGAAAGGAAGCAGACGCTCCGTTCCGTCTGCCGCGGTCACCCGCAGCACATCGTTGGCCCCGGTCTCGATCAGCCCTGCCACCTGGCCGAGCCGCTCACCCGCGGCGGTTTCTACGTTCAGACCGATCAGATCGGCCCAGTAAAACTCGTCTTCAAGTGGGGCCGGCAAGGCCCCGCGGGGCGCCCCGACCAGCAGGCCCTTTAGCGCCTCGGCAGCAGTCCGGTCCGGAACCCCGTCGAGGAGCGCCACCACACCGTCGCTGTGCAGCTTCAGGCCTTTCAGCCCCACCTCTCGCCAGGGCCCGCCTTCCTTGCCGACCCACCAGGACGGCATCGCCCTCCAGGCCAGTGGGTCGTCCCCAAAGGGATGCACCCTCATCCAGCCGCGGATGCCGTAGGGGCCTGCAAGCCGCCCCAGGACGACAATGTCGCTGCCGGACAAAACGATACTTGCTTAGGCGACCTGCTTGGCGGAGTACTGCTTGACCAGGCGGGCAGCGGTCGGCGACAGCTGGGCGCCATTCTGTTGCCAGTAGGTCAGGCGATCCATGGCGACGCGCAGACCTTCTTCGGACTCGGCAGCCACCGGATTGTAGAAGCCGATGCGCTCGACGAACCGACCATCGCGGCGGTTGCGGGAGTCGGTAACGACCATGTTGTAGAAGGGGCGCTTCTTGGCGCCGCCACGGGCAAGACGGATTACGACCATGAAAATTCTTTCTTTCGGTGCAGGAAAAACAGGGGATTATAGCGCTTAATTGAACAAAAACAAGCCGTTCCGAGCCTCTTTATGCGCTCCCGGCATCCAGCGGGCGGAGAGCGAACCCCATGCTGCAAGTCCTTCCCCCACTCTGCCGACACCCATGACTTTAGTCCAATGGAGAAAAGCGCCGGAATTGTTTATCCTCCCTCCTTCCGTCCGCCGAGCCGCCATGACCGCCACCGCCACCGACCTCGCCGAAAAGAACGTCAAGGCCATTCTGGAATGGCTGGCGATGGCCCACGGCCGCACGACCCTGGACGACGCCGAGGGACTTCTCGCCCAGCTTCAGAGTCTGCGCGGAACCCCCATAGGCGTCACCCAGCGCCTCAGAATCCTCGACCTCCTGTACAGCCACGTGGTCCATATGACCCTGGCCCAGTTCCCTGCCCTTCACGAAGCCACATTGCCCATTCCCCGCCGGCTGCGCCAGGCCGTGCGCAACCTGCAGGAACTGCTGGAAATCCTTGCCCAGGACTACGTGGCCACTCTGTCGATGCGAGCCGATGAGGCTGGTGGAAGGCCACGCTCGCCCCAGATCACCCTGCGACGCGTCATGCACTGCCTCGCCTGGCATCTCGGCATTGGCTTTCTGGTCGCAGCTCCACCGGCGCCCGGCATTTGGCAGCAGTTGCACGGTTGCTACCGCTCGTCCCGCCGCTTTACCGCCGGGGAGCAGGACACGGTCAGCGAGGAGCGCCGTATCGCCCAGATTTACGCCTCGATTCTGCTGGTCGCAGCCGCGCAGCCCGCCTCGTTCACTTCCCGGGAGTTGGAATTCATCGTCAACTACATCGACGACTGCACCAAGGCCGTCGACATTCGCTCTGAACCCCCGCCGGACGGCGAGGCTATCTTCTGGGTGGATCCGAGCAAGGATCAACCCGCCCAGGCCCTGGCACGGCGCCCACCCCCGCCGGAGACGGAAGTCTATTTCTTTGCCTGCGATGCCCTCGCCCAGGCGGCGGCCGATCGGCTGGCGGCGCTGCGCCGCGGTGTTCCGGTCGCCGAGCTTGGGCTGCCAGCCTTCGCCGGGACGACGGCCGGGCAGGGGGTCCTGCGTCGTCTGGCTTCCCTGTGGGGCCACCCTGCGAAGCGCAAGTATTCCCGCCGCCGCCAGTCCTATCGGGCCGACCTCTGCAGCGGGCTGGACAAGCTCTGGCAGTTGCTTCGCCACCCCGACCAGCCCCCTGGAAAGAGCGAATGGATGGTCATCAATGAAAGTCCCGATGGCTATGCCATGATGCATGTGAGTGGCCCTACCGACCGCCTACAAGTGGGCGACGTCGTCGCAGTCCATCCTCACGAGGGGCATGTGGACACGGATACCGGCCCCTGGCACATCTGCCTGGTGCGCTGGGCGATTTCGGAAAATCCTGCCCATGTCGAAATCGGGCTCCAGGTGCTGTCCCCCCGCGGCATGCCGGCCCAGATCGCTGCGCCCCACGACAACGAGCGCCAGGGCAAGCGTGAAGCTGTGCTGCTGCCCAAGCTGCCTCCCTTACGCCCGCTGCCGGCACTCATCGTACCGGTCGGCACGGTCACGGACAGGGACCAGAAACTCATCGTCCTGGTCGAAGCAGGGAATTTCGAAATTCGTGAATACCGGGCGACCGAGGTCAGCGAACAGACGTCCAGCGTCGAGATGTTTACCGTCCGCCCGGACGAAAGACTGTAGAGGCGAGCAGGCCCCCGAGCAGGATCACCGCCCAGGAGAGTTGCAGCCACACCAGGAAGATCGGCACCGTTGCAAAGGCGCCGTAGATGCTCCGGAAACTGCCGAAGCTACCGAGATAAAGTTCGAAACCGCGCTGCATGGCGGCGAAAAGAAGCGTCGCGAACAATCCTCCCAGGCAAGCCCCGCGGCGACTCACCCGGGCGTTGGGTACGGCGTAATAGAGAAAGGCGAAGAAGAGCCCCAGCAGGGCGATGGAGAGTCCCTTCAGCAGCATGATACGAACCCAGGGGGGTTCCCCAAATACCCCCAGGGACGCCGAAACGGCGTAGGACATTACCGCAGCGATCGCGCCCAGAACGAGGGGCCAGACTGCAACGACAATGGCGTAGAGTTTGAGGCGCGCGAGAAGCGGCCGGGGTTCCACGCGCCAGACGTGATTGAATGCTTTCTCGATGGTCGCCAGCAGGAGAATCGCCGTCGCCGCAAGGAAGACAATACCGGGAATGGTTAGCCGTAGCGCCTTGCCAGCGAAATTACCCAGGTACTTGACGATGATTCCACTGCTGCCGCTTGGCAGGAGGGTTTCGACCAGAAGGGCATCGAAGCGGCTCAAAAGCCCTTCAACGAAGGGAACGGCGCTACCCACAGCGACGAAGAGGGTCAACAGGGGAACCAGGGCTAATAGGGTCGTAAAAGCCAGCGCAGCGCTGGTCTGCACCATATTTTCCTCCCGGAAGCGGGAAAGAATGGCCCCTGGGCCTCCCGGCGTACCGCCGCCAGCGTGGTGGCGGGAATGGCGGCGGCTCACGGCTGCAGGGTCTCCAAGGGTGAAAATTCTTGCACGGGTGTTCTCAGGGAGATTGAATGTAGAAACTGGGGCGACCGCTATCAGATACCCTGCATGCCTTGTGGCCCGTGTCCCCACACCGCTCCGCACGGCTTCGACCACCCGTCAAGGGGCATCGCCACAAACGCGCTGGCGCATCCAAGCGAGGTTTCCAGATTGGACCCCAGCACTTTTGGGGATAATAGCCGACCATGCACGACATTCTCGTCCTCTACTACAGTCACCGCGGATCGGTCCGCGCCTTGGCCGAACGCATCGCCCGGGGGATCGATTCGATTCCCGGCATGCAGTCCCGCCTGCGCACCGTGCCGCGGGTATCCCCCACCTGCATCGCCACAGAACCTGAAGTACCACCCCACGGCGCCCCTTACGTCGAGGAAGCCGACCTCGCGGAGTGCTGCGGCCTGGCCCTGGGCAGCCCTACCCGGTTTGGCAACATGGCCGCGCCGATGAAGTACTTCTGGGACGGCACGGTGGCCGCCTGGCAGAACGGCACCCTGGCCGGCAAGCCGGCCTGTGTCTTCACCTCCACCGCCGCCATGCATGGCGGCAACGAGACGACCCTGATCTCCATGGCCTTCCCCCTGCTTCACCACGGCATGCTGGTGCTGGGCCTGCCCTTCACCGAACCCGATCTCACCGCCACCACCGGCGGCGGCACCCCCTACGGCGCCAGCCACGTCGCCGGTGCCAGTGGCAACCCCACCCTGACCGAGGCCGAAAGCCGACTGGCCTTCGCCCAGGGCAGACGCCTTGCCGAAATCGCCCTGAAACTGGTGCAAGCGTGAGCGCTGCCCGACTGCAAGTCGCCGCCAGCGCGACCCTCATCGCTCTCATCTTCCTCTGCCTCGCCTGGGAGCTTTGGCTCGCCCCGCTGAAGCCCGGCGGCTCCTGGCTTGCACTCAAGGCCGTCTTCCTTCTCGCCCCCCTCTTCGGCATCCTGCGCGGCAAGCGCTACACCTACAAATGGCTGTCACTGTTCCTAATGTTCTATCTGGCGGAGGGGCTGGCACGGGCCAGCAGCGATCAGGGGCTGTCGCAGGTCTTGGCGATGGCCGAAGCCAGTCTCGTGGGGCTGCTCTTCGCCCTCGTCATTCTTTATGTGCGCGCGACGCGCCCACCACCAACAGACAAGGCTGCCTGACGGCAGCCCCCCCGCGAAGAGCGTCACACGTCGCCCTGGGCCTTGACCTTCTCCAGGCTGGAATGCAGCCGGTTGAGGGCATTGAGGTATGAGCGGGCTGAGGCGATGACGATATCGGTGTCAGCGCCACTGCCATTGACGATGCGGCCACCCTTGGAAAGGCGTGTGGTCACTTCGCCCTGGGCGTCGGTGCCGGTGGTGATGGCATTCACCGAATAGAGGAGCAGTTCAGCCCCGCTGCCGACGATGGTCTCGATGGCCTTGAAGGTGGCATCCACCGGCCCGCCGCCGTCGGCCTCGCCCTTCTGCTCGACGCCCCCGACATTGAGAATGACCTGGGCATGGGGCATTTCGCCGGTTTCCGAGCAGACGTGGGAATAGACGAGCTTGTAGTGGTCGTTCTCGGGGGTCACCATTTCTTCGGAGACCAGGGCGTGCAGGTCTTCGTCGAAAATTTCGTGCTTCTTGTCGGCCAGCTCCTTGAAACGGGCGAAGGCGGCGTTCAGGGCCTCGTCGCTCTCCAGTTCGATGCCTAGTTCGGAAAGGCGGGTCTTGAAGGCATTGCGACCGGAATGCTTGCCCAGGACCAGCTTGTTCTGGGTCCAACCCACGTCCTGGGCGCGCATGATTTCGTAGGTTTCGCGGTGCTTCAAGACGCCGTCCTGGTGGATGCCCGACTCGTGGGCGAAGGCGTTGGCGCCGACCACGGCCTTGTTGGGCTGCACCGGGTAGCCTGTGATCTGGGACACCAGTTTGGACGCAGGTACGATCTGGGTCGTGTCGACGCGGGTTTCCACGGGGAAGACGTCGGCCCGGGTACGCACAGCCATCACTACTTCTTCCAGGGAGGCGTTGCCGGCCCGCTCGCCGAGGCCGTTGATGGTGCATTCCACCTGACGGGCGCCGGCCAGCACGGCGGCCAGGGAGTTGGCCACGGCCAGACCCAGGTCGTTGTGGCAATGGACGGACCAGATCACCTTGTCGGAATTGGGCACCCGGGCGATCACCTTGCCCAGGGTGTCGGCGAACTGGAAGGGAATGTTGTAGCCGACGGTGTCCGGCACGTTGATGGTAGTGGCGCCGGCCTTGATGACGGCCTCGAAGATGCGGCAGAGGAAATCCAGCTCGGAGCGGCCGGCGTCCTCGGCGGAAAACTCGACGTTGTCGGTGTATTCCCGCGCCCAGCCGATGGCTTTCACGGCCTGCTCGACCACCTGGTCGGGGGTCATGCGCAGCTTCTTCTCCATGTGGATGGGGCTGGTGGCGATGAAGGTGTGGATGCGGCCGGACTTGGCGGGCTTGATGGCCTCGCCGGCGCGGCCGATGTCGTTTTGGTTGGCCCGGGCCAGAGAGCAGACGGTGGAATCCTTGATGGCGGCGGCAATGGCGTGGATGGCGTCGAAATCGCCGGGGGAAGCGGCGGCGAAACCGGCCTCAATGACGTCCACGCGCATTTTTTCCAGCTGGCGGGCGACGCGGAGCTTTTCCTCTTTGGTCATGGAGGCGCCAGGACTTTGCTCGCCGTCGCGCAGGGTGGTGTCAAAAATGACCAGGGGCTGCTTCATCATGTGCTCCGTACGGAAAGTGCCTGGTGGCAGTATGGTCCGCCACCCTCGCGTGAGGCCGTCATTTTAGCGCTGCCCCGCGGATCATCCCAGGGATGGCTTCTTTCGGAATAGGGCAACCAGCGCCAGGACGTAGCCCGAGAGCGCATAGATGATGAAGAAGGCAAATGCGGATACCTCGGGACTGTAGGCCACCACGGCAAACCCAAGGGCAATGGCAGCGATCACGAAGAACGGCACGCTCTTCTTGAGGTTGATATCCTTGAAGCTGTAGTAGCGTACGTTGGTGATCATGGTAATGCCTGCAAAGATGGTCAGGGCACAGGCTAACCAACGGACGTCGCCCCCGGCGATGCCGTGGTCGATCATGACCCAGACGAAACCTGCCACCAGGGCGGCTGCCGCAGGGGAGGGAAGCCCCTGGAAGTAGCGCTTGTCCATCACGGTGAGGGTGGTGTTGAAGCGGGCCAGACGCAGGGCTGCACCGGCACAGTAAACGAAGGCAGCGATCCAGCCCAGGCGCCCCATGTCTTTAAGAGCCCATTCATACATGACGAGTGAAGGCGCGGCACCAAAACTCACCATATCGGAAAGGGAGTCGTACTCGGCGCCAAAGGCAGACTGGGTGTGGGTCAAGCGGGCAACGCGCCCATCAAGGCCGTCCAGGACCATAGCAACAAAAATGGCTAGGGCGGCGCGGTAATAATCCCCCTGCATCGCCTGCACGATGGCGAAAAATCCGCAGAACAGCGCGGCGGTGGTGAACAAATTGGGGAGGACGTAAATCCCGCGGCGCTTGATCTCGGGATTGAACAGGGCCTTGCGGGGCTTGAGTTCGGTCATCGGCTAAGAGAGCTCGGCCAACAGGGTCGTCGAAGCATACACCTTTTCCCCAATGGTCACCTTGACCCTGGTGTCCAGCGGCAGGTACAAATCGACCCGGGAACCGAAACGGATGAAGCCATAGCGTTCGCCCCGGGCGAGGGCTTTGCCTGCGTCGACATAATTGAGGATGCGCCGCGCCACTAGGCCGGCGATCTGGACGCAAGTCACGTCCCGCCCATCCTGGGTCTTGAGATGGAGCGCACAACGTTCATTCTCGATCGAAGCCTTGGCCAGGGCTGCATTGACGAAACTTCCCGCGTTGTACCACTTCCGCTGCACGGTGCTATCGATGGGGGCCCGGTTGGAATGGACGTTGAAGACGTTCATGAACACGCTGACCTTAAGGGCGCGGCGCTGCAAATAGGGATCGTCGGCCTCCTCGACCACAATCACCCGCCCGTCGGCTGGCGCCACGACGCTCCTCGGTCCGCTACCGGCAATCACCCGCCCCGGATCGCGAAAGAACTGGACGCAGAAGAAAAAGATGATCCACAAGGGCAGCGACCACGCCCCAGCATAGGACGCCGCGATTGCCAGCATCAGCGAACCAGCGATAAAGGGCCAGCCCTCGCGGGCAAGAATCGGATGGGGATAGTTCATGTCGGTGAGGGGTAAGAGGTAAGGGTTGAGAAGAAAGGGCGCAAGCGGCACAACACACCGAATCCCACCTCGCGCCTCGCCCCTCGCCCCTCACTGAGTCCGTCAATTCTTGGACTGGTCGACCAGCTTATTCTTCTTGATCCACGGCATCATGTCGCGCAACTTGGCACCGACCTGCTCGATGGGGTGGGCGGCGGTCAGGCGGCGGCGGGCAGTCATGGCCGGGTAGTTGGTCTTTCCTTCCAGAATGAACATCTTGGCGTAGTCGCCCTGTTGGATGCGTTTGAGGGCATTACGCATGGCAGCGCGGGACTGCTCGTTGATGACCTCGGGGCCGGTCACGTACTCACCATACTCCGCGTTATTGGAGATGGAGTAATTCATGGTGGCGATACCGCCCTCGTACATGAGGTCCACGATCAGCTTTAGCTCGTGCAGGCACTCGAAGTAGGCCATTTCCGGCGCGTAGCCGGCTTCGACAAGGGTCTCGAAGCCCATCTTCACCAACTCGACGGCGCCGCCGCACAGCACAGCCTGCTCGCCGAAGAGGTCGGTCTCGGTTTCTTCCCGGAAATTGGTCTCGATGACGCCACCCTTGGTGCCGCCATTGGCCGCCGCGTAGGAAAGGGCAACATCCTTAGCCTTGCCAGTCTTATCCTGGTAGACGGCGATCAGCGAGGGTACGCCACCCCCCTTGAGGTACTCGGACCGAACCGTGTGGCCGGGGCCTTTGGGGGCAATCATGATGACGTCAACATCTTCACGGGGAACGATCTGGTTATAGTGAATATTGAAGCCGTGGGCGAAAGCGAGCGCCGCTCCCTTCTTCAGATTGGGCTCGACGTGCTGGTAGTAGACGGAGGGTTGCTGCTCATCCGGCAGAAGGATCATGACGACATCTGCACCCTTGACGGCCTTGGCGATCTCCTCAACCTTGTGGCCGGCTTTCTCCGCCTTGGACCAGGACGCCCCATCCTTGCGCAGGCCAACGGTCACCTTGACGCCGGAATCCTTGAGGTTCTGGGCGTGGGCATGGCCCTGAGAACCGTAGCCAACGATGGTGACCTTCTTACCTTTGATGAGGGAGAGGTCGGCGTCCTTGTCGTAATAAACTTTCATTGTTTCCTCGCAGAAAATAAGACAGTGAAAGGTGAAAGGCGAAAGGCAACAAACCCTTCACCATTCACTTTTCATTTTTTCACGTTTCAAACTTTCAAAATTCGATCGCCGCGGCCGATACCGCAGACGCCGGTACGCACAGTCTCCAGAATCAGCCCCCCGTCAAGGGCGGCGATGAAGGAATCCAGCTTGGAACTGGCACCAGTGAGTTCGACCACATAAGTCGATTCGGTCACGTCGATGATGCGGCCGCGGAAGATGTCGGCCATGCGCTTCATCTCCTCACGGTCCTTACCCGTGGCGCGCACCTTGATGAGCATGAGCTCCCGCTCGACATGGGCGGCTTCCGACAGATCGACCACCTTGACCACATCGACCAACTTGTTGAGCTGCTTGGTGATCTGCTCCAGCACCTCGTCGGACCCCCGGGTCAGGATGGTCATGCGCGAAAGGGAAGGATCCTCGGTCGGGGCCACGGTGAGCGATTCGATGTTGTAACCGCGGGCGGAAAAGAGTCCCGCCACACGGGACAAGGCACCGGCTTCGTTTTCGATCAGGATGGAAATGATGTGTCGCATGTTTTCGGTCTCCGCGCTCACAGGTCTTCGGCCAGAATCATTTCGGTCAGGCCCTTGCCGGCCGCCACCATGGGGAAGACATTGGCGGTCGGATCGACAATGAAGTCCATGAACACGAGGTCATTCTTGTGCTCGGTAAAGGCCTTCCTGAGGGCCGGCTCGACGTCTTCCGGGCGCTCGATCTTCATGCCCACATGGCCGTAGGACTCGGCCAACTTGACGAAGTCGGGCAGTGACGTGACATAGGAATGGGAATAGCGGCTGGAATAGAACATCTCCTGCCACTGGCGCACCATGCCCAGGTAGCCATTGTTGAGGTTGATGATCTTGATCGGCAACTCGAATTGCTTGCAGGTCGAGAGCTCCTGAATGCACATCTGGATCGACGCCTCGCCGGTGACACAAGCCACCTGGGCCCCGGGATTGGCAAACAGGACACCCATGGCGTAGGGCAGACCGACACCCATGGTGCCCAGGCCACCGGAGTTGATCCAGCGACGGGGCTTGTCGAACTTGTAGTACTGGGCGGCGAACATCTGATGCTGCCCCACGTCTGAGGTGACGAAGGCATCCCCTCCGGTAACCTCGTAAAGCTTTTCCACCACGTAGTGGGGCATGATGAGCTTGTCCTGCTTGTAGCGCAGGCAGTCGCGGCCGCGCCATTCGCCAATCTGCTTCCACCAGTCAGCCACGCCGGGATCGGCCTTGAAGCCACCATCCATGAGCTTCATGATTTCGTCGATCACATCCGGTACGTTGCCCACGATGGGCACGTCGACACGCACCCGTTTGGAGATGGACGAAGGATCGATGTCGATGTGAATGATGCGCCGCGGTTCCTCGCCAAAATGGCCTGGATTGCCGATTACCCGGTCGTCGAAACGGGCACCGACGGCCAGGATCACGTCCGCGTAATGCATGGCCATGTTGGCCTCGAAGGTGCCGTGCATGCCGAGCATGCCGACAAATTGCTTGTCGGTGGCCGGATACCCCCCCAGTCCCATGAGGGTATTGGTGACCGGGAAGTTGAGCCGCCGCGCCAGTTGGGTAAGCTTCTCCGCTGCGTCGGACAGGATGACGCCGCCGCCGGTGTAGATGATGGGCCGCTTGGCTTCCGCCAGAAGTTGGACTGCCTTCTTGATCTGCCCCAGATGCCCCTTGACCACAGGGTTGTAGGAACGCATCTGAATGGTCTTGGGATACTCGAATTCGCACATCTGGGCGGTCACATCCTTTGGAATGTCGACCACCACGGGCCCGGGCCGACCGGTCGCCGCAATGTGAAAGGCCTTCTTGATGGTGACGGCGAGATCCTTGACATCCTTGACCAAGAAATTGTGCTTCACGCAGGGCCGCGTAATGCCAACGGTATCACACTCCTGGAAAGCGTCCTGACCGATATAGGCGGTGGGAACCTGCCCGGTGATGACCACCATGGGCACCGAATCCATGTAGGCAGTGGCAATGCCGGTCACGGTATTGGTGACACCAGGACCCGAGGTGACCAGCGCAACCCCTACCCTTTGAGAAGATCGGGAATAGGCGTCGGCGGCGTGGACAGCCGCCTGTTCGTGGCGGACCAGGATATGCTTGACCTGATCCTGCTTGAACAGGGCATCGTAAATATGGAGTACGGAGCCGCCCGGATAACCAAAGACCGTGTCGACCTTTTCTTCCTGGAGGCACCTGATTACAATTTCCGCACCGCTGATCATCATTTTTCGCCTACCAAAGCTGTTGCCCGAAAAACGTATAACCATAATCGACCAGGCAAGACAGGTCAAGGCATCCGTACAATAACCATAAGGTTTTCAAGGCTTTCCGCCGAGGAGAGACCACCTGGCCTCACCCAACGAACTTTCGCATTTTCTCGAATCCGTTGAGCGCCGCGCATTCAAACAGGCCATGTTCGCCGTCCGCGAGGAAGAGGCTGCCCTCGACATCGTTCAGGACAGCATGCTCAAGCTTGCCGAAAAATACGGTGATCGACCCGCCGCGGAACTGCCCCTGCTCTTTCAGCGCATCCTGCAGAACACGGTTCGCGATCATTTCCGTCGCAGCAAGGTCAGATCGATGTGGACGTCGATGCTTTCGGCCTTCAGCCCGGACGACGATGAGGACTACGACCCACTGGAATCGATGCAAGTCGAGGACGCTTCCGGCCTCTCCGTCACCCCTGAAGCTCAGCTCTTGCAGGCCAGGACGGTAGCGGCCATCGAAGAGGAAGTGGCAAAATTGCCGACGCGTCAACGGGAAGCCTTCCTCATGCGTTACTGGGAGGACATGGATGTAGCCGAGACGGCTGCGGTCATGGGTTGCTCGGAAGGCAGCGTCAAGACGCATTGTTCCCGTGCCACCCACACCCTGGCTGCCGCCCTCTCGGCAAGAGGGATAAAATTATGAAAGAACATCAAATCGCCGGCCACGTTCGCCAGGCACTGAATCGGGGCCTGCAGGACGTACCTCCAGCCGCTAGCCGGCGCCTGGAGGCTGCAAGGCATATGGCCCTGTCACGTCAGAAACTCTCCCAGACTGAACTGCAGATGGCTTCGCCGGGACGATCGCGCAGCACCACGGTCGGCAGCGGGCACCCCTATCTGCGCAACCTTCTTTCGGCGCTGGCCTTGCTGGCTGGGATGTGGATCGCCTTCTACTGGCATAGCGAGCACTATGTCAATGAAGTAGGCGATGTCGACAGCGCCCTGCTCTCCGGTGACCTTCCCCCGGAAGCCTTCCTTGACCACGACCTTTTCGAATGGCTAAGAGACTCGCCGGACGAATAGCGTTCATCGCCTTCCTCGTCGCGGCGCCAGCCTGGGCGGAGCCGCCCACCACCGCGGTCATCGGCACTCCATCCCAGCCAACCTGGTCCAAGTTGTCTCCGGGGCAGCGGGCAGTGCTCGCTCCTTTGGGCGCCGAGTGGGACCGTCTCGACCATATCCGGCGCAAAAAGTGGCTACTCATCGCCGAGCGCTTTCCAAGCCTCAAGCCCGACGAACAGCGACGCCTGCACGACCGCATGCGTGAATGGGCTTTGCTCACGCCTGAACAGCGGGAGAAGGTGCGGGACAACTACAAGGAATTCAACCAGCTTCCCGCCGAACGCCGTCAAGCAGTCAAACAAAAGTGGGAGACCTACAACAGCCTATCCGAGGAAGAAAAGGCGCAGGCACGTAGAGATGGCCGGCTACCCAAGCCTGCATCCGAACCTAAACCCACGTCAGAGGCAGCAGCATCCAAATCTGCGGTCACCCCTACCGCCCAGGCCGCGCCCTGATGCCCGTTCGGCGCCCAGGTCTGGCACGCCTCTTCTCCAGTCTCCTGTATGAGGCGCTGGTCGTTTTTGGCATTCTCCTGGTCGGATTTCTTATCCCGCAGATCGTTCTCGCCGCTTTCCTGCAGGGGACGCCGGGGCGCCTCCTTTGGGTCCATCTCGTGATGGTGCTCCTGCTTTATTTCGTCTGGTTCTGGCTCAACGGTGGTCAGACATTGGCCATGAAGACATGGAAACTGCGTATCGTCGATGGCGACGGTCGGGCTTTGCGGCCCCTTCAGGCGGTGCTGCGCTATCTTGCCGCTTGGTTGAGCGTGGTACTCCTTGGTGCGGGGTTCCTCTGCGCCCTCTTCGACCGGGACAGACGTTTTCTTCACGATCGCATCGCCGGAACCCGCATCGTATTCGAGTCTCCGGACTGAACCCTCGGGGCAGACCCGCCTACTACCGGACATAGCGCGTCCGCAGCTTCGAATTTCAGCGGCGCTCGACCCACCAGATCATGCCGACGGCAGCCAGTAGGAACAAAGCCGAGGGCATTGCGGCGCTGGCAAAGGGCGGCCAGGCGTTGATAACCCCGAGGCTGGAGAAAAGTCCGTTCAGCATATGGAAAAGAATACCGATCATCACCCCGGCGAATATCTTCATGCTCACCCCACCAATGCGATCGTGGGAGTAGCCGAAGGGTAGTGCCAAAGCCACCATGACCAAGGCCGCCAGGGGATAAATCAGTTTCTTCCACAGGGCGATCTCGTAACGTTCGGTCTTTTGCCGGTTGTCCGACAAGTGCCGGAAGTAGTGATACAGGCCATAGAGGGACATGCGTTCCGGCGCCACCATCAGTACCGATAGAAGATCTGGCGTCACTGCGGACTGCCATTCCAGGCTGTCGCGGCGCTCGACGCTCGCCCGCTCCCCCTCGATGCGAGTCGACACTACGTCGGTGAGCACCCAGCGGTCAGGAATTCTGAACTCTCCTTCCCTGGCTTCGGTTACCGATTCCAGGGCGGCAGATTCGTCGAATCTATAGATGCGCACGCCCTGCAAGCGCGAATCTGCCGTCGCCGTGCGGATGTTGATGAAATTTCGGCCATCCTTCACCCAGAGGCCGGTGTCAAATCCCTGATGGGCAATCACGTTTTTGACCGCGCGGGTTTTCAGCTCCTGGGCGGCGCGCTCGGAAAAAGGCATTACTGCCTCGCCGATCAGCAGGGTCACGAGGGCCAGGACACCGGCCACGCGAAACAGCGTCAGCAGCAAATCGCGAGTTGACATGCCAGATGCCCTCAGGACGGTGATCTCCGAGTGCCGCGCCAAGGTCGAGAGGCAATAGAGCGTCCCGATCAGCACAGCGATGGGAATCAGCTCGTAAAGGCGGGCCGGAACGCTCAGGGTGACGAAGATGATAGCGTGGCCGTACTGGTAGCCCCCCTTGCCGACGCTGCGCAATTCATTGATGAGGTCGAAGAAGCTGAAGAGAGCAATGAATGCCGCCAGCACCAGCAAAATGGCCGCGAAGGCTTCCCGCATCAGGTAACGCTGAAAAAGTTTGGGCGCCATGGCTCAGAGGAAGGAACGCGCAGGGTCGCCACAGCCTGTCCGCGCAGGGAGAACGAAAAGGTTGCCCGGCCTGAAGCAAGAGGATACCGCAAAGGCTTTCGTCATTAGAGGCACGCACGCGCCATGCGTCAGGCCCTCACCCGATGCCAGGGCATGCGCAAGTGTATGCGGCGGTAGAGCATGAGTGCCACTGGCACGAGCATCACTGCATGGGCCAGCCACAGCCCAACCCAGAACGAGACCTTGCCGTGGGAGACCCAGGACTGGCTCATGGAGAGAAGATTGCTGTAGATGGCGTAAATCAGGATGGCGATGAGAACGTTTGCGGAACGCCCCGCTCGCGGATTCACGTAAGAGAGGGGAATGGCCATCAAGGCAAGCACCAGGGCCGACGCCGGTACGCCCAGCCGCCACACGACTTCCCCACGGGCCGAATTGTCCGCGTCGGCGAGAATTTCCGGGAAGGGCCGTCGACTGGGAAGCATATTCGAGGGCTTGGCCTCGGCATCCTCGGTACGCACGCCATAGCGTTCGAATTCCATGACTTTGAATTCGGGCGTCCCCGGCTCCACCTCATAACGGCGGCCGTTCTCCAGAATCATGAAGCGATCGCCGTTGTCCATGACCTCCTGGTGGCCGGACGCGGCCATCACCACACCGAGCTTTCCGTTCTGGTAGGACGACACGAAAACGCTACGCACCCGACTGACGTCTTCGCTGAAATTCTCGACGAATATAACCCGCTGACCATCCCGCACTTCGCGGAAAGCCCCGGGAATGATCTGGCTAGCCTCATTGCGGGCAGCGAGTCGCGCCCGGTACTCTGCACTCTTAAGACTGGCCCAGGGGGAAAGAAAAGCAGACAGCAGCGCGATGGCCAGTATCTGAGGCAGGGCAAACTTGAGAACCGGCCGCAACCAAGCCGTCAGTGGGAGACCCGCCGACTGCCAGACCGCCATTTCAGAATCCCGGTAAACCCGGGACATACTGAGCAAAATCGAGACGAACAGTGTCAGAGACAACAGAACCGGAAGGAAATTGAGCGCTGCAAAGCCCAGCAGGACCAGCACGCCCTCTGGAGCGATCCTTCCGCCAGCCGCGTCGTTGAGCAGCCGAATGAGCTGGGTCGAGGTGAGGATGGCGAGCAGCGCGACGCTGATCCCAGCCGCCGCCTGCGCGAATTCGCGCCGGGCGGCGCGCTCGAATATCATGCTTTGACGAAACTGAAAAAATGCGGGGATAATCCCCTGATTACATGAATTTGCGTCATCAGGAGCGGCAAGTGGAATTTAGCATAAAAAGTGGAAGCCCGGAAAAACAGCGCAGCGCCTGCGTCGTCGTCGGTGTCTTCGAACCACGCAAGCTGACCTTGCCGGCAGAACTTCTGGACAAGGCCTCCGAGGGCTATCTGTCCGACCTACTGCGCCGCGGCGACATGGAAGGCAAGGCGGGGTCGACCCTGCTGCTTCACAACGTTCCCGGCACACTGTGCGATCGCATTCTGCTCGTCGGCCTGGGACGCGAGAAGGACTTCCGTGAACGGGAATTCATCGCATCGGTACGCACTGCGGTCAAGACCCTGAACGAGACCGGCGCCTTCGACGCATCTTTTTTCCTGACCGAAACGGCGCTCAAGAAGCGAGGGACGGCCTGGAAGGTCCGCCAGACCGCGCTTGCCGCCCTAGAGGCCACCTACCGCTTCGACCAGTACAAGAGCAAGAAGGATGAGGTCCGCCGCCCCCTGCGCAAACTGACCCTGGCTGTCGAGCGCCGCAACGAACTTGCCGCCGCCGAAGAAGCTCTCGCCCAGGGCGAAGCCATCGCCGCCGGTGTCGCCTTTGCGCGCAGCCTCGGCAACACTCCTCCCAACGTCTGCCACCCCACCTGGCTGGCTGAGCAGGCGACCCAGATCGCCAAGGACGAAGGGCTCAGTTGCGAAATCCTCGACGCTACCGCCATGGAAGCCCTGGGGATGCATTCCCTCCTGGCGGTCTCCCGCGGATCCCACCAGCCTCCGCGTCTCATAGTCCTCGGTTACCAGGGAGGCAAGGCGGGGGACAAGCCGGTAGTATTGGTCGGTAAGGGAGTCACCTTCGATACCGGTGGAATTTCCCTGAAGCCCTCGGCGGACATGGACGAAATGAAATTCGACATGTGTGGCGCCGCCTCGGTGCTCGGTACCATTCTGGCTGCGGCCCGCATGAAACTGCCCCTTAATCTCACCGTCGTCGTCCCGGCGGTGGAGAATATGCCCGGCGGTGGCGCGACTCGGCCGGGAGATATCGTCACCTCCATGTCCGGCCAGACTATCGAAATCCTCAATACCGACGCCGAAGGCCGCCTGATACTTTGCGATGCCCTGACCTACAGCGAGCGCTTCGAGCCCGACACGGTCATTGACGTCGCGACCCTCACCGGTGCCTGCGTAGTCGCCCTGGGCCATGTGGCCAGCGGCCTGTTCTCCAGCCGCGACAGCCTGGCCCGGGATCTCCTCGACGCCGGCGACGCCGCCCACGACCGAGCCTGGCACTTGCCCCTGTGGGACGATTACCAGGAGCTCCTGAAGAGTCCGTTTGCCGACATGGCTAATATCGGCGGCCGCTGGGGCGGCTCGATCACTGCCGCCTGCTTCCTGGCCCGCTTCACCAAGAAATACGACTGGGCACACCTGGACGTTGCCGGCACCGCCTACCGTGCGGGCAGCGACAAGGGTGCCACCGGCCGCCCCGTGCCGCTCCTCGCCCACTACTTGCTCGCCCGGGTGGGCAAGCTGGATTGACGCCCGGGCCGTGACCCAGGTTTTTTTCTATCACGGAGCCCAGGATAAGCTGGCTGCCTCCTGTTCCCTGATCGGCAAAGTCTGGGGCCGGCGCAAGGCAGTCCTCATCTTCGCGCCCCAGCCCGGGCAAGCCGATGAGGTCGATCGCCTGCTGTGGACTCAGGCGGCGCTAAGCTTTATTCCCCACTGCCGTGCCGACTCTCCCCTGGCGGCTGAGACGCCGATCCTCATTGCCACCTCTCTCGATGCACCGGCTCAGGAGGAGCGCCTCCTGAACCTGGGGCTGGAAGTACCACCCAATTTCTCCCGTTTCACCAGCCTCATCGAAGTGGTCGGCCAGGAGGACGCTGACCGTAACGCCGCCCGGGAACGGGTTCGCTTCTACAAGGAGCGGGGCCATGCCGTCCAATACTTCGACCTGAGCGCCTCCTGATGGAAGAGCTCGAAGGCATCGCGCCGCCCAGCAAGGTCTTCGCCCGGGCCGACGCCCTGATGAATCGGCGCCGGCCGGTCTCGCCCAACGAGGCGGAGGACATTCCCGTCCTTACCGACGTGGTGGGCGACGACGAACTTCCCGTCCTTGATGCCGAGTTGCCCGCCCCAAGCGTTGCAGCCCCCTCCATGGCAACGCCTGCCGCCTTCGCACCTGCCGGCCCGGCGCCCGCCGAACTGGCAGAGCAATTGAGCACGCTCGTGCAGCGGCGCCTGGAAGCGGTGTTGCCGAGCCTAGTCGAGGCTGCTCTGGCCGCAGCAATGCCCGCCATCACGGCGGATCTGCGCCGCGGCGTCGAAGACACCGCCCGGGACGTTCTGGCCGAATTTGCGGCGCGCCAGCACCGCGAGTGACGCCAGCTTTCCATGAGCACCCGCGTGCTTCTTGAACGGGACGGCCCCATCGCCGTCCTGACCCTGAACGATCCCCCAAGGCGCAACGCCCTGTCGGACCCGCAACTGTTCGAGGCCATTGTCGCCGCCTGTGACAGCGTCCAGGCCGATCCGCTCATCAAGGTGCTCATCCTGACCGGTGCGGGAGAAGTCTTCTGCGCCGGGGGCAACATCAAGGATTTTCGCGACCGTAAGGGCCTCGCCGGAGGAAGCCCCGCTGAAATCCGGGAGAATTATCGCCGCGGCATCCAGCGCGTCCCCCTCGCCCTGCACCGCCTGGACGTCCCGACCATCGCCGCGGTCAATGGCCCTGCCATAGGCGCCGGCTGCGATCTGGCCTGCGCCTGTGACATCCGCATCGCCTCGGAAGCGGCTTGTTTCGCCGAAAGCTTCGTCACCCTAGGCCTTATCTCCGGTGACGGTGGCGCGTGGCTGCTACAGCGTGTCGTCGGCTACAGCCGGGCCGCCGAATTGAGTTTCACCGGCGAGCCCATCGGCGCTGCGGAAGCCCAGCGCATCGGCCTCGTCTCCCACGTAGTGCCGCCGGAGCGCCTGTTACCGGAGGCGCATACGCTGGCTGAGCGCATCGCTCGCAACCCCGGCGCTGCCCTGCGCCTCAGCAAGCGCCTCCTGCGCGAAGCGCAAACGGTCCCCCTGGAAAGTCTGCTGGAACTTTCCGCGGCAGGCCAGGCGCTCATGCACGTCTCGGCGGAGCACGAGGCTGCCGTCACCGCCTACTTCGCCAAACGCGGCTAGTCATCGGTCAAGCAGGTTCAGCACTGTTCGGTGCACTCCGCATCCCCGCTCGTCGCTCATCCTCGCCATAGCTTCAGCTTTGGCTGTGGTTCGCTTCGTGCGACTGGGGCGAGGATGCGCGCCTCGGCATTCACGCCGAGCCATTTGACTGACTAATAGCGGCCAGCCGGCGCCCCCGCCCTTGCCGGTATAATTCAAGGTTTTCCGTTTTCTCCCAAGGCCATGGAACTCGCCAAAGCTTTCGAACCCGCGGACATCGAGCGCCGCTGGTACCCCAACTGGGAATCCAAGGGTTATTTCGCCGCCGGTCTGGACCAATCCAAGCCCGCCAGCGATGCCTTCTGCATCCTGCTGCCGCCGCCCAACGTCACCGGCACCCTGCACATGGGTCACGGCTTCAACCAGACCCTCATGGATGCTCTGACCCGCTACTACCGCATGCGGGGTCACAACACCCTGTGGCAGCCGGGCACCGACCACGCCGGCATCGCCACCCAGATCGTCGTCGAGCGCCAACTGGACGCCCAAGGCATTTCCCGCCACGACCTCGGCCGCGAGAAATTCCTGGAAAAGGTCTGGGAATGGAAGGAGTACTCCGGTGGCACCATTACCCGCCAGATGCGCCGCATGGGCACCAGCCCCGACTGGACCCGCGAGCGCTTCACCATGGATGCCGGCCTCAACAAGGTGGTTACCGAAACCTTTGTCCGCCTCTACGAAGAAGGCCTGATCTACCGCGGCAAGCGCCTGGTCAACTGGGACCCGAAGCTGCACACCGCCGTCTCTGACCTGGAAGTGGTGCAGGAAGAAGAAGATGGCTTCCTGTGGCACATCCGCTACCCGCTGGCCGATGGCTCGGGCAGTTTGACGGTAGCCACCACCCGTCCCGAAACCATGCTCGGCGACACCGCTGTGATGGTGCATCCGGAAGACGAACGTTACAAGGCCATGATCGGCAAGACGGTCAAGCTGCCACTTACCGACCGCGAGATTCCCATCATCGCCGACAGCTACGTCGATCTCGAATTCGGCACCGGCTGCGTGAAGGTCACCCCGGCCCACGACTTCAACGACTATGCCGTGGGCCAGCGCCATGGCCTGCCGATGATTTCCATTCTCGCCCTGGACGGCACGGTCAACGACAATGCCCCCGAGAAATACCGGGGCCTGGACCGGTTCGATGCGCGTAAGGCCGTCGTCGCCGACCTGGAAGCCCTTGGCATCCTGGAAAAGACTGACAAGCACAAGCTCAAGGTACCCCGTGGCGATCGCACCGGCGTGGTCATCGAGCCCATGCTCACGGACCAGTGGTTCGTCGCCATGTCCAAGCCGGGAGCCGATGGCCAATCCATCACCCAGAAGGCCCTGGATGTGGTGTCCTCGGGCGAGATCAAGTTCGTCCCCGAAAACTGGGTCAACACCTACAACCAGTGGCTGAACAACATCCAGGACTGGTGCATCTCGCGGCAACTCTGGTGGGGCCATCAGATCCCCGCCTGGTACGACGCCCTGGGCAACGTCGTCGTCGCCCATAGCGAGGAAGAAGCCATCGCCCGCTGGAAGGAACGCGCCGAAGCCCGTATCGCCCACTTGAAGGGCGACCTCTCCCGGGCCCGTTTCGTCGAGCACCACCCTGAATCCCCCGATTTCCTGGCCAATGCTGGTCTGGAGCAACTCGAAGCCCTGCTCGCCGACGGCCCCCGCCTGACCCGCGACCCGGACGTGCTCGATACCTGGTATTCCAGCGCCCTGTGGCCATTCTCGACCCTCGACTGGACGGCCGAGTGGCCGGCCAAGTCCAACACCGCCCTCGACCTCTACCTGCCCTCGACGGTACTGGTCACCGGTTTCGACATCATCTTCTTCTGGGTCGCCCGCATGGTCATGATGACCAAGCACATCACCGGCAAGATCCCCTTCCAGCACGTCTATGTGCACGGCCTCATCCGCGACGCCGAGGGCCAGAAGATGTCCAAGTCCAAGGGCAACGTGCT
>SSTB01000027.1 GCA_009469665.1 Azonexaceae bacterium | reverse complement strand
GCCCTGCAACAACGCATCGCCCGCGAACGCCAGGCCCGCTACCAGCAACAACTCGCCGACTGGCAAACCGCCGGCCAAGCAGGCCCCAAACCCAAACCCCCCAAGCCCCTGCCTCCGCTCACCGCCGAAGAACTCGCCGAGTTGCCTGAACTGCCGGCGGGGTGGGGCTGGATTCGCGTTGGTGAGTTGGTGGACCGAGTAACGGTCGGTTACGTAGGCCCAATGAAGGACGAATACATCGAACAGGGGGTGCCATTTCTGCGTTCGCAGAATGTTCGAGAAAACCGTTTTGATCCCGAAGGCTTAAAGTTCATATCAGAAGGATTCCATCAGTCCTTGAGCAAGTCCGCCTTGTCTGCGGGGGATGTGGTCGTGGTTCGCTCAGGTTCTATTGGCGTTTCTTGTGTAATCCCCGAGCATTTGGGTAAGGCAAATTGCTCTGATCTCGTTATTGTCAAAGCGCCGCGACATGTTTCCTCGCATTTGTTGGCCTACTACATGAACTGGCAGACGCAGGGGCGCGTAAAACAAAAGATGGTTGGGGTTGCGTTGATTCACTTCAACACCAAGTCCGTTGAAGGTTTTGCTTATCCGCTTTGCAGTGAGCAAGAACAGCAACAAATAGAAAAACTGCTTGCCGAAAAACTCTCCGAAGCCGACCAACTCGACCAAACCCTCGCCACCGCGCTGCAACAGGCCGACGCGCTGCGCCAGTCCATCCTGAAAAAGGCTTTCTGCGGTCAACTGGTCAAACAGGCCAAAAACGAAGAACCCGCCACCACCCTGCTCGAACGCATCCGCGCCGAGCGTTTGTCGGCACCCCCCGGCAAGAAGAAAACACGTCCAACAGTAGGAGCCACGCAATGAGCGCAGCCCGCGATATTGATCTGGTGAATGAACTCCGCGCTCAGCCCGACGAAATGGAGTGGCTGGAGTTCAAGGCGAACAATGCCGATCCGGAGATGATCGGCTTGCGTTGCTCTGCGCTTTCCAACGCTGCCCGCATGGTGGGGCGGGAGACGGCCTTCATGCTTTGGGGGATTGAGGATGGCAGTCATCGCGTGATTGGCACGGGCTTCCACCCCGAGTCGGAAAAAATGGGGAATCAACCCTTGCAGTTCTGGCTGGCGCAACGTTTGCAGCCGAGCATCGCTTTTGCCTTCCGGGAGGTCAGCCATCCCGATGGGCGGGTTGTTTTGCTGGAAATCCCGGCGGCAACCGGGGCGCCAGTCTGCTTCAATGGAACGCCCTACATCCGCATTGGCAGCGCAACGCCGAAGCTGACGGATTATCCCGAGCGTTACCAGGCCCTGATTGATCGCATGCGCCCCTATCGCTGGGAGGGCGGCATTGCCCGCCAGTATGTTTCGGGCGACGATGTTCTGGCGCTGCTCGACTACAGCCAGTATTTCCGTCTGACCAAGCAGCCTCTGCCGGACAACCGGCAGGGAATTTTCGAGAAGCTGGTGGTGGACCGGCTGGCAGTGAAAGATGTCGGCGAGCGGTGGAACATCACGAATCTGGGCGCCATCCTGTTTGCCAACCGTTTGTCGGAGTTCGACGATGGGATTTCCCGCAAGGCGATTCGCTTTGTTGCCTATGAGGGGAAAACCCGCGCGACCACAGTCAAGCATCGCCATGATGGACAGAAGGGGTATGCGGTGGGGTTCGAGGGGCTGGTCGCTTACCTGAACGATCTGCAACCGAAGAACGAGCACATCGGGGCTGCGCTACGGGAATCGCATTCGATGTTTCCCGAGTTGGCGATACGCGAACTCGTCGCCAATGCCATGATTCACCAGGACATGACGATTACCGGGGCGGGGCCGCTGATCGAATTGTTCAGCGACCGCATTGAAATCAGCAATCCAGGCATCCCGCTGGTTCAACCCGATCGGATGGTGGATTTGCCGCCACGCTCCCGCAACGAGGCGCTGGCCAGCTTGATGCGGCGGATGAATTTCTGTGAGGAACAGGGGAGCGGTCTGGACAAGGTGATTGAGTTGGTCGAACTACACCAGCTTCCAGCGCCATGGTTCCGCGCCGAAAACCATGCTACGCAGGTTGTTATGTATGGACCGCGCATGTTTGCCGACATGACACCCGACGAGCGCGTCCGCGCTTGTTACTTCCACGCGGTGTTCAAGTTTCTCAGCGGCGACAAGATGAAAAACGCCACCTTATGCGCCCGCTTGGGCATTGCCAGCCGGAATGCGGCGCAGGCAAGCACGGTCATCAACAAGGCGCTGGAGGCTAATCTGATCAGGATTGCCGATCCTGAGCACCCGAGAGGCGGGTATGTTCCCGGGTGGGCGTAGTTTCTTGATCCTGTTTTGATTCACCAGCGCTGGGTGGAGAAGTTATGTGGCGGAAAAGTCCAATAAATCCAATTGTTGTGCATTTTCCGTGTGCGCTGAATTTCTTGATTCACGGCTGACGATGCATGGTAACGATGACTTCAATCTGAAAGCCTAGCGAAGCCGCAAACCGGACGCTATGCGCCTCGGCGCATAAATAACGACCAGTTTGGTGCAACAAAAAAATGTCTAATAAACAAAGTTTTATTTGAAGAATAAAGAATTCTATACGCCGCCTATACGCCAAGGCGCATAAATTTATGCGCTTTAGCCAACGTCATATCACCGGAGCTGACCCGTATACCACCGGAGCTAAGCACCTAGGCTCGTTTAACCCCGGTGGTTTGACGCCAAACCACCGGGGCTCCCGCACCGAATTTATTTGAAAGATTCATCAACATGAACGCAACCGCATCCATCGTCTCCCGTGTCTGGAGCTTTTGTACCACGCTGCGCGATGACGGCGTCGGCTATGGCGACTACCTGGAGCAGCTGACTTACCTGATTTTCCTGAAAATGGCCGACGAGTACGGTCGGCCGCCGTACAGCCGCAAGATCGGGATTCCCGAAAACCTCGGCTGGGCGAGCCTGAAGTCTGTGCGCGGGGCGGCGCTGGAAGTGCATTACGTGACGGTGCTGCGGGAGCTGGGCAACAAGCCGGGGCTGCTCGGGCAGATTTTCACCAAGGCGCAGAACAAGATCCAGGACCCGGCCAAGCTGTCACGGTTGATCGACATGGTCGACGAAACCAGTTGGGTGACGCTGGGGGCGGACGTCAAGGGCGACATCTACGAGGGCTTGTTGGAGCGTAACGCCGAGGATACGAAGTCGGGAGCAGGGCAGTATTTCACGCCGCGCCCGCTGATCCGGGCGATGGTGGAGTGCGTGCGGCCGCTGCCGGGAAAGACGATTGCCGATCCGGCCTGCGGCACCGGCGGCTTTTTCCTCGCCGCCTACGATTTCCTGGTCGACACCTACCCCGGCATGGACCGCGAGCAGCGGGCTTTCCTCAAGCACGATACCTTTTTTGGCAACGAGATCGTCGCCGGTACGCGGCGGCTGGCCTTGATGAACATGTTCCTGCACAACATTGGTGAGATCGACGGGGACAGTCCGATTTCGCCGAACGACGCGCTGATCGCCCCGCCGCAGGAAAGCTTTGACTACGTGCTGGCCAACCCGCCCTTCGGCAAGAAGAGCAGCATGGTGTTCACCAATGAGGACGGCGAGCTGGATCGTGATGACCTGACCTACAACCGCCAGGATTTCTGGGCGACGACCTCGAACAAGCAGCTCAATTTCGTGCAGCATATCCGCAGCCTGCTGAAGACGACGGGGCGCGCCGCCGTGGTGGTGCCGGACAACGTGCTGTTCGAGGGCGGTGCGGGCGAGACGGTGCGCCGCAAGTTGCTGGAGACGACCGATCTGCACACCATCCTGCGCCTGCCGACGGGGATCTTCTACGCCAACGGCGTCAAGGCGAACGTGCTGTTCTTCGATAACCAGCCGGCGCGCAAGGAGGCGTGGACGTGGGAGGTGTGGGTCTATGACTATCGCACCAACATCCACCATACGCTGAAAAAGAAGCCGCTGCGCTTCGAGGACTTGCAGGATTTCGTCGCCTGCTACAACCCGTTGAACCGCTACGAGCGCGCCGAAACCTGGCACGAGACAGCCAATCCGGAAGGCCGCTGGCGCAAGTTCAGCCATGAGCAGATCGTCGCCCGCGACAAGACCAGCCTCGATATTTTCTGGTTGAAGGACAAGAGCCTGGCCGATCTGGATAACCTGCCCGAGCCGGATGAACTGGCCGGTGAAATCATCGAAAATCTGGAAGCCGGGCTGGAGAGTTTTCGGGCGGTTGCGACAGCGCTGGGGTAAGCCAGAGGCCGGCCCCCCGATCACCGCACGCCATCCGGGGGCGGATTTCGACCGTCCGGCAAAGCTTCCGAACCGGCCCCGGCGACTCTCGTCTAAGCTGGTAGAGACCCCCAGGCCTGGAGAGGAGGCGCCCCATGCGCAAACTGATCTCCCTGAACCCGACGGTGCAGTGCATCGCGGTCGGAAGTTTTCTCGGCGGTCCCCATCCCCATCTTGCCGATGACTCGCCCCTGGGCCGGGCCGGTCTCGTCGCACGGCTGCGGGCCAACGGCCTGGGAGCCGAGTGGCAGGCCCTGGCGCTGGCAGGGCAGGACGACCTGGCCGCCATTCTGGAGCGCCTCGCCAGCCGATGCGCCGAGGTCGTCTCCCGGGCCGACCGCCCCCTGGTTCTGGGGGGCGACCATTCCCTCGCCGCCGCCACCTGGAAGGGCGTCGGCCGTGCCCTGGGCACCGCCCCCGGCCTGATCTGGATCGACGCCCACCTCGACGCCCACACCCCCGCCAGCAGCCCCAGCGGCAACGCCCACGGCATGCCCCTCGCCGCCTTGCTGGGTGAAGGCGAAGCGCCTCTCGCCACGATTCCCGGCCCCCTCCTGGACCCGTCCCGCGTGGTGGTCATCGGTGCCCGCAGCTTTGAATCGGCCGAGATGGAGCGGCTCACCCGCCTGGGCGTGCGTATCCATTGCATGGCCGAGGTGCGGGAGCGAGGCTTTACCTCCGTCTTCGCCGCAGCGCGCCACGAACTGGGCCCCGGCCCCTGGGGCATCAGCCTGGACGTGGATGCCGTGGACCCCGGCGCCGCTCCGGGCGTTGCGACGCCGGTCCCCCACGGGATCACGGCCGAAGAATTGCTGGCCGGCCTGGCCGGCGTGCTGCGGGAGCGCAGTTGCGTCGGCCTGGAGATCGTGGAGTTCGACCCGGCCCTGGACCCCCAGGGTGCCACGGCCCGCTTCATTCTGGCCCTGGCGGAGGCGGTGTCCCGCCCCGATGCTGCCACGCTGCGGCGCTGGGAGGAGGGCTTCGGCGCCCGCAATTACGCCCCCCTGCCGGTGGTCCTGGCCCGGGGCCAGGGTGCCTGGCTGGAAGACGTGGAGGGGCGGCGCTACCTCGATTTCATGTCCGCCTATTCCGCCACCAGCTTCGGCCACGCCCACCCCCGCCTGCTGGCCGCCCTGACTGAGCAGGCCGGCCGTCTGGCGGTTACCTCCCGAGCCTATTTCAACGACCGCCTGCCGCGCTTCCTGCGCCGCCTCACCCTGCTCACCGGCTATGAGCGCGCCCTGCCCATGAACACAGGCGTCGAAGCGGTGGAAACGGCCCTCAAGGCCGCCCGCAAGTGGGCCTACGAAGTGAAGGGCGTCCCACCGGACAGGGCCGAAATCATCGCCTGCGAGGGCAATTTCCACGGCCGCACCCTGGCCGCGGTGGGCCTGTCGTCCGAACCCCAGTACCGCCGCGGCTTCGGCCCCTTCTCTCCCGGGATGAAGCGCATCCCCTACGGCGATCCGGCGGCCCTGGCCGCTGCCATCACGCCCCATACGGCAGCCTTCCTGGTGGAGCCCATCCAGGGCGAGGGCGGCATCGTCGTTCCGCCCCCGGGCTATCTGGCCGCCTGCGCGGCGCTCTGCCGCCGCCACGAGGTATTGCTCATCGCCGACGAGGTGCAGACCGGCCTGGGACGCACCGGCCGCTTGCTGGCCTGCCAGCACGATGGCGTGCGGCCGGACGGCCTCATCCTGGGCAAGGCCCTGGGCGGCGGCCTGCTGCCGGTCTCCGCCTTTCTGGCCGACGAGGCGGTGATGGGCGTCTTCCGACCCGGCGACCACGGCTCGACCTTCGGCGGCAACCCGCTGGCCGCCGCCGTAGCCCTGGCCGCCCTGGATGTGCTGGAGGACGAGGATCTGGTCGCCCGTTCCGCCGCTCTGGGCGAAATTCTGATGGAGCGCCTGAACGCCCTGGCCGCGGAGTGTTCCGCCATCGTGGCGGTGCGAGGCAGAGGACTGTTCGCCGGCATCGAGCTCGATGCCCAGCGGCTCGACGCACGCCGTCTGGCCCTGGGCCTCCTGGAACACGGCGTCCTGAGCAAGGACACCCATGGCACGGTATTGCGCCTGGCGCCACCGCTCACCCTCCGCCGTGGCGAACTGGACTGGGGGCTTGACCGTCTGGCCGAGACCGTGAAGGATTTGGCCGGGAGGCAACCGCAGGCGGCGTAGAGTGAAACCGCCCGCTTCAACCGGGTTTCCGGTTGAACCGTTGTACGAATGTGGATTCAAACCCGCACACGGCAGGATGCCGGCGGTACAACCAGGAAGGAGTCCAGCATGTCGATCTTCGCCCGCTACCAGAGCCGCTACGAAGCCGCGCAAGAGGAAGAAATGTCGGTCCAGGAATACCTCGACCTGTGCAAGACCGACCCCACTGCCTACGCCAGCGTCGCCGAGCGCATGCTCATCGCCATTGGCGAGCCGGAACTTCTCGATACACGGCTGGAACCTCGGCTCTCGCGCATCTTCGCCAACAAGATGATGAAGCTCTATCCCGCCTTCCGCGAGTTTTACGGCATGGAGGAGGTGATCGAGAACATCGTTTCCTACTTCCGTCACGCCGCCCAGGGCCTGGAGGAGAAGAAGCAGATTCTTTACCTTCTTGGGCCGGTCGGCGGGGGTAAGTCCTCACTCGCAGAGCGGCTGAAGGCCCTCATCGAGAAGGTGCCCTTCTACGCCATCAAGGGTTCGCCGGTGCATGAATCGCCCCTGGGCCTGTTCAACGTCAATGAGGATGGCCCCATCCTGGAAGAGGATTACGGCATCCCCCGCCGCTACCTGGGCACCATCATGAGCCCCTGGGCGGTGAAGCGCCTGCAGGAATTCGGCGGCGACATCACCAAGTTCCGGGTGGTGAAGATTCGCCCCTCGGTGCTGTCCCAGATCGCCGTCTCCAAGACCGAACCGGGCGACGAGAACAACCAGGACATTTCCAGCCTGGTGGGCAAGATCGACATCAGGAAGCTGGAAACCTATTCCCAGAACGACCCGGACGCCTATTCCTACTCCGGCGGCCTGTGCCTCGCCAACCGGGGCATCCTGGAATTCGTCGAGATGTTCAAGGCGCCCATCAAGGTACTGCACCCCCTGCTCACCGCCACCCAGGAGCAGAACTACAAGGGCACCGAGGGCTTCGGCGCCATCCCCTTCGACGGGCTCGTGCTGGCCCACTCCAACGAGGCGGAATGGCAGGCTTTCAAGAACAACCGCAACAACGAGGCTTTCCTCGACCGCATTTATATCGTCAAGGTTCCGTACTGCCTGCGGGTGTCGGACGAGATCCACATCTACGAAAAGCTGCTGGTCAATTCGTCGCTTTCCCAGGCCCCCTGCGCGCCGGACACTCTACGCATGATGGCCCAGTTCGCCGCCCTGTCGCGCCTCAAGGAGCCGGAGAACTCTTCCATCTACAGCAAAATGCGGGTCTACGACGGCGAAAATCTCAAGGACACCGACCCCAAGGCCAAGAGCTACCAGGAGTACCGCGACTACGCCGGGGTGGACGAGGGCATGACCGGGCTGTCCACCCGCTTCGCCTTCAAGATTCTCTCCAAGGTCTTCAACTTCGACCACCGGGAGGTGGCGGCCAATCCGGTACACCTGATGTACGTCCTGGAGCAGCAGATCGAACAGGAACAGTACCCGCCCGAGATTGAGGAACGCTATCTGCGCTTCCTCAAGGAATACCTCTCCCCACGCTACGCCGAGTTCATCGGCAAGGAAATCCAGACCGCCTACCTGGAAAGTTATTCCGAATACGGCCAGAACATCTTCGACCGCTACGTCACCTACGCCGACTTCTGGATTCAAGACCAGGAATTCCGCGACCCGAACACCGGCGAAATCCTCGACCGGGGGGCCCTGAACGACGAGTTGGAGAAAATCGAGAAGCCGGCCGGCATCAGCAATCCCAAGGACTTCCGCAACGAGGTGGTCAATTTCGTCCTGCGCGCCCGGGCCAAGCACGACGGCAAGAATCCGTCCTGGACCAGCTACGAGAAGCTGCGGGCGGTGATCGAAAAGAAGATGTTTTCCAACACCGAGGAGTTGCTGCCGGTCATCTCCTTCAACACCAAGGCCAGCGCCGACGAGCAGAAGAAGCACCAGGATTTCGTCAATCGCATGATCACCAAGGGCTATACCGAAAAACAGGTGCGCCTGCTGTGCGAGTGGTATCTGCGGGTACGCAAGTCTTCGTGATGGGCCGGGAGCGCGTGGCCTGTGCCTCGCGCCCGACACAGGGAGTCCTCAATGACGGTACGCATCGTCGATCGGCGGCAGGACAGCAAGAACAAGAGTTCGATCAATCGGAGCCGGTTCATCCAGCGCTTCAAGGGACAGATTCGCAAATCGGTGGCCGACGCCATCGCCAGGCGGGGCATCCGCGACCTGGATAACGGCGAGAAGATCGGCATCCCCGGCAAAGACATCTCAGAACCCCATTTCCGCCATGGCCGGGGGGGCAAGCGGGACATGGTCCATCCCGGCAACGACCGCTTCAATACCGGTGATCAGGTCGAGCGACCGCTGGGAGGCGGCAGCGGCCAGGGCAAAGGCCGGGCCAGCAATGAAGGGGAGGGCCAGGACGATTTCGTCTTCACCCTCACCCGGGACGAATTTCTCGACATCTTCTTCGACGAACTGGCCCTGCCCAATCTGGTGAAGCGCCAGCTCGCCCGGGTGGATGAATACAAGCGGGTGCGGGCCGGCTATACCCAGACGGGGGTGCCGACCAATATCAATCTGGTGCGCACCATGCGCGGCGCCGCCGGCCGCCGGGTGGCGGTGGGCGGCCCCTATTCCGCCCGCCTGCGGGAATTGCAGGAGGAACTCGACCGCCTGAAGCGCGACGTGCCGGGCGACCCGGGCATCGAGCGCATCGAGCGGGAAATCGCCTGCCTCAAGGCGCGCCGCGAGGCCATTCCCTTCATCGACCCCTTCGATCTGCGCTTCAGCAACCGCATCCGCATCCCCCAGCCCTCGACCCAGGCAGTGATGTTCTGCCTGATGGACGTGTCCGGGTCCATGGACGAGCAGAAGAAACAGATGGCCAAGCGCTTCTTCATGCTGCTCTACCTCTTCCTGAACCGCAATTACGAGAAGATCGAGGTAGTTTTCATCCGCCACCACACAGCGGCGGAAGAGGTGGATGAAGAAAATTTCTTCCATTCCCGGGAAACCGGCGGCACCATCGTGTCCAGCGCCTTGAAGCTCATGCAGCAGATCATCGCCGAGCGCTACAGCTCCAACCTGTGGAACATCTACGGCGCCCAGGCTTCGGACGGTGATAACTGGAACGACGACTCTCCCCTGTGCCGGCAAATCCTCAGCGAGTCCATCCTGCCCTGCGTGCAGTACTTCGCCTACATCGAAATCACCGAGGGCGCACCGCAGAACCTGTGGCTGGAATACGAGCGGCTGCAGGAGACCCACCCGGAGTGCTTCGCCCTGCAACGCATCGGCGAGGTCACCGACATCTACCCCGTCTTCCGGGAACTATTCCACAAGAGGCTAGCATGAGCGGCGCACCCTCACGCCCGCCCCCCTTCACCTCGCCCCTGGCGGCTTGCCCGGCGGGAGCACCATGAGCAAGAAGAAAATCCGCCCCATCGCCGAGGGCTCCGACTGGACCATCGAGGCCATAGAGCGCTACGACGCCGAAATCGGCCGCGTGGCACGCAACTACGGCCTTGACTGCTATCGCCATCAGCTCGAAATCATCACCGCCGAACAGATGATGGACGCCTACGCTTCCATCGGCATGCCGGTCTATTACCACCACTGGTCTTTCGGCAAGCACTTCCTGGAAACCGAGAACCGCTACAAGCGCGGCCACATGGGCCTGGCCTACGAGATTGTCATCAATTCAGACCCCTGCATCGCCTACCTGATGGAGGAAAACACCCTCACCATGCAGGCCCTGGTGATCGCCCACGCCGCCTATGGCCACAACTCCTTCTTTAAGGGCAATCACCTCTTCCGCCAGTGGACCAGCGCCGACGCCATCATCGATTACCTGGTCTTCGCCAAGAACTACATTGCCCAGTGCGAGGAACGCCACGGCGCGGAAGCCGTCGAGCGCCTGGTGGACGCCTGCCATGCCCTCATGAACCTGGGCGTCGACCGTTACAAGCGCTCGCCCCGCCTCTCGCTGGAAAAGGAAACCCTGCGCCAGAAGGAGCGGGAGGCCTATCTTCAGGCCCAGATCAACGACCTCTGGCGCACCCTGCCGAAACAGGAAGTCGTCGAGATGCAGGAAGAGGAGCGCCGCTTCCCCGAGGAGCCCGAGGAAAACCTGCTGTACTTCGTAGAAAAGAACGCCCCTCTGCTGGAACCCTGGCAGCGGGAAGTGGTGCGCATCGTGCGCAAGATCGGCCAGTACTTCTATCCCCAACGCCAGACCCAGGTGATGAACGAAGGCTGGGCCACTTACTGGCACTACACCCTGCTCAACACCCTCTACGACGAGGGGCGGCTGTCAGACGGCTTCATGATCGAATTTCTCCAGTCCCACACCAACGTCGTCTACCAGCCCCCCTACAACAGCCCCTGGTATTCCGGCATCAACCCCTACGCCCTGGGCTTCGCCATGTGGAAAGACCTGCGCCGCATCTGCGAGGCCCCGGACGAAGAGGACCGGGAGTGGTTCCCCGACATCGCGGGGTCCGATTGGCGCGAGACTTTCAACTTTGCCCTCAGCAACTTCAAGGACGAGAGCTTCGTCGCCCAGTACCTCTCGCCACGGCTGATGCGGGAATTCCGCTTTTTCGCCATCCTCGACGACGACACGCGCAAGCACCTGCACATCGACGCCATCCACGACGACCAAGGCTACCGCAGCCTGCGCCGCACCCTGGGAGAACAGTACAACCTGGGCAGCAGCGAACCCAATATCCAGGTCTGGAACGTGGACCTGCGGGGCGACCGCTCCCTCACCCTGCGCCATTTCCTGCACGATCGCCGCCCCCTGGGGGCGGAGACCGAATCGGTCCTGGAGCATCTGGCCTATCTGTGGGGCTTCACCGTGCGGCTGGAAGAACAGCTCCCCAGCGGAAACGTCAACCTGCTGTTCGAGAAGAAGAGCGAGAAGCGGCGGCGTGAGGGCTAGCCTGCTCAGCCTGGCGGGGCGAGGGATCTTCCTTCTGGCCCTTGCCTACGTCGGCCTCGTCGCCTGGATCTGGTGGACCCAGGAAAGCCTCATCTTCCGCGGCGAGCCGCTGCCCTCCCAGCACGATTTCCGGTTGCCCAAGGATGTCGAGGAAGTCAGCATCCCGGTTCCCGGCGGCAGTCTCTCG
>SSTB01000026.1 GCA_009469665.1 Azonexaceae bacterium | reverse complement strand
CTCGATCCCATCCGCCAGCGGTCCGGCGAAGTCGTCCCAGGTGGCGGGGACCGTGGCGGCCGTGAGCCGCTCCTGCAGCGACCGGGCGTCGGCCAGCAGGCCGGAGAGGGCTGGCTGGACGTGCTCCGGGGCGATCGTCTCGAACTGTGGCAGGACGTGGGGGGATTGGGGGCGGGCGAAGGCGAGGAGAGGATTGGCAGCGTTCATGGCGGGGGTGGAAAACAAAGGGCGGCTGACGCCGCCCGGAGAGCGGTAGCGGAGGGGTCAGACCACCATGTCGTGATAGGCGTGCCAGGAGGCGTGACCCAGGAGGGGCATGAAGAGGATGAGTCCGAACAGCAGGGTGACGAAGCCGAGCAGGGTCAGGGCGACGATGAGAGCTGCCCACAGGACCAAGGTTTCGAGATTGAGGGAGAAGGCCCGCAGACTGGTGGATACGGCCGTCAGGGGGCCCACCTCGCGGTCGAGCATGAGGGGAACGGAAACGACGCTGACCGCAAAGGCCAGTAGGGCGAGGATGGCGCCGATGATGAACCAGGCGGCGACGAAGCCGCGGTGGTTGCCGGAGAGGACGATCTGGGTGATGAAGTGGGTGGTCTCGATGCCGGAAGTCCCTCCCAGGACGCCGAACATGACCGCCGAAATCCGTTCCCAGAAGAAGGCCAGCAGGCCCACGCCGAGACCGAAGGCCGCCAGGGGTTCGGCCTTTTCCTTGAGCCGGGGCAGGGAATCGATGAAACCGGGTTTGCCGCCCCCCTCCCGCTGGCGGGAAAGTTCGTAAAGCCCGGCGGACAGCACGGGGGCCACGATGACGAAGCCGGAAATGGCCACTGTAAACAGGTGGGGATGGGTGACGCTGGCCAGGAGTAGCGCATCGCCGCAAAGACCGAAGAGCAGGCCGTAGGCGAGACTGGGCAGGGGATTGGCCTTGATGTCCTGCCAGCCCTTGTAGAGCCAGGCGGCAGGCCGGTCGCGCCCGACGCGACGGACGGCGGGCTGGCCGAGGTGCGATTCAAGGACGCCGTGCTTCATGCTGTTTTCCTCCCGAAGATGGCCTTTGGACCGGGCGACACGTGCCCGGTTCGCCGTGGATACTAAAGCGTTCTTCCCGTGAGCCGTTCGCAGGCTTCTAGATACTTCGCCGCCGTACGGGAAATCACCTCGGCCGGCAGGCGCGGCCCGGGAGCCTGCTTGCCCCAGTCCAGAGTTTCCAGGTAATCGCGCACGAACTGCTTGTCGTAGGAAGGCGGGTTGCTGCCCTCTCGATACTGGTCGGCGGGCCAGAAGCGGGACGAATCCGGAGTGAGGGCCTCGTCGATCAGGTGCAGGGTGCCGGCGGCGTCGATGCCGAATTCGAACTTGGTGTCGGCGATGAGAATGCCGCGGCCGCGGGCATAGCTGGCCGCCTCTTCATAGAGGGCCAGGGCGGCTGAGCGGGCCTGGGCGCACAGCTCGGAGCCATTCCTGCCGGTTCCCGCCAGGGGCCCTGCCAGGGCGGCGGCACAGTTTGCCTGGGCCTGGGCAAAAGAAATGTTCTCGTCGTGATCGCCCACGTCGGCCTTGGTGGCGGGTGTGAAGATGGGGCTGGGCAGCCGGGCGGCCATGGGCAGGCCAGGCGGCAGGGCAATGCCGCAAATGGCGCCGCTGGCCTGGTAATCCTTCCAGCCGGACCCGATGACGTAGCCCCGCACCACCGCCTCGATGGGCAGGGGCTTCAGGCGCTTGACCACCACCGCCCGGCCCCGCACCTGCTCACGCTCGGCTGCGGCGACGACGCATTCCGGATCGATTCCCGTCAGTTGGTTGGGGACGATGTGGCCCAGCTTGGCAAACCAGAAATCCGCCACCGCCGTCAGCACCGCCCCCTTCTTGGGGATGGGGTCGGGCAGGATGACGTCGAAGGCGGAAAGGCGGTCGGTGGTGACGATGAGCAGGCGGTCGGCATCGACGGCGTAGATATCGCGCACCTTGCCCCGGGAAAGGAGCGGCAGGCTGGTGAGGGTGGAATTGAAGAGAGGGGCGGTCACGGCGGAGTTCCGGCGGGCAAAGGGCGGATTATAAAGGGGGTTCGGTTTGCCGTGACCGATAGGCTGTCGGGCTGCGGTGGCCTGCCGACCTTGGCGATCAGGGCGTGGGACTCGAGTTCGATTTCGCCGGACCCTCTGGCAGCTTCCTTAGGCGAGCAGTCGCGCGTAGCGATTTCTGAACTACTGCACTTCGGCCTTATGTTGAGGTCCACATAAGGCCGATATTCCGAACAGTGTCATTTTGCAACGCTGAGCGCGGAGTTGCCGCTCAAGTGACCGTGGCCGCGGGTGGTTGGCGGGCCGCTCCTGACCGATCTGAGCCGCTGTCCACCGTCGCACCTCACAGACTTACGCTGGTTGTTTCCGCAACCCCAACTTAATGCCCCCCACCCTCCTCCGCTGCCAGCTTCTTCCTCATGCGGTGCGTTCCCCAGGCCACCAGGCCGGCGATGACCGGGATGGAAAGGGCTGTCACCACGTCCGGGTTGAGGTGGTGCAGGTCTTTGGTGCCCTTGGTGAGGTATTGCACCAGTTGCGAGCCGTAGTAGGTGAGGACGACGACGGAGAGGCCTTCGACGGTCTCCTGCAGGCGCAGTTGCAGTTTGGCGCGCCGGTTCATCTGGGCGAGGACTTCCTGGTTCTGGCGCTCCAGTTCCAGGTCCACCCGGGTGCGCAGGAGTTGGCTGGTGCGGGCGATGCGGGCGGAGAGGTCTTCCTGGCGGCGGGCGACGGCGGCACAGGTGTTGAGTGCCGGGGCCAGGCGGCGTTCCATGAAGCCGCGGATGGTGGGCATGCCGGGGATGTGGCTTTCCTTCAGTTCGGCGACTCGCTGCTGCACGAGGCGGTAGTAGGCGGCAGCCGCTCCGAAGCGGAAATTGGTGCTGGCGACGGAATGTTCGACTTCGGCGGCGAGGCTGGTGAGGTCGTCGAGGACGGCGCGCTCGTCTTCCGGTGAATCGGAGGACGCCATGCGGTCGATGAGCCGGGCGAGTTTTTCCTCCGCCGGGTTGAGCAGGCGCACGACGGCCTTGGCGACGGGGAAGGCCAGCAGGGCCATGACGCGGTAGATTTCCAGTTCCAGGAGGCGCTGCACGGTACGGCCGGCGCGCAGGCGGTCCAGGGTTTCGTTAACCACGGTAAAGCGGGAAAAGCCTTCGTGGATGCGGAAATCGGTGAACATCCAGGCGGCGTTGCCGGCGATCTTCGAGGCCACCACGGTTTCGCCGGGAGCGGTCAGGGTGGCCAGCAGGGCCTGGGGATTGCTGGTGGCGGCGTCCAGGACTTCGAGATGGGTGGCGGCGAGCAATTGCCCGGGGATGGCCTGGACCCAGTCCGACGGCACCGCCGCGAGGGCGGTCTCGCCGCTGCCGGGCGCCTGCTGCGGGGTCTTGAAGAAGGTGTAGGTGGAGAATTCGCCGTGGCGCTCCCATTTGAGCAGGAAGGTGCCGGCGTCGATGATGAGGTGGGCGGCGTCGGCGCTGGGCTCCAGAGGCTTGCCCAGGCGTTCGTAGAGGGCGCCCAGGTGGGCGCGGTCCCCGGTGGGTCGGGCTTCGTCGTGCAGGATGGCGAGGAAGCTGACCAGCACGGGGGCTTCCACCGGAACCGGCGGGCGGGCGTGGACCTCGTCGTTGAGGCGCTGGCGCAGGGGGTGCTGGGTGAGGGTCATGGTGTCCCGGGGGTATGGCGGCGGATTGATTATACGGGGGCTTGTGCTCGGCTTCGTGGGCGCGAGAGGGCAAAAGAAAAGGCCGCCCAAGGGCGGCCTTGCGGGGCGGTGCGGGCTTACTTGACGATCTGGTTCAGCTCGCCCTTGGCGTAGCGCTCGGCCATCTTTTCCAGGGGGACGACCTTGATCTGGCTGGCGCGGCCGGCGCAGCCGAAGGCTTCGTAGCGGGCCAGGCAAATCTTCTTGGCGGCTTCCCGGGCGGGCTTGAGGTAGTCGCGGGGGTCGAACTTAGAGGGGTTCTCGGCGAAATAGCGGCGGATGGCGCCAGTCATGGCCAGGCGGATGTCGGTGTCGATATTGACCTTGCGCACGCCGTGCTGGATGCCGCGGACGATTTCTTCCACGGGCACGCCATAGGTTTCCTTCATGTCGCCGCCGAATTGGCGGATTTCGGCAAGCAGTTCCTGCGGCACGCTGGAGGAACCGTGCATCACCAAGTGGGTGTTGGGGATGCGGGCGTGGATTTCGGCGATGCGGTCGATGGCCAGGATGTCGCCTGTGGGCTTCTTGGTGAACTTGTAGGCGCCGTGGCTGGTGCCGATGGCAATGGCCAGGGCGTCGCACTGGGTCTGCTTGACGAAGTCGGCGGCCTGCTCGACGTCGGTCAGCAGTTGCTCCCGGGTCATGGTGCCTTCGGCGCCGTGACCGTCTTCCTTGTCGCCCTTCATGGTCTCCAGGGAGCCCAGGACGCCCAGTTCGGCTTCGACGGAAACGCCGATGGAGTGGGCGAACTTGACCACCTCGCGGGAGACTTCGACGTTGTATTCGTAGGAGGCGACGGTCTTGCCGTCGGCTTGCAGGGAGCCGTCCATCATCACCGAGGTGAAGCCGGACTTGATGGCGCTCATGCACACCGCCGGGCTTTGGCCGTGGTCCTGGTGCATGACGATGGGCAGGTGGGGATAGGCTTCCAGGGCAGCCAGGATCTGGTGGCGCAGGAAGGGCTCGCCGGCGTATTTACGGGCCCCGGCGGAGGCTTGCATGATGACCGGGGCGTCGAGCTGGTGGGCGGCTTCGCAGATGGCCCAGACCTGCTCCATGTTGTTCACGTTGAAGGCGGGCAGGCCATAGCCGTTTTCGGCGGCGTGGTCGAGCAGTTGGCGCATGGACACGAGGGGCATGGTGGTCTCCTGGAAATCGGGTGGATCAGGGTTTGGGTTGCGGGTGTTCGCCGACGCGGACGATCTTCATGGTGTTGGTGCCACCGGAAGAGCCTATGGGCTCGCCGATGGTCAGCACGATGAGGTCGCCCGCCTGGACCACGCCCTGGTCGATGAGCAGTTGCTCGGCTTCCCAGAGCAGGCGGTCGCGGTCGATATGTTTCTGCTTCATGAGCAGGGGGAAAACGTCGCGGTAGAGGCTCATCTTGTAGCGCGAGCTAACTTCCGGGGTGAGGGCGTAGATGGGCACGCCAGAGTTCAGGCGGCTCATCCACAGCGCCGTGGAGCCGGACTGGGTGAGGGCGGCGATGGCCTTGACCTTCAGGTGGTGGGCCGTCCAGATGGCGGCCATGGCGATGGACTGGTCGATGCGGGTGAAGATGCGGTCGAGGAAGTCGTTGTCCAGGGTGACTTCGGCGGATTTTTCGGCTTCCAGGCAGATGCGGGCCATGGATTCGATGGTTTCCACCGGGTACTTGCCCGAGGCGGTTTCGGCGGAAAGCATCACGGCGTCGGTGCCGTCCAGCACGGCGTTGGCCACGTCGGAGACTTCGGCCCGGGTGGGTACCGGGCTGGTGATCATGGACTCCATCATCTGGGTGGCGGTGATGGCCAGCTTGTTGTGTTCCCGGGCCGTGCGGATGATTTTCTTCTGCAGGGCGGGGACGGCCGCGTCGCCCACTTCCACGGCCAGGTCGCCGCGGGCCACCATGAGGGCGTCGGAGGCCTCGCAGATCTCGGGCAGGGCGCCGAGGGCCTCGGCGCGCTCGATCTTGGCGACGAGCAGCGCGTTGGAGCCGGCGCGGGTCAGAAGCTTGCGCGCCTGGCGCATGTCGTCCCCGTTCTTGGGGAAGGAGACGGCGACGAAATCCACGCCCAACTCGGCCGCGGTGCGGATGTCCTGGCGGTCCTTGGAAGTGAGGGCCGGCGCCGTGAGGCCGCCGCCCTGGCGATTGATACCCTTGTTGTTGGAGAGCACGCCGCCGACGCGCACGGTGGTGACGATCTCCTGGCTGTGGACCGCGACGATGTCGAGCACGATGCGACCGTCGTCCAGCAGCAGGACGACGCCGGGCTCCACGTCGTCGATCAGTTCCGGGTAGTCCAGGCCGACCCGCTCCTGATTGCCCAGCTTGCAGGTGACGTCGAGGATGAAGGAAGCGCCGGGGGCCAGGTCCACCTTGCCATGCTCGAACTTGCCGACGCGAATCTTGGGGCCTTGCAGGTCGGCCATGATGCCGACGGTGCGGCCGGTATCCTTGGTGATGGTGCGCAGCAGCCCGACCCGGGTGGCGTGGTCCTCGGCGGTGCCGTGGGAAAAGTTGAGGCGGACGATATCGACCCCGGCCAGGACCATGCGGCGCAGGACGGCCTCGTCGCTGGAGGCGGGGCCCAGGGTGGCGACTATCTTGGTGGAACGCTGCACGATCATTGGGCTCCGGAAGGACTGCGGCTGGCGCGCCAGCGCCGCCAGGCGCGACGCAGGCCCCATAGGGGAATGAGGGCGACGACGGCCCAGGGCAGGATGGCGGCGAAGAAGGTGATGAGGGCGGCGAGGCTTTCCGAGAACACCGTCCCCATGTTGCCGAAGGCCCGGCCGATGGGAGAGAAAAAGCCCGGGCTTCCCAGTTCCGGCCGGGCCTGGAACTCGATGGCGACGAAGGTCTTTTCGGTTTCCAGCGCGAGGAACTTGCGTTGGCCGGCCAGGGAATCGAGTTCCGCCTGTACATTGGCCAGTTGCTGCTCGATTTCTACCAGATCGGCGACCTTGGCCCCCGGAGCCAGGACGAGCTGACGCAGGCGGTCGCGCAGGGCCTTTTTGTTGCTCAGCCGCGCTTCGACGTCGATGACGGTCTCGGTCTTGTCCTCCGCCTCGGTACGGTCGCCGATCAGGTCGGCGCCCTGCTGGGCGGCCTCTCGGAAAGCGCCGTAATGGTCGGGCGCGATGCGTAGTTGCATCGCGCCGTGGGGCGGGGCACCGTTGGTCGGCGCGACGAGGGAGGCGGATTCGACCTGACAGAGCGCCGGCCCCAACTGGACGCAGCGGTCCTGGCTGGCCTTAAGGGCTGGCGCTACCGCGTCGCGGGGCAGTTCGAGGGTGAGGAAGTGGCG
>SSTB01000231.1 GCA_009469665.1 Azonexaceae bacterium | reverse complement strand
TAGCCACGCCAGCCGCCGTTCTTGCTGTCGTCCAGCCAGTCGAGACGGCCCACGGCTTCCCAACCGTCGCCCAGCATGTAGGTGGCGAGCAGCGAGGCGCCGATGTGCGAGGCCTTCTCGCCATTGAATGCCATGTGCTTGTGCTCGGACCATTCCAACTGCGTGTTGATGTTCCACTCGCCCTTGGTGTACCAGGTGTCGAGGCCAAGGTAGTTGTAACCCTGGCCACCCCACTTGCCGTGCATGCCCGACAGACCCCAGCCGAAGAACTCGCTCACTTCGTAGTCGCCACGCCAGTGGAAGCCACGACTTTCGGCGCCCTTCAGGTCACGCTGGCTGTTCATGTTGCCCACCATCGTCATCCAGCTCATGCCAAACGCGCTGAAGTCAACGCCAGCGCCCGTCATTTCAAGCGGGCCGCCAAAGTCATACAGCATGTTGTGGGTGACGAGCTTGTCATCGGGGGCATCGACCGACTCATAGCCATTGAAGCTGTTGCGCTTGCCCACCACGGCGGTGCGGCCATCGCCGATGTCGATGCTGGCAAATGCTTCTTCAACCCAACCATTGTTCGGCGACTTGTACGGACGCAGCTTGACGGTCGCCATGAGGCCGGTGTCGATTTCTTTTTCCAGCTTGATGGTAACGCCGCCGAAATTGGAGTTCATGTAACCCCAGCTGTCGCTGGCGAGGTCGTTGGGGTTCTCACCGGCACTGTCGTTGAGGAAAATGAAGTCGCCACGGCCGGCGCGGTCGCTGTAGATGTAGGTGGGATCGGCAAAGCCCGAAATCTTGAGGCCGGCGAATCCGGAATCGACGCGCGAATCTTCAATGGCCTCGACCTTCACGCGAAGTTTGGCGACATCGGCAACCAGGGCGCTGTTGGCCGCCGCTGCCGCGGGCTTGACGAGCATGGCCTTGAGCTCGGCAACCTGCGCCTTGAGCGCGTCGATTTCTGCCTTGAGTTCGGCCGCGCTCTGTGCGTGCGCGGCGAAAGGAAAGGCCAATGCCAGGCCCAGGACGATCGGTGTCAACTTCTTCATGCGCAGCTCCTTTGCAAAAAAACGGTTCAGCCCGCGTCGCGGTAGGCGGCAGCCTGCTCGGCGGCGCGCTTCTTTTCCTGCCGGAACATCCACATGCTGCCGGCAAACACGGCCACGGCGACAACGGCGACAGTTATCGTGGCAATGGCATTGATGGTCGGGTTCAGACCCAGACGCGCCTTCGACAAAATGACGATCGGCAACGTGGTTGAACCAGGGCCGGACAGGAAGGCGGTGATGACTACGTCATCCATCGAGATCGTGAAGGTGAGCAGCCAGGCCGACATCAGCGCCGGTGCGATCAGCGGCAAGGTCACCAGATAGAACACCTGGAAGGGCTTGCAGCCCAGATCCATGGCTGCTTCTTCGAGCGCCTTGTCCATTTCGACCAGGCGCGACTGAATGACCACGGCGGCGAATGCCATGCCGATTGACGTGTGTCCGGCCCAGATGGTGAAGATGCCGCGATCGGGCCAGCCGAACACATCGGAAATCAGCACAAAGAACAGCAACAGCGACAAGCCGGTAATGACTTCGGGCACCACCAGTGGCGCGTTGATATGCGCAGTGAATGCGGTGCGCCCGAAAAACTCGGGATAGCGCACCAGGGCAAACGCCGCCATGGTGCCCAGAATGACCGACGACCCGGCGGTCAGAAAGGCTATCTTGAGTGTCAGGACCAGCGCATCGAGCACGGCCTGATCCTTGGCCAGTTCGCCGTACCAGTGGGTGGAAAACCCACCCCACACCGTCACCATCTTCGACTCGTTGAACGAAAAGATGATCAGGGTAAATATCGGGATGTAGAGGAAGGCGTAGCCCATCGCCAACCAAAAGCGACCGAAGCGGCTATCCATCAGCGGCCTCCTTTCGCGGCGGCCGATGTCTGGTAGTGGTTGAACACCGCCAGCGGCAACAGGATCAGCACCACCATGGTGACGGCAACGGCTGAGGCCATGGCCCAGTCGTTGTTGGCAAAGAACTCGTCCCACAGCACGCGGCCGATCATCAGCGTGTTGGGCCCACCCAACAGTTCGGGAATGACGTACTCGCCGACACTCGGAATGAATACCAGCATCGAGCCGGCAATGATGCCGCTCTTCGACAGGGGCACGGTAATCAGCCAGAACGCCCGGAACGGGCCGCAGCCCAGATCCTTGGCCGCTTCGAGCAGGCGCAGATCCATTTTGACCAGGTTGGAATACAACGGC
>SSTB01000230.1 GCA_009469665.1 Azonexaceae bacterium | reverse complement strand
TAGGCCCAGCGTAGCGGACCAATAGGCCTTGCCGTTGTCGTCCATATTTGTCTCCTCCTAAATAATTGAGTGCGCGGCGTACTGCACTTGAAAAACAATAGCCGCCGAGAGGAGTCTTTTTGATAAAGCTTACATCCAGCTGACAGATTGAAATAAATGCTATAATAAACAATATGTTGATCAAAAATTGATGAGTTATTGACTATCCGATGACGAATTTTTGATATTCAAGCTCATTGGCTATTTATGGACCAATTCAATTCTCGCCACAGGTGGCTGATGTTATCTGTATCGGGCACCTTTTCTATTTATTGGCGATTCGAATGATTTGGGTAGTGTGCAGCATTGTGTGCAAATGCCTCTTTGCCGGAACGGTGAAGGGTGGTCATGGTGAAAGGTTGATTGTCTAGATCGACCTTGACCCCTAAGGAGGGCAAACCATGACCGCGGGGAAGATTAAGGCGAAGTTATCGTCGTTAGAAGGACTGGTGGCGGGCGGCCCTGACCTGATGAAGTCGATGATGAAGGAAGCGCTGCAGGAGGTTCTGGAGAGTGAGATGACCGAGCATCTAGGGGCATCACCGGGCACACCACAAGCATATGAAGAGAAAGAACATGCTCGAATGTCTGAACAAGGAGATCGAGCGCCGGACGCGGGTCGTCTGCATCTTCCCGAACGAGACCTCGTGCCTGCGGCTGATCCGGGCCCTCTGTGTCGAGACCCACGAGACCTGGCTGAACGACAGCCGGTACCTGAACATGGTGTTCCTTTCGGAACAGAAGAAGGAGCAGTTGAGGATGGCCGCCTGATTCGGCCGCGCGATGTCAGTGCCACGACGCGCTCCGGGTCACCGACACCGCGCAGAAAGCCGACCGACTACCTGATCAGCATCTGCACAACTTGACTCGCACAACTGCGGAGTGGATGAATTGCAGCCCGCGTCACGACGTTTGGTGCCGATCAGGGCGGCCAAGGCTGCGGCTCCATTGCGTCCAATGGTGCAGGAAAAGCGCATCAGCAATCTATAATGGAGCTATCGCAAAGAAAAAGCTGGCGCCCGAGGCATGGCCCTCCTCGAACTGCGCAACATCACCCGACGCTTCGGGGAGCTCGAAGCGGTGAAGGCGGTTTCCCTCGATATTGAGGCCGGTGAATTCTTTACCCTCCTGGGGCCTTCCGGCTGCGGCAAGACCACCATCCTGCGCATGATCGCGGGCTTCGACGCGCCGGACGAGGGCGAGCTCTTCCTAGACGGGCGGCCCCTGGCGGGGATTCCGCCGGAGCAGCGGCCGGTGCATACGGTGTTCCAGAGTTTCGCGCTGTTCCCACACCTCACGGTGAGCGGCAATATCGCCTTTCCCCTCGAGATGGCGGGCAAGTCCGACAACGAGATCAAGCGGCGGGTGAATGAAGCCCTGGCCCTGGTGCATCTGGAGGAGAAGGGCCGCGCCTTTCCCCACGAGCTGTCCGGCGGCCAGAAGCAGCGGGTGGCCCTGGCCCGGGGGCTGGTGAACAAGCCGCGCCTGCTGCTGCTCGACGAACCCCTGGGGGCTCTGGACGCCAAACTGCGGGAGCGCATGCAGGGGGAGTTGATCGCCCTGCAGCGGGAGGTCGGCGTGACCTTCGTTTTCGTCACCCACGCCCAGCAGGAGGCCCTGGCGCTCTCCCACCGCATCGCCGTCATGAACGCCGGCCGGGTGGAACAACTGGACGTGCCGGAGGTGCTCTATTCGGCACCGAAGAACCGCTTCGTGGCGGACTTCATCGGCACCATCAACCTGATCGACGCGGCGGTGGTGGAATCGACCCTCCACGGCCTGCGCCTGGCCGCCGCCGGCCTGGGCGAGATCGCCGCGCCGGCCCATCCGGAGGCTGCCGCCGGCAGCCGCGGCGCCCTGGCCCTGCGGCCGGAGCACCTGCGGGTTTCCCACCGCACCGAGCAGGCCATACTGAAGAACCATTTCGTGGGCACGGTGCGGGAGTATCTCTACCTCGGCGACGTGACGGTATACAAGGTGCAGCTCGACAACGGCGTCACCCTGGACGCCCTGACCACCAACGCCGCCCCGGGCAAGGCGCGCTTTCACGAAATCGGCGACCGGGTGAGCGTGGAATGGAGGCACGATGCGGGCGTCTATCTCGCGTCTTAGGCCCTCCGCCGAGCGGCTGACCCGCTGGCTGGTGACCCTGCCGCCGGCGCTCTTTCTCGTCGTCTTCTTCCTGCTGCCGGCGCTGATCATGGCGGCGGCGAGCTTCCGCGAGCCGGGGCAGTTCGGCGGCCTGGCGCCCCTGGCGACGCACGGCCTTTCCCTGGACGCCTACCGCTTCGTCGGCGAAGACGTGATCTACGCGGGAATCCTGGCCAAATCCTTCCTGGTCGCCGGACTGACCACGCTGCTCTGCCTGCTGCTGGCCTACCCGCTGGCGCTGCTCATCGCCAGGAGCCCCAAGCGGCAGCGCGATCTCTTCGTGCTGCTGGTGATCCTGCCCTTCGCCAGCAACTTCCTGATCCGGGTTTACGCCTGGATCATCATTCTCGGCCCCTTGAACCTGCTCTATTCGACGACAGCGGTGATCGTCGGCATGGTCTATGTGCACCTGCCTTTCATGATCCTGCCCCTCTACACCAACCTGGAAAAGCACGACCCGGCCCTGCTGGAAGCCGCCCAGGACCTGGGAGCTGGGGCGTGGACGCGCTTCTGGCGGGTGACCTGGCCGCTGTCGCTGCCCGGAGTGTTCTCCGGGGCGGTGCTGGTCTTCATCCCCGTGCTGGGCATGTTCGCGGTGCCG
>SSTB01000025.1 GCA_009469665.1 Azonexaceae bacterium | reverse complement strand
GCCGGCCCAGCCCCCCAGGCGGCGGGCACCGTCGCCCAGGCGACGACCACGTAGCCGGCGGGTGAGTTCGCCGGTATCGATTCCCACCGGGCAGGCGGTCGAGCACAGGCCGCAGCCGGCGCAGGTATCGAGGCCCTGATAAGCGAAGGCTTCACCGGCGGCGCCGGCTGCCTCGCCGGCAGCGGCGCGGCGCGACAGCTCGCGCCAGCCGACGATGCGCTGGCGGGGGGAGAGCGTCAGGCGGTGGGAAGGGCAGAGGGGCTCGCAGAAGCCGCATTCGATGCAGCGGTCCACGATGTCCTCGGCGGCGGGGAGGGGCTTCAGGTGCCTGAGGTGGGCGGCGGGGTCGTCGTTGAGGATGACGCCGGGGTTGAGGCGGTTGTCCGGGTCGAAGAGGCGCTTGATGCGGCGCATCAGATCAGTGGCCTCGCGGCCCCATTCCAGCTCGACGAAGGGGGCCATGTTGCGGCCGGTGCCATGCTCGGCCTTGAGCGAGCCATCGTACTTCTCTACCACGAGGCGGCAGACGTCGCCCATGAAGCGGGCGTAGCGCTCCACCTCGGCGGCGTCGCCGAAGTCCTGGGTGAAGACGAAATGCAGGTTGCCCTCCAGGGCATGGCCGAAAATGATGGCCTCGTGGTAGCCGTGGTGTTTGAGCAGAGCCTGTAGGTCGAGGGTGGCGGCGGCCAGGGATTCGATCGGGAAGGCGACGTCCTCGATGATGACGGTGGTGCCGGTGCGGCGCATGGCGCCGACGGAGGGAAAGGTGCCTTTCCGCACCTTCCAGAACATGTCGCAGGTGGCAGGGTCGGTGGAGAACTGCGGCGGCTCTAGGGTGGCGATGCCGGCCAGGGCGCCGAGAGCCGCGTCCATGCGCATTTGCAGGGTGGCGGCATCGTCCGCCCGCACCTCGATGAGCAGGGCGGCGGCGTCCTCCTCCAAGGCACGGATCACCGGCGGCAACCCGGGTTTGTTCTCCACGGAATGCAGCGCCGGCCGGTCCAGCAACTCCACGGCAGCCACCGGCTGCGGTTTCAGGCGGATCACCGCCTGGCAGGCGGCCTCGATGGAAGGGAAGAAGACCAGGGCACTGGCCTTGTGGGCCTCCTCGACGACGGTACGGTAGGTGATGCGGGCGATGAAGCCCAGGGTGCCTTCCGAGCCGATCATCAAGTGGGCCAGGATATCGATGGGATCCTCGAAATCCACCAGGGCATTGAGACTGTAGCCGGTGGTGTTCTTGATCTTGAATTTCTGCCGGATGCGGGCGGCGAGCCGTGGGTTGGCCCGGGTCTCGGCACCCAGACGTTCCAGTTCGCCGAGCAGGACGGCGTGGCTCTTCTTGAAGCCATCGACGCTCAGGGGATCTTCCGTATCCAGCACGGCCCCGTCCGCCAGGACCACCCGCAGGCCGGCCAGGGTCCGATAGCTGTTCTGGGCGGTGCCACAGCACATGCCGGAAGCGTTGTTGGCGGCGATGCCGCCGATCTTGCAGGCGTTGATGGAGGCGGGGTCGGGGCCGATCTTGCGGCCGAAAGGGGCCAGGCGTCGATTGGCCTCGCCGCCGATGAGCCCAGGCCCCAGGCGTACGGTGGTGGCATCGGAAACGATGTCGCAGGTGGCGAAGCCCTCGCCGATGAGGACCAATACGCCGTCGGTGATGGCCTGGCCGGAAAGGCTGGTGCCGGCAGCGCGGAAGGTGAGGGGGCGCTTGCAGGCCTTGGCTGCCCGGAGGACGGTCTGGACTTCGCGCTCGTTTTCCACGACGGCGATGATCTCGGGGACCAGGCGGTAGAAGCTGGCGTCAGTACCGTAGGCGAGGCGGCGGAGGTCGTCGGTGATGAGTTGCTTGGGGGGCAGGAGGGGGCGGAGGGTTTCGGTGATTGATGGCATGGGGTGTGGTTTCAAGTGGCAGTGCGGTTTTCTTTACCCAAAGGGGGCAAGGCGGCTCCTTGGCCGGGCATTTTTTCTGAACCCCGGGGGTTCCGTCGTAATTCCCCGGTCCGTACGGCGAAGCAAAAGAAAGCCACACGCCTTCCAGGTGGAACCCCAGTCTTCAGCACGCTCGGCTGCAACCGGATAAGCCCAAGGGATCAACGCACTCCCCTTGCGACCGAAAAGGCCGGGCTCCCGGCCAATCCGGTTTTCTGAAGCCGATCGGTGGTCAACTGCCCTAGGGATCACTTCCGCTCCACCAAATCCCTCAACCGCCTCGAAGCCGGCTTCATCGGCACCCGCACCGACGTCCAAGGCCCTTGCCGAGAAGGCGTCAGCCAATTGAACCGGCTGGCCAGCCAGGAATACATCCGATACAAGCCAGGCCGCGCATACACCCACGCCCATCCCCGCCAAATGGCCGTCAGCAACCCGCTATACCCCGCTCCCTGCCCGCGCAGCAGCGCATCCGGTCGAGGCTCCGAATTCACCTCGGTACGCAGCCGGATCAGCAGGTCGGGAATCGGAATCCGCACCGGGCAAACCTCCCCGCAAGCGCCGCACAGGCTGGAGGCGGAGGGTAGGGTGGCGGTGGCTTCCAGGCCCATCAGATGGGGCGAGATGATTTCGCCGATGGGTCCGGGGTAGGTGGTGCCGTAGGCGTGGCCGCCGATGTGGGTGTAGACGGGGCAGTGGTTCATGCAGGCGCCGCAGCGGATGCATTGCAGGGTCTTCCTCAGTTCCGCATCGGCGTAGGGCTGGGTGCGGCCGTTGTCGAGGAGCACCAGGTGGACTTCCTCGGGCCCGTCCAGTTCGCCCGGCTGGCGGGGCCGGGAGATCATGTTCACGTAAGTCGTGATGTTCTGGCCGGTGGCGGAGCGGGTGAGCAGCGACAGGAGCGGCGGCACGTGCTCTAGCCTTTCCACCACCTTTTCGATGCCGGTGATGGCCACATGCACCCGTGGCGTGGTGGTGGAGAGCCGGCCGTTGCCCTCGTTTTCCACCAGGACCAGGGTGCCGGTTTCGGCCACGGCCATGTTGACGCCGGAGAGGCCGATGTCGGCTTCCAGAAATTTCTGGCGCAAGACCTGGCGGCCGATCTGGATGAGGGCGTCAACGTCTTCCGTGTATGCGACGCCGGGAATCTGCTCTTCGAACAGCTTGGCAATCTGCTGCTTGGTCTTGTGGATGGCCGGCATGATGATGTGGGAGGGCTTCTCCCCGGCGAGTTGCAGGATGTACTCGCCCATGTCGGTCTCGATGGCCTCGACGCCCACGGCTTCTGCCGCATGGTTGAACTCGATCTCCTCGCTGACCATGGATTTGCCCTTGACCATGCGCCTGGCGCCGTGCTTCTGGCAGATGCCGAGGATGATGGCGTTGGCTTCTTCCGCCGTCTCCGCCCAGTGGACGTGGACGCCATTCGCGGTCAAATTGGCTTCGAGCCGGGTGAGGAGGGCGGGTAGTTTATCCAGGCTGTTCTGGCGGATGCGCTCCCCCAGCGTACGCAGGCTTTGCAGTTCGTCATCGTCGGGGAACTGGGCGGCCCGCTTGGCCATGAGGAAATCCATGGCGGCTCGGAAGCTCTTTTGCAGGAATTCGTTTTCGACGACGGCCTTGGAGCGCTCGCGAAAACCTTCCGTGGGCATGAAATGCAGGGGCTTTTCCTGGATGCGCATCACGTGGTCTCCTTGAGCAGCACGACCAGTTCCTTCGGCCCGTGCGCGCCGTAGGCCAGGGTCTGCTGGATGTCGGCGGTCTTGGAGGGGCTGGAGATGAGCAGCGCGTTGCTGGGCAGGCCTGCGGCCCAGTTCTCGGCGCCCATGGCGTCGATCAGGGTGGCATGGATGGCGGCAGCCTCCAGCAGAACGATATGCACGGGCGGCACCAGGGACATCAGTCGGGGTTCCTGGGCATCCGGCCACAGGATGAGGGAACCGGTTTCGGCAATGGCGCCGCGGGCGCCCGTGAGGCTGGCCTGGATATCGTTGAACAACTCTGCCTTCCAGGCCTCGATGGGACGGTCGTAGGCGAGGCAAGCGACGCCGGTTCCCTTGAGGCCCTCGGCTGCGCGGGCACCATGGGCGGTGCCGGGCGCCAGCAAGAGATTGGAAAGCCCCTTGGCGGAGAGAATTTCATAAAGCTTCTGGACCCAATTGCCCTGATTGACGCGATGAACCTCAGCCCGCGCCGCTTCCATCATGGCAACGAAGCGCTTGGTGCGCTCGTCGGAGGCTTCGTTGCGAGCACGGGGGGCATACCATTCGGCGGGTTCGGGGGCAGGGTAGAGGCCCTTGACCTGGGCGGCGTGGAGGCGAGCGAAAATGCGGTCGCGGGCGTTCATCAGGCTTTCTCCGTGCGTTTCAGCAGGAATGAGGCGATGTGCTCGCCTGGCAGCGTGGGCTGCGAACGGCCTTCCTGCTGGTCCCGCCAGGCGGCGTGGCCGAGGATGTTCATCAAGCAGCCGCAATCGGCGCTCACCACACGCTCGGCGCCGGTGGCTTTCAGGGCATCCACCTTGTCCTTGACCATGGCGCCGGAAATCTCCGGGTGCTTGATCGAAAAGGTACCGCCGAAGCCGCAGCACTCCGCCTCATGGGCCTGCTGGGCGACGGTGACCTGGCCAAGCTGGTCGAGGAGGGCGCGGCCGGTGAGATGGACGCCCATCTCCCGGCGGGCGGAGCAGGAAGTGTGCAGCACCACGGTGGCCGGGGCTCCGCGGTCCTCCAAGCGCACCCCCAGCACCTTGACCAGGAATTCGGTCAGTTCGAAGATGCGGGCGGAGAGGTCTTCCGCCTTGGCCCGCAGGGCCGGGTCGGCGGCGAAAAGGCCGGGGTAGGCGTGCTTCATCATGCCGGCGCAGGAACCGGAGGGCACCACCACCGGCCAGGGCTCGGGAAAGAGGTCGAGTTGGGCCCGGGCCACTGCCCTCGCCTGATCGTGGAAGCCGCTGGTGTAGGCGGGTTGGCCGCAACAGGTCTGGTCAGCGGGAAAGTGGACGCGCAGGCCTTCCCTTTCCAGGAGATGGATGGCGTCGAGCCCTGCACCGGGAAAGAACTGGTCGACCACGCAGGTGGCGAAGAAGTACACGTCCTTGGGACAGGGCGGGGGGGAGGCGGAACTGTTCATGGGGACTCCTGTCTGCATCGGGTCGTGAAATATTGCATGGTAAAATGGTCCGACCAAATTTTCGCTTCACACAAAATGTACGATATATCCGTGGCTTAGTCAAATAAATAGGGGATTTCCCAGCCCTTGCGATTCACGGTGCTATTGCTTAGAATTGCGTGGTCTTACCAATCGTCGTCTATCCTCCATGCCCCAGAGCAAGCTGCAGGTTCCCCGCATCTCCGACGCCATCGCGGCGTCCCTGGAGCGGCGCATCCTCGAAGGCTCCTTGAAGCCGGGGGACCGTCTGCCCCCGGAGCGGGAGCTGGCGGTGGACCTGGGTGTTTCCCGTCCCTCCCTGCGCGAGGCCATCCAGAAATTGGCCTCCAAGGGCATGGTGCATAGCCGCCAGGGAGGCGGCACCTACGTCACCGACCGTCTGGAAGCCACCTTCATCGACCCCTGGCGGGAAATGCTGGGGGCTCACCCCAACCTGCGGGAAGATCTGCTGGATTTCCGCCGCATGCTGGAAGGCCAGGCCGCAGAATGGGCCGCCGAGCGGGCGACGGAAGCCGACCAGTTGCGCCTCGACCAGGCTTTCGTGGAATTGACTGAAGCCTTTGCCGGCGACGACCTGGTTCGCCGTTCGGCTTCCGATATCGGCTTCCACCAGGCCATTTGCGAGGCCAGCCACAATGCCATGGTGGGCCATCTGTCGTCGGCCCTGTTCCGGTTATTGCACGACAACATCCATCTCAACCTCGGCGAGCTGCGCAAGGTGCCGGGGGCCAACGACCTTCTGCATTCCCAGCATACCGCCTTGTACAAGGCCATCCGCGAGCAGCGTCCTGCGGCGGCCCGGGCGGCGGCGGAAACCCATATCTCCTTCGTCCAGGAAACCCTGGCCCAATCCCTGCGTACCGCTGCCCGCCGCGAATCAGCCGAGCGGCGCCTGGGGAACGTCGGCCTGGGCGACGAGCTGCACACCAACCCCATACACCCCAACCCCACTCTTGAACAATCCTGAAAGGACACCGCATGGAAGCCCTTGTCATCCCCTTTGAAAAGCTGCGCATGACCGACGTGGACAAGGTCGGCGGCAAGAACGCCTCCCTGGGCGAAATGATCAGTCAGCTCGCCGATTCCGGCGTGCGCGTGCCCGGCGGCTTTGCCACGACGGCCCATGCCTACCGCCTCTTCCTCGCCCAATCCGGCCTCGACAAGAAAATCAATTCCACCCTCGACGCCCTCGATGTCGAGGATGTTAACGCCCTGGTCAGGACCGGTGCCGAGATCCGCCAGTGGATTCTCGACACCCCGTTCCCCATGGAGCTGACCATCGCCATCACCGAGCAGTACCAGCGCCTGGTGGCGGAATCCAACGCCGACATGTCCTTCGCCGTGCGCTCCTCCGCCACCGCCGAGGATTTGCCCGACGCTTCCTTCGCCGGCCAGCAGGAAACATTCCTCAACATTGTCGGCCTGGAGAACATCATGCATGCCATCAAGGAAGTGTTCGCTTCCTTGTATAACGACCGTGCCATTTCATACCGGGTCCACAAGGGCTTCGTCCACGCGGACGTGGCCCTTTCCGCCGGCATTCAGCGCATGGTGCGTTCCGACAAGGGGGCGGCTGGCGTCATGTTTACCCTGGATACCGAATCCGGTTTCCGCGACGCGGTTTTCGTGACCTCTTCCTACGGCCTGGGCGAAACCGTCGTCCAGGGCGCTGTGAACCCGGACGAGTTCTACGTGCACAAGCCCATGCTGGCTGCCGGAAAGACCGCCGTGGTGCGCCGCAATCTGGGTTCCAAGATGATCAAGATGGTCTTCGCCGCCGAGAAGGTCGCAGGCAAATCCACGATCACCGAAGAGGTCACCGAGGACCTGCGCCACCAGTTCTCCATCAACGAAGCCGAAGTGCTGGAGCTCGCCCGCTACGCGGTGATCATCGAAAAGCACTACGAGCGCCCGATGGATATCGAATGGGGGAAGGACGGCCTCGACGGCAAGCTCTACATCCTGCAGGCCCGTCCGGAAACCGTGCAATCTCAGTCCGGCGCCGGCAAGATCGAGAAGTTCAAACTGAAGCAGTTTTCCAAGGTACTGGCCTCCGGCCGCGCCATCGGCCAAAAAATCGGCATCGGCCCGGTGCGCATCGTCCATGACCCGAAGGAAATGGACAAGGTGCAGCCCGGCGACGTGCTGGTGGCTGACATGACCGATCCCAATTGGGAGCCGGTGATGAAGCGCGCCTCCGCCATCGTCACCAATCGTGGTGGGCGCACCTGCCACGCTGCCATTATCGCCCGGGAACTGGGCATTCCCGCCATCGTCGGCTGCGGCGACGCCACCGAAACCCTGAACGACGGTGACCTGGTCACCGTGTCCTGTACCGAAGGCGACACTGGCCACGTCTACCGCGGCAAACTGGACTTCGAAGTCGTCACCCGCGACATCTCCGCCATGCCCGACGTGCCGGTCAAGGTCATGATGAACGTGGGTAACCCCGAACTGGCCTTCGAATTTGCCCAGTTGCCCAATGCCGGTGTCGGCCTGGCCCGGGTCGAGTTCATCATCAATAACGTCATTGGCATCCACCCCAAGGCCATCCTCGACGTGGAGCGCCTGCCGGCCTCCAAGCGTGAGGAAATCAAGCGCCGCGCCCGCGGCTACGCCTCGCCCAAGGAATTCTTCGTCGAAAAGCTGGTGGAGGGCGTTTCCACCATCGCCGCAGCCTTCTGGCCCAATCCGGTGATCGTGCGCCTGTCGGACTTCAAGTCCAACGAATACAGGAAGCTCCTGGGCGGAGAGCTCTACGAGCCTGAGGAAGAAAACCCCATGCTCGGCTTCCGCGGCGCCTCCCGCTACATCGCCCAGAGCTTCCGCGATTGCTTCGAGCTCGAATGCAGGGCCATGAAGAAGGTGCGGGAAGAGATGGGCCTCACCAACGTCCAGCTCATGGTGCCCTTCGTGCGTACTGTGGGCGAAGGGCAGGGCGTTGTCGATCTGCTGGCCGAGCACGGCCTCAAGCAGGGAGAGAACGACCTCAAGCTCATCATGATGTGCGAGATCCCCTCCAACGCCCTGCTGGCCGAGGAGTTCCTCAAGATATTCGACGGCTTCTCCATCGGCTCCAACGACCTGACCCAGCTCGCCCTGGGGCTGGACCGCGACTCGGGCCTCGTCGCCAACCTCTTCGACGAGCGCGATCCCGCCGTCAAGATGCTGCTCGCCATGGCCATTTCCGCCGCCAACAAGGCCGGCAAGTACATCGGCATCTGCGGTCAGGGGCCTTCGGATCACCCGGATCTGGCCGAGTGGCTGATGGATCAGGGCATCAGCAGTATTTCGCTGAACCCGGATACCGTCGTCGATACCTGGACGCGTCTGGCGACGCACAAGGCTTGATTCCTCCCTCTCCCGCCGTGGGAGGGGGAAGCCTCAGGTGGCGGCCAGAAAGCGGGCCGCTTCCTCGGGGAGCTGCGGGCGGGCGAAGAGGTAGCCCTGGCCGACGGTGCAGCCCATGGCCAGGAGAGTGTCGCGCTGGGCCTCGGTTTCGATGCCCTCGGCGACGATTTCCAGGCCCAGCGTCTGGCCCAGGGCAACGATGGTCCGGGCGATGGCGGCGTCTTCGGCATTGGTGCACAGGTCACGCACGAAGCTGCGATCGATCTTCAGGGTATCGAGGGGCAGCCGCTTCAGGTAACTGAGCGACGAATAACCGGTGCCGAAGTCGTCCACGGCAATGCGTGTCCCCAGGGCGTGAAGGCGCTCCAGCGTGGCGATGGCCTTTTCCGGGTCTGACATCACGGTCGATTCCGTCACCTCAAGTTCAAGGCTGGTGGCGGGAATTCCGGCTTCCTCCAGGTGGTGCTGAATGGTGTCCAGTAGTTGCACGTCGCCGAACTGGCGAGGCGAGAGGTTGATGGCCACGTCCGGTACTGCATACCCGGCTTCGCGCCACAGGCGCATTTGCCGGCAGCTTGCGGAGATGACCCAGTTGCCGAGGGCAACGATGAGCCCCGAGTCTTCGGCGATGGGAATGAATTCGGCGGGGGAAAGCGGGCCCAGTTCGGGGTGGTTCCAGCGGACGAGGGCTTCGAGGCCGAGGGTGCGTCCGGTTTCCAGGTCGATCTTGGGTTGAAACGCCAGGTGGAATCCATCCCCGGCCTGCAGGCAGCGGCGTAGCGCGGTTTCCATGGCCATGCGTGTTGCGCTGCGCCGATTCATCTCGGGGTCGAAGAAGCGAAAGGTGCCACGGCCGTCGGCCTTGGCCTGGTACATGGCCATGTCGGCATGCTTGACGAGGGTGGAAGGGTCCTGCGCGTCCTGGGGATAAAGGGCGATTCCGACGCTACCTCCGGTATGGATTTCCTGCCCGGCAAGATGAAGGGGCTGGGCCAGGGCCTGGTTGATGCGCTCCGCAGTGTGGGCAATCTCGGCGGCGTCGGTGAAGTCGGCCAGGATGACTACGAATTCGTCACCGCCGGTGCGCGCCACGGTGTCGCTCTGGCGCAGGCAAGCCACCAGCCGACGGGCGATCTCCTGCAATAGTTGGTCGCCGACGTCGTGACCGAGGCTGTCGTTGACGAGCTTGAAATTGTCCAGGTCAAGCACCATGGCGGCCACAGCGCCACCGTCACGGGCAGCGAGGTCCATGGCGTGCCCCAGGCGGTCCTGCAGAAGCGAGCGGTTGGGCAGGCCGGTCAGGGCGTCGTGATAGGCCTGGTGGCGCAGGCGCTCGTCCTTGTGGTGCAATTCGGTCACATCGTTGAAGACGGCGACGTAACGCAAAGGTTTACCCGCTTGATCGGGAACGACACTGATGGTTTGCCACTCCAGAAAGGCTTCGCCGTCCTTGCGCCGATTCCAGACCTGACCCTCCCAGTATCCTTTGGCACGCAAATCGTCCCACATGGCGGCGTAGAACTCTGCTGGATGGTGGTCAGACTTGAGGAGCCGCGGCGTGCGGCCTACGGCTTCATCCGCCCTGTATCCGGTGATGCTCGAAAACGCGGGGTTGACCGAGATGATGGTGCCCTGCGTATCGGTGACCATGATGCCTTCCGCGGTATTCTCGAAGACGCTGGCAGCCAGCCGCAATTCGGCTGTGCGCTCGGAGACCCGCTGCTCAAGCCTGGAATTGATCAGGGAGAGTTCATCGTGCGCCTGGGTCAGTTGGTCGGTGAGTCGCTGCGTCCCGATGAGGCTTTCGCGAAAGGCGAGGAGGGCCTGGTAAATGGGCTGGGTTTCGCCGGGAAAGTCAGCGGCGCGAAATTCCACGCCGGTATTCCCCTGCGCGAGGGATTGCAGGGCCCGGGAGGACGTGGCCAGCGTATCCCGAATCCCTCTGGCGATGCCATACCCGATTCCCAGGATGGAGGCCAGAAAGAGGACCGCTAGGGCCGCGGTCAGGCGGAGGCTGCCCAATGCTTCGCGATAATCCGCCTCGCTGGTGGCGACAATCCTCTCTTCCACCGTGCGGGCGATGCCGTCCAGATCGTCGATCAAGTGTGAAACCGTAACAAACCAGTAGGCCCCGCCGGGGCTTTCGACCCGGTGTCCAGGCCCGGTACGGGCAACGTCGGTGCGCAATCGCTCGACTTCCTGCATGGCAGGGCTGGCCAGGACCGAGCGCAGACGCTCCGCCAGATCCGGCGGCGCATACTCGGAAAATTGCGCAAGGTGGGCGTTCTGCGCACCGACAGTGGCGAGGAAGCGCTGCAAGAGGGAGGCGTCGAAGGTGTTGGAGGAAAAACCGAGGGAACCCGCCGCCCGGTGCTGACCGAGGCTCTCCTTCGCCTGGATGAGGCCTACATAGGCCGAAACCAGGGTGGCAAGGTCTGCGTCGCTGGCCATGCGGCCAAACTTGACCAGGGTCCGCAGGAGAAGCGCGTTGGTGTCCGTGTAATACGCCGTGGGTGCCTGAAGGTCCGCGACCTGGGTCGTTGCACGGTGTCTCTGCTCTTCGAGCTGGCCCAGGGCACCCATCGCCATGTCGATATCTCGCCGCAGACCCGGGTCGAATACCCGGTCACGGGATGTCTTGATGAAGCGGCTCCAGGCGCCAAGTGCAATATCGGTGCTTTGGCGGGCCGCCTCCATTTCGGTGCGGAACTGGCGCCCCTGGCTCCCCAGGTAGGTCGCCGTGGTCCCCCGCTCCGCAGCAAGCCGGTGGATCAGGGCACCGCCGACCTGGGCGAGGTCCGCCATGGCTCTGACTCGGCCGAGTTCCTCCACCTGGCGGCGCTTGCCGTCGAAGTGGACGACCGTTACGACGAACAGCGCGATGGCTGGCAAGGCGACGGCCAGATGGATGCGTGTCGAAAGACGCAATCGGCTGAGCATGAGGTGGTTTCAGGGGGAAGACCGGCGGACATCATAAACCCGAAGTCCAGGCAGGGCGTTCAGGGAGTTCCTGATTGCCGTCGCTGCGCCGCGGTGCGGAGGGTTCGGGGCATGTCGGTGGTTGAGCCGTCGCGTGGCGGAGTGGGCAAGCATGCGGTTCGGGCTATCGTCCCCAGGCATTCAGCGCGTGGAGCGCCTTTCGCGACCTTTGCATCGCCTGGGTGTTACGGTGCTACCGGCT
>SSTB01000229.1 GCA_009469665.1 Azonexaceae bacterium | reverse complement strand
GCCCAAGAGTTTCAGACTGAGCGGAATTCCTGTGGCGCCCCTGACGGCAGGGACGCCTTTCAATGTCACCGTCACAGCCCTCAACCAATGCGCCACGCCGGCGGCTGCGCCCAATTTCGGCCAGGAATCCCCCGCGGCGGCTACGGTCACCCTCGCCTCCAGCAATCCGATACCGGGTCCGGGCAATGCCGCGGCGATCAACCAGTCCCTGTCTGGGTTTGCAGGTGGTGCCGCCAGTGCCAACCTGACCTGGAGTGAGGTGGGAACCATCGATCTCACTGCGACGACCTCCAACTACCTGGGCTCCGGCCTGGGTGCGAACGGCAGCCAGACCAGTGTCGGGCGCTTCAAGCCGGCCTACTTTGACACCACCGTGAGCCAGGGTTGTGGCAGTTTTACCTATTCGGGCCAGTCTTTCACGGCAACCGTGACTGCCCGGGCGGCGGGGGGTGGCATCACGGCCAATTATGCCGGGGCCACCTGGGCCAAATTGGTCACCCTGAGCGATGCCGCGGGCGGCACTCTGGGCGTGTTCACCAATAACACCATCGCGGCCACCGGTTTCGCCAGCGGGGTAGGGACGGCGTCGAATATCGCCTACACGTTCTCCAGTCGCTCGACGCCTCCGACCGCGATACAGGTGCGGGCCGCCGATACCGATGGTGTCAGTTCGGCAACCCATGGGGAGCAGAGCGTGGCGCTGCGCAGCGGCGCCTTCCAGCTCGGAAACGCCTACGGCAACGAATTCCTCAAACTGCCCATTCCAGCTTACGCGCGGTATTGGAGCGCCGCCGGTTGGGTCAGGAACACGGCCGACAACTGTAGCCAATTGACCGTGCCCACCAGCGCCAATGGAGGACTTGTCTTCTCGGCCCAGACCACGCGCAATCAACTTGCCGCGGGAGAAACCATAGCGGCCATGGCCGGCAGTCCGGCAGGCCGGCTGGTGAGCGGCGATCCCCTGTTGACCCTCTCGGCACCTGGGGCTGGAAATTTCGGTTACGTGGATATCATCGCGTCCAAACTTAATATTCCCGCCTGGCTCCTCCAACCCGGCGACGTTCGTGCGTGCTTTGGCTCCTGTGGCCCTCGAGCGCCGATAATCTATAGCCGGGAGGTCTATTGATTCCCCACATCTGCCGCCTCATCCCGGGAATTTGTCCGTGAAAAGAACTTCAATCCATGCCTTGAGCCTGTTGCTAGCGCTCTTGGCGTCCCCGTGCGCGACCTGGGCCCTGGAGTTGACCACGTGCATCGACGCCGCTGAAAGGACCGTCGAAGGCTTGTCGGATCCGACACTTCCTGTCCTGGTGCGGGCGGGTCGCCAAGGGGACAAGCCAGTGATGCGCTACAACTCCGAAGTCTTGCCCCAGTTATCGACCATGGCGCGGGCCTTCTTCTTTGCCCACAGCTGCGCACGTCTGCAGACCGGGAATGGTCCGGATGCTGTGCGCCGTGCCGACTGTGCAGCAGTCCGTATGCTGCGTGAGGAGGGCACCCTCGGCGAGGGGATGGAGGCACTGGCCAGCCTTCAGGCGGAATTAGCGATTCCCGACGAGGCCTGGGCGCAATTGCCCGGCCCGCAACGCCACTTTGATTTCAGCGCCTGTTCCCGCACTGGAAGCCTGCTGCTGCCCGATGCCAAGCCGGTAACGCCCCGACAGCGGGATTGGGATGTCTGTGTGCGCCACTGCGGTGACCAGCTATACAGATGTCCGGGCAGAGGTTCCGGCGCCGGCTGCCAGGAAACCTACGACCGCTGCTATGCGGCCTGCGGGGGCTGACTTCGGCAAATCCGACGACCGGAGGGCGGCGCCGGCACGGTCCGGCTGACCCCTGCCCGAGCGGGTTGCCGGCGACAGTCGCTTGGGGCCGGGGCGTTATCCGGGGCGAGACGGAATTCCTGTCGTTGCCGATCTGCGATCAGGGCGTGGCGCGGGCCCGGTGTTTCGGGCTCCGACGCGCGGCGGCAATGCGCCATGCCCAGACGCCGGATATGAGGAAGTAGCTCGCCAGCGCAGCCAGGGTCGCGGAGACACCCAGGCCCAAAAAGAGGGTGGCGCCAATGGTCTGCAGGTTGTCCAGGAGGCTGACGGGGTCCGCGAGTGAGAAGGGTTCGGGGGTCGCATGGCCGGTCAGCCGGGCTCCGATCTGGTAGGCGACGTAGTAGATGGGCGGCACGGTCAGGGGGTTGGTGATCAGGGTGGTGCCGGCGGCAAGGGGGACGTTGGCGCGAAGAAGGACCGCAATGACAGCCGCCGCAAGAATTTGCGCTACCGGGAGCAGCAGGCCGATGAAGAGCCCGATGGCGACGCCCGCAGCAACGCCTCGGCGGGACCAGTGCCACAGCTTGGGGTCCGCCAGGTGGGGGGCCAGGGCGCGGAGCGCTGGGTTCGATTCGATGGTCTGACGGCTCGGCGCCCAAGCCCGCAGGCGTTTCAATAGCTCGTTGGTCGTCTTCATGCATGCGCCTCCGTAAGGGGGTGGATCGTTTCGGCCGCCGATTGTTTCCCGCCCGTGGCGCCGAGGTGGCCGTCGGCCCGACGCCGGTTGGCATGGCATGCTGCCGGGGCGGCGTCTTTCGTCATCGCCACAGGCTCAGCGGTGGGTCTTTGACAACGGCGCGCAGCACGTCGCCCCGCGATACAAAGCCCAGCAATTGCCCGTCCTCGCCGACTATGGGTACGCCACCAGCCCCGGTTGCCACCATGGCGGCGGCAATGCGGCGGATATCGGTAATCGGGTGCGACGCGACGACGGGTGTGGTCATCACCGCCTCGGTACGGCGCAGGGTGTTTCCGACCAGTTGCCCGTCTTCGATATCCACAGCGGTGAGCAGATCGCGTTCGCTGACGATGCCGACCAGCCGCCGCTCGGCGTCCAGCACGGGCGCCTGCCGGATTCGGTTGTCGCGCAGGGTCCGCCAGGCGTCCTTCACCGGCGCTTGCGCCGCTACGGTGATGGCGGGGCGGCTCATGACCTGGGCGGCGTGGATCAGCGGCCCACGCTCCAGTTCTTGCGGCAGCATGGCCCGGTAGGAGCGCAGGGCCTGGTGCGCCGGGGTGGCCAGGGTTGCCGCGTCGGCAACCGGTTCTTCCTCGCGCCCCGTGGGTGGGCGTGCGGCGGCAAGCCGCGCCAATTGGTTGACGCGATACAGGGACTCGAGGGGGCCGTTGAAGACTTGGCCGGATAGGCCATAGACGGTGAACATGGCGGACGATGGGGGCGGGGCGCTTGGTCGGCCGGCGCCTCAGGCGGGGGTGGCCAAGAGCGCCGGGGCGCGGATGGTGCGGCGGCGCCCGGCCTGGCGATGGGAGCGCGCCAGTTGGCGGTCAAAGCACTGCCCGAGGCGTCTGGCGGCCAGATTGATCGCGCCGAAGACATTGCCTTGAACCCCCTTGGCATATACCGCGTCACCGCCCGCAAGGCGCACTTCGATGGCGCAGCATTTGTCTTCTCCACCGCGGGGGCCGTTGATGTCGCTCAGGCGAATGACCACGCGGGAGACGAGTTTGGCGCCGTGGTTCAGCGCATTGTGCAGGCGCCGCAAGACATGGCGCCGCACTTCGTCGGACAGGTTGATCTCAGAGAATTGAATCTGTACTTTCATTGGCTGGGTGCTCATTAGGGTTATACACGGGAAAGACTATCTGTTCCGGCGCCGGCCTCAATCAAGGGCAGCCCGAGCCACTGTTCGAAAATCTCGCAGTGTCTGGCGTTGAACCCGTTGGCCGGGGGCGGGCCGGGTGTGATCATCTAGTGGCTACCCCAGTGGTGTGCCAGTTCGCTCACCTCGATGGCGAGTACGGACAGCCAGACCAGAATGGCGATGCCCGCGGCGGCGGCAGCCATATCCTTGATCACACGGATTTTTTCGTTGTGCCGCGTCTCGACGAAATCGCAGAGCGCCTCGATGGCGCTGTTGACGATCTCCATGGCGACCACGAAGGCCGTCGCGAGAAGGATGATGAGAAAGTCCACCCACGCTCGCAGGGCAAAGGCGCCGGCGAGGACGAACACCGACAGGACGAGCTTGTAGGCGACCGATCCGTCGTAGATCACGGCATCCCGGATGCCGGCGTAGGCGTTGCGGATCTTGCGCAGGGGGTGATACCCCGGCTCGCCGATGCCAAGAAACTTGTTTCTCACGGCCGCCGCTCCGGTTTCACGAGCCAGCCGCGCAGGGCGCAGGTCAGGCAGACGGCGGCGACCGTGCCAAATAGGACATCGGTGGCGAAATGGACATTCAATGCCACCCGCGAGAAGCCGACGACCGCCACGAAGGCGCCGGCCGTGACCCAGGCCAGGGGGGGAGGTCGGGCCGCCGAGGACCAGAGCAGCGCCAGGGCGAAGGCAGTGATTTGCATGGCGTGGGCGCTGGGATAACTGGCGTCCGGCGGCAGGGGGACGAGGTTTTCCAGAAGGGGGCGGGGCCGCTCGAAGCCGAGTTTGGCCAGATGGGCGAGGAGCGCCGCGGCACCCAGGGCGGCGGGCACAAACAGCCGCCGCGGCCAGGGCCATTGCGGGCGCATGAAGACGGTGGCGAGGGAGAGGGGGAGCAATACCGCCAGGGAGCCGAGCCAGGTGAGCCCCGCCAGCAGGGTTGCGCTAACCGGTGGCAGGCCATGGCCGACGGCGGATGCCGTGGCCACGTCTAGCGCGGGGATACGGCAAGCGCCCTGGGGGCAGAGCCAGAGGCCGCCAGCGAGGAGGATGGCGACCGCCAGGCCGGCCATGATCCAGGATAGGCGGACCGATACGGAGCGGTCCGAAAATGGACCCTTGGCAAGTGCCATCGGCGGTGACCGAGCTTAGGCTGCCAAAGGCCATTCCGGCTCTGGCGAACGACGGGGGGCCGGTTTCGGCTTGCGTTTCGAGGCGCTCGCATGGGCGCACGCGAGGGCGACGATAGGAACGAGATGCTGCTCCCGGCACACCGTGTCAACTTTTTCGGCGGGGGCTTCGCAAAAGGCCTTGCAGTCTTCCAGAGTGATCATTGCTGTCTCCTTTGGGTTATCCCGCGACGGCGCGGTATGGCGGAAGATTAGGCGAAGTCATATATCCAAATAAATCGATTAATATGGATAGTAATTTCCCAAAAAATTGGATGAACCAATGGCGCCGGACGAGCTGAATTTCCGTCACCTTCTGTATTTCTGGAGTGTGGCCAAGGAAGGGAGCGTCACCCGTGCTGCGGGGCGCCTCGATTTGTCCGTGCAGGCGGTAAGCACACAACTTGCGCTCCTGGAGCGGCAACTGGGACAGGCGCTTTTTGCACCCCAGGGGCGTTCGCTGGTGCTTACGGAAGCAGGGCAGGTTGCCTTGCAGTACGCGGAGCGAATATTTCAGCTGGGCGATCTGCTGGTGAACGACCTTCGGAGCCGACGCGACTTACGGCCGCGATTCGCCGTGGGAATTACCGATACGGTTCCAAAGCTGGTGGCCTTTCGGCTTCTTTCCCCGCTTCTGCATTCTCCGCTCGCAGTTCGGCTGGAGTGTTGCGAAGGGGAGATCGGTCATCTCCTCGGGGAGTTGCAATTGAACCGTCTGGACCTGGTGATCGCCGACCAGTCCGCGCCGCGTCGGGCCAATCAGAAACTCGAGGACTTCCTGCTCGGTGAGATGGCGGTCGATCTCTACGGGGTGGAGGCTTTGCAAGCCACTTGGCGTGTGGACTTTCCGAACCGCCTCGATGGAGCTCCCCTGCTGCTTCCCGCCCGGACCCATCCGATGCGGGACGCCCTGGACCATTGGTTCGTCTCCCGGGGGATTCGTCCCGAGGTGGTCGGGGAATTCACCGACAGTGCCTTGCTCAAGACCTTCGGCAGCGGGGGGCTGGGGCTGTTCCCGGCCCCCGCCGGGTTGGCGGCCGAAATCCATCGTGCCTACGATGCCTTGAGCCTGGGCACGCTCCAGGGGGTGCGGGAATCCTGGTACGGCGTGGTGGTTCCCCGCCGGGTCCAGCATCCGGCGATTCTAGCGCTGCGAGAGGGGGTCCAACCCGGCCCCCTGCCGCGTTAGGGTGCTTGGACGGGAGCGTCAGCGAGGCGTTGGCGGATTTCCTCCAGCGCGGCTTCGCCAAGGGTTTCCTCGGCGAGCAGTTGCTGGGCTGACTCCCGTAGCAACGCCTCCCGCACACGCAGTATTTCCAGGGTACGCCGGTAGATGTCATGGACCAGCTGGCGGACGGCAAGGTCGATTTCCCGCGCCGTTGCCTCACTGAACGACCTCGTCGGGGCGCTTAGCGGAGTGCCGAGGAAGCCGGGTTTGTCGGCTTCCAGCACCACGGGTCCGATCTCCGCGTTCATGCCGTAGCGGGTGACCAGGGCGCGAGCGATATCCGTGACGCGCTGCAGATCATCCGCCGCTCCGGTCGAGATACGCCCGAATATCAGTTCTTCGGCAGCGCGTCCGCCGAGCAGGATCATCATCCGGTTTTCCAGTTCGGCCTGGGTCATGAGGTAGCGTTCCTCGGTCGGCCGCTGGAGCGTGTAGCCCAGGGCCGCCACGCCGCGCGGAATAATGGAAACTTTGTGCACCGGGTCGCTTCCGGGCAGGGCCATGGCCACCAGGGCGTGGCCCATCTCATGGTGGGCGACGGTTTCGCGCTCCCGGGTAGAGAGCACGCGGTTTCTTTTCTCCAGACCAGCGACGATACGTTCGATGGCCACGGTGAAGTCGTCGAGGCTGATAGCCTCGGCATTGCGCCGGGTGGCGGCCAAGGCCGCCTCATTGCAGAGATTGGCGAGTTCGGCCCCGGTGAAGCCGGGGGTCAGCTCGGCAATCTTGGTCTTGTCAGTATCCGGGGCCAGACGCAGCTTGCGCATGTGGACCTCCAGAATGGCCACGCGACCCAGACGGTCCGGGCGATCCACGACGACCTGGCGGTCGAAACGGCCGGCGCGGAGCAGGGCAGGGTCGAGAACCTCGGGGCGGTTGGTGGCACCCAGCAGGACGACACCGCTCGTCGAGTCGAAACCGTCCAGTTCGACCAGGAGCTGATTGAGGGTCTGTTCCTTTTCGTCATGGCCACCGAGAGCACCGGCGGCGCTGCGGGCGCGGCCCAGGGCATCGAGTTCGTCGATGAAGATGATGGCCGGCGCCTTGCTCCGCGCCTGCTCGAACAAGTCCCGTACCCGGGCTGCGCCAACGCCGACGAACATCTCGACGAATTCGGAACCGGAGATGGAAAAGAAGGGGACGCCGGCTTCCCCGGCTACGGCCTTGGCCAGGAGGGTCTTGCCGGTTCCCGGCGGGCCGACGAGCAGTACCCCCTTGGGGGAGCGCCCGCCGAGGCGGCCGGCACGGGTGGGGTCGCGCAGGAAGGCCACGATTTCCGTCAGTTCTTCCTTCGCTTCGTCGACGCCGGCGACGTCGGAGAACTTGACCCCGGTATCCGCTTCCACATAGACCTTGGCCTTGTTCTTGCCCAAGGACATGAAGCCTCCCCCGGCGCCAAGCTTGCCGGCGAAACGGCGCATGGCGAAGATCCAGATGGCGACGAAAACTACCGCCGGGATGACCCAGCCAAGCAGGTCAGCCAGCCACGTGTTTTCGATCAGCCCGGCGAACTTCACGTCATGGGCTGCCAACTCCTTGGCCAACTCCCCATCCACGCGGGTGGTCACAAAACGGGTCTTGCCTTCGACGGGCTCCTTGTAGGTTCCCAAAATGCGATCGCTACCGATGGCGACCTCGGCAATCCGGCCTTCCTTCAGTTGTGTGCGGAACTCGCTGTAGGCAATGGCGGCAGTCGATCGGGTGCCCTGCCAAAGATCGTGGACCACAACGACTGTGAGGAGCGCTACCGCAAAATACCAAAGGGAGAACTGGGTTTTCCTTTCCATGATCTTCGCCTCACGAATTGCGGTTTTCGGACGATTTCCGTGCGAGCTCCCGGGATCGCTTGGCCAGGGAGAGCACGACGGAGGTGCCGATGATGGCGGCCACCACACCCAGGGAAAGCAGAACCGGAATCTTGTAGACGTCGATCAGCAGCATCTTGGCTCCGATGAAGATGAGCACCAGGGCCAGACCGTACTTCAGGAGCGAGAAGCGGTCCGCCATGTCGGCCAGCAGGAAGTACATGGCGCGCAGGCCCAGGATG
>SSTB01000228.1 GCA_009469665.1 Azonexaceae bacterium | reverse complement strand
TGCTTCCTGTTGCAGACACCGGCCTATCCGCGCCCGTTCATCGTCACCGATGCAGCGATCAATATCGCCCCGACTCTGGAACAGAAGGCAGACATCATCCGCAACGCCATCGAGCTGGCGCAGGTGATCGGCGTGCGCGAACCCAAGGTCGCAATCCTGGCCGCAGTCGAGACGGTCAGCCCGACGATGACGGCCACGCTGGACGCTGCGGCGCTGTGCAAGATGGCCGATCGCGGCCAGATCACTGGCGGCCTGCTCGACGGGCCGCTGGCCTTCGACAACGCCGTCTCCATCGCCGCTGCGCGTATCAAGGGGATCGTTTCCGAGGTCGCCGGGCAAGCTGACATCCTCGTCGTGCCTGACCTGGAGAGCGGCAACATGCTTGCCAAGCAGTTGATCTTCATGGGCGGCGCAGCCAGCGCCGGGATCGTTCTTGGAGCCAAGGTGCCAGTCATTCTGACCAGCCGCGCCGACTCGCGTGATACACGCATCGCCTCATGCGCGATCGCACTGATGCTGGCCCACCACTATCGGCTGTCACCCCCTTGAGCCGACTTATCGGCAACTTATTAACCCCCTCTTTTTAATCCACCCCTTTGGAGGAAACACCATGCAGTACTCATTCTCTGGCCGCGTAGCCCTGGTCACCGGTGCAGGGTCTGGCATTGGCGAGGCCATTGCCCGGCTGCTTGCAAGCAACGGCCTGAATGTCGTCGTCTCCGATGTCAGCGCCGACAATGCGCAGCGCGTCACCAGCCTCATCAACGCCGAGGGCGGCCACGCCGTGGCCAACGTGGCCGACGTGGCATGCATCGATGAGGTCCAGGCTGCCGTGGCCTGCGCGGTCGATACGTTCGGCGACCTTCATTTTGCCGTCAACAACGCCGGTATCGGTGGCGACCAGAGCCCGGCGGGAGAACTGGACCCTGCCGCCTGGCGCCGGGTGATCGATGTCAACCTGAACGGCGTGTTCTATGGCCTGCGCCATCAGATTCCCGCCATCCTGCGCTCGGGAGGCGGCGCCATCGTCAACGTCTCCTCCATCCTGGGGGTGGTGGGCGACGCAGCGAACCCTGCGTACGTCGCAGCCAAACATGGCGTGACCGGGCTGACCCGCTCGGCAGCGCTGGCCTATGCGGCCAAGGGAGTCCGGATCAACTCGATCCATCCCGGTTACGTGCGGACGCCCATCCTGGATTTCCTCGACGAATCGGCCCTTCAGGAGGCTGTTGGCCTGCATCCGATCGGCCGTCTGGGCACCCCGGACGAAATCGCCCATGCCGTGGCGTTTTTGCTATCGGAAGGAAGCAGCTTCCTTGCTGGCACCCAGCTCATCGCCGATGGCGGCTACACAGCGCGCTAAGTCTGAAGACGATGAGACCGCAGACAACCGCGCACACCTTGGCGAGGTCGCACGGACGGCGCGCAGAGAGGACGACCTGATGGACGTCACCATGGCCCGCTCTAGGCGCCACGAACACAGACTGATCCTTGTGCTGAACTGCGGCTCATCCAGTATCAAGTTCGCGGTGTTCGATTCCTCGGCCGCGCCACTGCCGCGCCAGGCATTGTGGAATGGCAAGGTGCAGGGAATCGGTGGCGCCAACCCGGATTTCGGAGAGACGGGGGTTGCGCCGTTCCCGATCGAACTGGAAACGGCACATCCGTATCGCGCCGCACTGCGCCTCATCCGCGATCGTGTCAGCCAGCGGCTCGACGGCCGCCGGATCGGTGCGGTCGCCCATCGTATCGTCCACGGCGGCAGTAAATACTTCATGCCCGTGCGCGTGGACGCGAATGTCCTGGCCGACCTCAAGGGCTACATTCCTCTGGCCCCGCTGCACCAGCCATTCGCGCTCGAAGCCGTGGAGATCCTGCTGCGGGAGCAGCCAGATCTGCCACAGATGGCCTGCTTCGACACGGCCTTCCACCACACTTTGCCCCAGGTCGAGAAGGTCCTGCCGTTGCCCTATGCCGCATGGGAGCGCGGTCTGCGTCGGTACGGGTTTCACGGCCTGTCGTATGAGTACATGGCAGTGGCCTTGCCCGAACGCCATGGCGACGCCGCGCGCGGTCGCACCGTCGTTGCCCATCTGGGCAGTGGCGCCAGTCTGTGCGCCATGCGTGGACTCAAAAGCGCGGCCACCACCATGGGCTTCTCCGCGCTTGACGGCCTGATGATGGGCACCCGCACCGGCGCGCTCGATCCGGGTGCGGTGCTCTACCTGATGGAAATCGAGAAGCTCTCACTGGAGCAAGTGGGGCGCGTCCTCTATCACGAGTCCGGCCTGCTCGGCGTTTCGGGAATCTCGGCCGAGCCGCGCGTCATTGTCGGACACGAGAACGATGCAGGCGAAACGGGGGAGCGAGCGCGCTTGGCACTGGCCCTTTACGTGCGCCGCATCGTACGCGAGATCGGGGCCTTGGTCGCCGTGCTGGGTGGCCTGGACATGCTGGTGTTCACGGCGGGTGTCGGTGAACACAATGCGTTCATTCGCGAGCGCATCTGTGCGGCGCTGGGCTTTTTGGGCATTGCCTTGGATACCGATGCCAACGCCAGCCACGCGGCGACGATTTCCAGCGATCACAGTCAGGTCACCGTGGCGGTCGAGCCCACCAACGAAGAGTGGATAGCCGCCAGCCATGCGCTGTCCTGCCTGGACAGGGAGAAGGCGCGATGACGATCGATGCCTTCCATGGATTCACGCTCGC
>SSTB01000227.1 GCA_009469665.1 Azonexaceae bacterium | reverse complement strand
TTAGGAGAATGCGTGCTGCGGCAGACGAGGCCCGCGTCGTTGACGTATTCGCTCATCACATGGGCCCAGACCCTCGTTCCAACACCATCGTCTGCGGCATCAAACCGATCGTCCAACGGGCCAAGGCCCTCGACAGTGACCGTTGCGAATTCCACACTGTTGCGAAGTTCGTAGGTGACACGAACGTCGCGCCGAGGAAGCAGTTGCACCCACTGTGTTGTTGGGAACGACACCTGAAGGTCTTCCGGTGCGTGAGGCTGGAATCGGACGAGCCCAAGGCGGACGAAAGGCTGTGCCTCGAACGGATGCTCGATAGCTGCATCCACATACCACTGCTCAGTCTCGATGTCGAAGTGCGGTTCGTAGGTCACCAGGGAGACGTCAAGCATGGTCAGAGGGATGTCGGCCTGCGGTTGACCAAGCGGCGCCTCGACCCGAACAGGCATCCGTACGACCGAGGCCAGTTCTGCAGTGAAACCCATGCCGGACGCCGAGCGTGTGTGGCCGATGTCTTTGAATGACGAAGGGTCCAGAAAACCGGGTAGTCGGGGATGCGCGGGTGCATTCTGGTCGACACCCTTCGTTGGATCGCTACCCCAGCGTGTCACGAAGCGGCCTCCCGGTCCAAGATCTTCGTCCATGAAGTCAGGCAATGCGAGCACCTCAGGGAGCGGCGGGCATGTGCTCGACCCTGCGGGTAAGGGTGGTAGACCCGCGGCAGCGTTCAGCAAACCCGGCGGCCAAACGACGATACCCAGGCGCTCTCCCTCGCCCGACGAGAACCAACCTCGGCCCAGCGGGATGCGGATCACGGCGGTGCGACACGCTGTATGAGAATCAGGATTGGCCCTCCAGACGAATGCCGGGACAGGCGTGAGTGCGTTTGGCTCGGAAGGACGGATTCCCGCCGGCAACCAGATCGACACCTCCGGCAGTATCTTTTCATCGTCGATTGGCTCCACAGGTGGCTTGCCGCGACGTAACCACCGGCCGAGCTTCCCCACGCGGTTAGCGGTCCGCATTAGTTCCTCGTGGCGAGGCCGGGCAACCATGCGAACGCAGAGTCGCCGCGCCTTGCGATCGGGAAAGACATGACGCGTGACAATCCGGCCCCAGCCGGGTTGGCCAGATCCCGGTCTTAGGGCTTCAATATCCAACCGCCACAATCCGTCGTCGTCCGGGAGAAGTTGGCGTTGGCACGACACTGGGGTCGGCAATTCTTCGACCTGGAGCAGCGAAATCTCGACCAGTGGCAGGGTTACGCGCCCGTCGGTAGCGACATCGAAGCCAAAGATGTGCTCGGTCTTGAGCGATTGGCCGCGTTGTTCGGGCCAGGCGCCGTTACGTCGATCTCGTGCGCTTCGTCCCCGTCGCGGGTCGTCGAATGCCGACGTACTTGGGAAGGTGGTCTTGGCTCGAAACTCGATAGCGCCAGTCGTCATGAGGTCGATCCGAACCTCTCCTTCCAGAAGGTATTCGGCTGCACTTGCCCCAGATTCATCGCCCGCTGACGTTCCCGCTGGCGTGGACGCATCGATTCGCCGCACTTGCAGCGGCTTCAGAGAATCGGCCGGCACAAATGCGGGCAAGCGGGACGGCCTCAGAGTCGCATGGGTCACCCTGAGCGTCTGCACCGCAGCGATCTCGTCCAGCGGGCGGTGGGACAGCGTGTCATGCAGAGCGTTGGCAATGGCCAGGCGGGTGATCGGTCCCGGTGCTGAGAGGCCGCCGACACCGTCGTTGCCCTGAAGTGCTTGAAGTTCACCCGCGACTGGCCAGCAGGAGTGGGTCTTCAGGATGTTCTCGACAGCGCAGTCCATCTGCGGCGGAAGCATCTCCTTCAGCGCAGCCAGCAGCCGTTGAGGCAGCAGTTCGTCACTGTCTCCGACTTTCTTGGCCTTCTCAGCCTTCGAAAGTGCCAGCGTTCCGATAGTTTCCACAGGCGCGAACCAATCGGCCAACGTCTTTGCGTCAGGGACGCACCACACGTCGATGTCGAAGTCATCTCCTCGCGCAAGTGTCACCACAACTTCGACACTGTCCGTAACGTGCGGAGATGTTTGACGGCGCACTGGCCGCGACAGAACATCCCCATGGCTGGGGCGCGCCCCGCGGTGCTGAGGCGACCTGTCGCGCTCGATTCGCAGCACCAGGGGTCTACATCGAGGATAGGATGCGACGGCGCGGACAGGCGTAGTGGTTGGCTCTCCATCGAGGTAGTTGTTGGTCCCCGCATGGCGCACTGCGACGACCCAGGTCATGGCTGCCGGGTCAGGGTAGTAGCGGCGGTGTCGCTCCTTTTCTGCTCCGGATCGCTCCTCATAGACGGCGTCGCCGCACTGATCAGCTTCAACTGAGATCGTGCGTTCGCCTTCAAAGATTTCGCCGTTGATGCCCTCGATGGACGGTGCGGTCACGAACGGAAAGCCGCCCGCCTTGGCATCGAACCGGACGCCTGGCAAGCCCTGCGCGGGAAACTGCTGAGGGTTCTTGTCGAAGACGCCGTGCATGGCCGCGAAGTGCATCTCGACGGACGGCGGGACAAAAATTCGCTGTGTGGTCTCAGGAAATCCCCGATCCGCGTGCCTGGCGTCGTTGCCAACGCTGCGAATGATCGCGTGCGCCGATCTTTCGAAGCCCATCGACTGGTTGGAACGCAGCGCGATCTCTCGATGCATGAGCAAATAGGGAGCGGCGATCCTCTCATGGCGGAGGAACCTGCGGACACCGGATCGCTTGTCGACGCGTGCTGGAAGCGTCAGCACGTTCTCCTTCGGGCACGAGGCTCCGCCTTCGTACAACTGCCGCGCATGCTGAAGCGGCAGAGAGATAGAGCCTGCGTACACCGCGCGAACGCCCACGCGGTAAGGCCAGCCAAAACGCAGTGGAGGCAGTAGGCGTTGTTGCGGATCTTCGCCTGTAACGGGCAGGCGGACGGTCTCCCCGACTCCCACTGGCATGTCGGCCATCTTGCTGGATTCCTCGCCTGCGCATTGCGCCCCCATCGGCTCCCCGGTCCACACGGCCACGACCTCTTCCACGTATGCATCTTGGATACGTAAGTCGTTGTCCGATGTGGGCATCAATCGTACCGGCAAACTGAGCTGTGCGTCGTCGAGCGTTCGCTGCCATACCGAGGGAGTGCTTGCCGTGCCTCCCATCAGCAGTCGCACCGTCCGTGCGACCGGTTCCGCGCGGTCAGCGCCGTGAACTACGTTGCGCGCCATTAGGCTCCGCCAAGCGACATCGCAGTCTTCACGAGCGCGGCCCTTGACGGGTACGCCGATGTCCAGACGATAGCCGACCAATAGGTCGGCCGAGTCCAGAACGAAGATTGGCTGTTTCATGTGGCATGTTCGCGCAGCGAACTGGCTGACGGTCTGCTCCAGGCGCCCGCGATCCAACAGCACGAGTCCAGCAGTCGAGTGTGTCTTTCGTGCCCATTTGACAGGCTTGCAGGCCAGCAGGGGCTGGGGTGTCTCTTCGGACTTCGCTTCGTCTGGCCGTTGAAGCGCCATACGGTCGAGCGCTCCGTTCGTGGCGCGTTGAACGTCGAGACTGCTCAGTGCAAAGCGACTCAGAACCGGTGGCTTCGCATTGGTATCGCCCTCAGGCTTTTTTCCCTCAAACTCCTGTCCGAGCACAAGCACGCCTTCATGCTGCGACGCCTGTGGATGGAGTTCACCGCGTTGTGCTGGCACTAATAATTCGAATCTGCTGGCAGGGAGGAAGTGCATTTCACCACTAGGCCGGTATCGAACCAGGGTCCAGATGGACTTGTCGGAGGAGCCATCACCGGCCACAGCGATCAAGAAATGAACTACCGTCGCTTCGCTCCTCTGGTCGCCAGGCAATAGCTGGAGCACGGAATTGAGTTCGTCGCGCGTAATCTCGAGATCGACAGTCAGTCCGAACAGGCGCGACAACGAAGGCGATCCCTGGATTGCGAAGTACCGTTGCATGATCCCATCAGGATCAGGATCAGGAAGCTTTCCTTGGGGACTATTCGCCTCTATATGCGATTGCGCGGCCCTTGGGATTTCCTTGGACACCTGGCTGCGGTCGCCCGCGATGGCGGCCAGATCAGCGAGCCATGGTGCACTGGCTCGGTTTTTATTCTCGGCCTGTGCGCATCCCGCGTACTGATCGTCCACCGCTTTGAGTGCCTTTTTGAAACGATCCCGTGCACTATTGCGGAGGTCTTGCTGCGCCCCCGTCTTGTCCGCTTCCGACGAAGGGAGGGCACATACATTCTTCGGTGAGCCGACTTCCGCAGGTTCGTTCGAACAGGCGACTATGCCAAGACAACGGTTCTCCTCTTCGGCGTACCTGACGAAGTCACCGTGCGCCCACTGGGCGGTACAGCAGATCTCCAGCGCTCGCTCGCTCTCAAGCAGCAGGGCCAGATCGCTTTGGCGTGATGGCACAACGGCCCGGATTACGACCTTGGCCTCGCAATTCGAGTGCTCGTCCAAGTCCTTGCCAGGCTGAAAGACACTCCCATTGTTCGACGCCTCGAGTGATCTTGCGAGCTTCGTCCAGACGTCATCCGGCAATTTGCCTGTTATGTCGTCTCTAAAGCTGTCCTCCCACAAGTCGTCCAGCCACGTTTGTGTCCCGGTGCTCCAAGCTGCTTTTCCGGCAGCCCAAGTAGCCGAGCAGCCAGGCTCTTTCGCGCTCAATCTGATAGCCTCTTCGAAGGTGGCCGGACAGTCCTCGCCTGTGACGCGCAACCTGGCTACCCTTAACTTCCAGTTCTTCTCGCGCCATTCCTTCACCAGCATAGATGGGAGTGTCTTGAGGGGATCGGGGAACTTTGGATCCACGGACGGCGCAAGCATCACGGTGACACGCAATCGCTTGCCGTCGATGACGCCAGATGGAATCACTTTGAAGACGCCGTTGACGGTCATGTCAATACTCCTCCAACCGAACTTTCAGGCTCATGTCGAAATACCTCGAATACTCCCGCCAGTCAGCGCTGGGACAGACGGTCTTGACTCTGCGCTTTGGCTTCCCGTTTGACGACATGCCATTCTGTCGAGCCGACGCCTGCCGTGACTGCTGGTACAACGCGAGGTGAAGCGGTACGTCTCTGACCGTGGATCCCGGACTCCATACATCAGGATCGATCGCGGCCAGGCGCACAGGAGCATCGATATCCGGTTCTGTCGACTGCGCCCTTTTCTGCTCATTCTTTCCCCCGGTTGCGCCGCCGTCGAGGGGGAGGTTCACATCGACATTGACTCTGTAGTCGAAGTCGACGATGCCCATTGAGAATGAGAAGGTGTAAGTAGCAGAGCCGACCATGTTCCGGCCGTTCTTTTCTTGCGTGGCATTGACATACAAGGACGCGCCAAAGCTAAAGATCCAGATCGAGGCGGAGCCACCGACGTAGAAGGTGGCGAAGATTTTCGGCTCGCCCTTCCCGCTTCGAATGTACGCGCCGACCATCAGCCGGCCTTGACCCTCCAGGGGACCGTACTTGAATGCAGCGGCTCCCCCATATTCGAACGAGGCTTCGAAGCCGACAATTCCCTTTGTGTTTGCCTCGAGGGCAAAGAAGCCGCTTCCACCGTAAGGTGCGACCGCAATCGTAAAGGGCGAGTCGCGCCGCGACAGCGCTGCAACGAAGGTCGCCTCACGGTTGTCGAAGGGCAACCTCGCCGCAGCGTTGAGGGATACGTTGAAAATCGCTAGATTTCCGACGTTGAACGTGCCGAGATTCAGTCCGTAACCCGCCTCCAGCCCGATGCCGCTGCTCAGCGGTTGGAGATAGAAACCGCTGCCTGCCTTCGAGCCGAAGAACGGCGTCAGCTGTTCCAGGAATCTCAACTCATCGCCGATCTCGAAGCCGTCGTACTGCAGGTCGCAGTCGGGGGCGCCACCCTGCGAGGCGAACCGGACGCCCTTGAAGTGCAAGGTGATGGCTTTGAAACTGCCTAGCAGCTGGATGTCGAAGGCCCCGAGTTCACCAATCGACTGGAAGCTGGGTTTGCTGGCGTCCAGCAGGTTGATCCTGGCCCGTGTCTTGATGTTCAGCGCACAGCCCTCTTTGGGGCGAAACACCTGAGCTTCCTTCCCTGAGCCGCCGGCCGCCGATTTAATGGAGGTCGAGAAGTCGTAGGACAACGTCGTGGCAGTCGGAATGAGAAGCTTGATCCGTTCCTCGATTTCCTCTCGGATCGCCGAGAAGTCGATCAATGCCATCAGTTTGGAGCGGATTTCCTCCAGAGAGATACGCTGCACCTGCTTCGCAATGCGTAGCGGTGTGGATTGCCCGGTGCGCCAACCGGTGACGAAGTGGTCGAGAAAGCGAACGGCCTTCAACCGCTCCGCGGCCGTCATCGATCCCTGGATGTCGCGCAGGTTCCGCAGGGATTCCGAGTCCAAGTAAAGCTGGTCGCTTTTCTCTTTCTCCTTGGGTTCGCTCCTATCGGGCGCTTGGCCCCGCAAGAATGCGAGGTTTGGGTCGGCGGCAACAAGCAACGCGTCGTTAACCCACTCAGCTGGCGTGCCAAATGTGGCCACGTAGGCATTGTTTCGCATATCAAAAAACGTCTTGTAGGCGTCCGCCACTTGCCGAATCATTGGACGGAACGAGTCCAGTAGAAGGTTGGTGGCCACCTGAGAAGGCGCAGCCAGACTGGAAACCCAGGCCATCACCTGTTCTGATACCAAGCGCTGCAACACCGTGACCGCTGCCGCCCCCGTCACCTTGGATGCACCGACCGGATCCGGCAAACTTGGCAGCCAGCGTTGCTTCTGCTCCAACCAATCCGAATTCTTGCGGTCTGCGAAGTCGAAAGCCTCCTTCATTTTTTCGTGGTACGTTTCGGATAGAGTCGTCCATGGCACCAGCAATTTGGCCCACCGCTCGTCGACCTCTTCTAGTTTCCCTTTCAAGGATTGGTTGCGGTCCATCAGCCAGCCCAAGGTCTCCCGGACCACAGTCCGGACGCAAGTCACGATCGGGTCGAGGACCTTCGTGATTGGAATGGCGCCAAGGTCCTGAACCAGCTGTTGCATGGCAGCAGCCATGCTTTCGCCAAGTCGCTCGAGAGCTTGGTAGGCGGCATCAGCTTGGCGCACCGAGGCTTGAAATTCGCTTTCGTCAAAGTCAGCGATGGCGTTACTGGTGCCGGTCAGCCGAAGCGCAATGGTCGCGCGATGCAGCTGATTCTCAGCTTCGAGGGCATGGTGACCGAGCATCGCGAGTTTGACGCGCGATGCGTCGTCGACGGCATCTTCTTTCTTGTCGGACTGCCGCGCTTGCTGTAGAACAGCCTCCACGGCCTCAGCCACTTTGTGAATATGAGCGACCAAGCTCGAGCTACTTCCGGGGACCTGCCAGCTCGGAATTGAGAACTTGTAGCCGACTGGAAGCGCCGGCTTAGGATTGACTGGCTTTTGGGGATCGGCAATCTTAAGCATTCCCGACTCCGCGATATCCTTGACCGGGTCGAGAACCTTGCGCGCCAAGCCCTTCACATCGCTTAACGGCGGCAGTTTTGCCAGCCGCGGACCGATCAGCAGCGCAAGGTACTCCGACAGCGCTTGCGAGAACAATGGGAGCAATGCCTTGCGATCGCGCTTGATTTGCTCGAGCGTATCTGCAATCTCCAGAATCGTCGATAAGGCGCGGACCGCTTGGCGGAATTCGGAACCGTCGAGCATGTTGCGTGCCTCGGCGATGCGTGCTTTCGATGCCTCGAAGTACTGAAGGGCCGTGGCGCGTGCGCTAGCGATAACCTCATTCTTCGGGGTGGGCAGGGAGTTAAGCGGGCCCTGCGCTTGCGTCAACCAACCCTCGATTGAGGCAAGGTGTTTGACGACAATGTCGCGCGGCGTGCTTAGCGGCGCTGAATTACCCCTCGCCGTACGGCGCAACTCAATCTCTGCCTGCAAGTCGATCAAAGGCGGATCCTTCAGCAGGGACAAAGATTCGTCGAACTTCGTAAGAACAGGCTGTTGCTCCTCGACCGCGGCCCGCAGCTTTTCCATGGCGGCGACCATCGAAGCCGACAAATCGAAGGGGCTGCCGGACACTCGTAGCGCAGTTTCCCTGGAAGTGAGGCTCTTGATGAGCGATTCGACAAGCTTCTCGACGTCGAGACGGTCGAATGTCTTGATCAAGTCCTCGGCGCCGCTCCCCAACCCTTCAAGCTTCTTCTGCGCTGCAATCTGAAGGTGGTCGAGGGGATTGGCGGCGACGCGACCGCAGGCGTCCATGAGTCGGCGACCGCATTCGTAAATCTCTCCCAATGACGCGAAGATGGCGGGGTCATCTGAGCTTTCCGATGACTTGCCCAGCACTGTTAGCAAGTCATTCAATGCTCGGTCGACGTCGGGGAACACGTCTTCCATCCCGCCCACGATGCCAGGCAGCCTTTCCTTGGCGCGCGCGCCGGCCTTTCGCCATTGCTCGTCGAGCCCCTTGACAACGTCGTTCAGCGGTACGACCACCTGCGTGCGAATAGCCGCAGCACCAGTCTCGACGCCACCCAAGCCGTACTCAACAGCGTCGCGCAATCTCGGCAAATCCGAGGCTGCGTCGCGGACGTTAAGGTGCTCCACCAGATCCGCGATTGAGACCAGGCCGAGGATTTTGGTATCCAACCCCGATTTCTTACCGAAGAACTGCCTGAAGGCGTCTTTCGTTTTCTCATTGGAACCGCTAGGAGCGTTCTCCGCGTCCCCGATGAGTCTCTGTATGGATTTCTGCTTCGGCGGCGTAACCGGATAGCCGTTGGCGCCTGTAACCGAACCGGTAATCCCGGGGGATCGGACTGCCGCAACCGTGCCGTTCAATGGCCCGCGCTGGCGCGACAGTGCAATCACCTCTCCGGCCGGGCGCATGACACCACCGCTACGATCCCCGTTGCGACCCATGTCCATCGCCACGGGGTTGACGATGTCTAAATAAATCTCGAGGGAGTCGCGATCTCCCAATATCCTGTCGGCTTCAAAACCGTTCTTGATGTACCACCCATCGAACTGGGCGATGGCGGCCTGGGGCAACCCGTTAGTCAGCCGCTCTACCTGGTCGATCCGGATGCGGGCAGTCTCGATGGCCGGGAAGAACGGTGGCTGATCGGCACCTTCGAGCATCGGGTCGTCGTACCGTTCAACCAGACCTTCCCATGGGTCGATTCGCGTGCTTCTCTTTTCCAGGTACGAGGTGGCGCCACTGCAGCCGGTGGCTTTCAGCGTCCATGCAAGCGTCTTGTGGGAAGCGCTGCCGGGCTTGACCTCATCGCAATAACGAAGAGTCTGGCCTCTCAGATCGAGTGTGCGCCGATGCCGCAATGGCTGAAGCGTTACGACGTCGAGCTTCTGGTTCTGGTCGATGTCGGGCGACGGCAACGCATTGTAGTAGGCCACCAGCTCACGCATCAGCTCCGCCCGGTTGGCGGCCACGTTGTCGACGAAGATCAGCTTGCCGCGGGTGGCTGCACCCTGGATTTGCATGTCGAACTCGACCTCGGCGCCTTCGACTCTGGCGGTCCTCGGCCAGAACACCAGCCCGGCCTGGTTCGCGAACAGGCGCCCGGATGGAGTCGGCTCGTCCAGCTTCTGGGTGTCTCCAGTAGGATCTACGATATCGGGCGTGGTGAGAGTCAACATGCTGACCACACCGCCCGGAAACTTGCGTCCGCCGTGCGGCTGGCCATAGGCGGGAAAGGTCTTGTCGGGTCGTGCCACGCGGATAAACATGCGCTGGCGTAGGTAGGCGCGGACTAATCCTCCGTGGGCAGGTCGGAGGAACACGCGCTCGGTCTGCTTGACTAGCGATGCACGATGGCCGATCGGGAAGAGATAGCCCTTGTAGACGACCTCGGCGAACACGTCGCGACCGAGCACGGTCCAGTGCTGCCACCGCTCGACCGACATCGAATCAAACAACGGCCCGTGGACAATGTGGCGGGCTGCGGCGGGTGGGACGAAGTCGCTGTCGTGGCGGAGGATGCCGCCCAGCGACGTCAACGTCAGCTCGCGCACCTTGAGCGCGCGAGGCCGATACATCGCCGTGCCGGCCTGTGCGTCAAGCAACCGCCACTCGGGAGGCAGTTCGACCTGGCTGGAAACGCGCACTGCTTGCAGTTCTCCACTTTTCTCACGGCGTCCGCGCACGGGAAGGCCCCAGGCCGAACTGAGAAGCACGATCTCGTGCCGATCGTAGGCGTCCAGGGTCGAACGGAACAAGGCGCCCTTGTCATAATTGGAGCGTTCATCCATCCGGCGGCAGAGATATTTGATGACCTGGTGAAGATCCTGTTTGCCGCAGATATCCGGGGTTGATGCCTGGGGCGTGCCCTCCGGGGACGTCGCCAGGAAGAGATCCTCAATGGAGACGTTGGGATCGCTCTCTTCGAAACCGAGCGTCCATGGCGCGCGAGGACCGCGTGGCGGCGCCGACCCTACTGGTGAGTGGGGAGATTTGGCCTCGTCCTTTGCACCAGTCTTCACCGCCAACAATCTGCGCTCCAGGCCGTAGCGGACGAACTCGGGCCGCATATCTGGCGAAGCCACGGCGCGGACCAACGGATTCACGGAAGCAGTATTCAAGGTCGCCGACCACAGCGGAACCGGCCGTCCGCTATCCGGGCACCACTGGCGGGGAGTGCGCCACTGCGCCTTCTGCGAGGGCGAAAGGATCAGGCGCGCCGGCAATTCGATTGCAGTCTGAAGCTCGTCTGGGACCACGCGCAGCGACGCCTCGACATCAGCGAGACGTTCCTGGACGGTTCGCAGTTCCTTTCCCCAGTCCCGCGACCGGCCCGGTCCCTGGGGGCGCGTGGTGACCTGTCCGCTACGGATTCCTAGGGACTTGATCATCGCGATGTCGGAACCCGCCGAATCGTCTTCAAGACCACCTTCGCTGATATCGCGCCTGATCAATACGCCGGCATCGTCGAAGGCAGCGGCCTGCCTTGCCCGTGGCGTCACCGCGAGATCGTAGTGTCCCCAGTCAGTCAGCGCATCGAAGCTGAACGGCAACCAAGTGCCGACTGCGGGAACGCTTCGCTGGCCAGGGCGCTTCTTCGATGGGAAGTGCGCATCGCCGTCCTCGATGTCGATGCCCGGACGGCTGCCGCAATCGACATGTAAGGCCAGGCGCGACGGGCCAGACAGTCGTGCGCGCATCACCGCTTCGGGGTCCTGCATGCCCCCGAGCAACACGAGATACTCCTTTCGGATCTCCTTGTCCCATTCCTCGTATTTCGGGCTTAGTTCTACCTGCTCGGGGCGGTTGGCCTCGCTGAAGTACTCTAGATCGTCGCGCTTGTAGTGCTCGTTCCCTTGGCGCAGCACCATCTGTTGGGCAAAGAAGTCGCGAAAGTCGGCGTAGCTCTGCATGACACCGCTGACCGCTTGCTCGATCAGGTGGGCCCTGTCGCGAGGAGAGAGAGGGTGAGCGCCTTTGTTCGCAGGATCCAGCTCCGGGAACTGCTCGAACAGCAGCGAACCAAGTTCATACAGCTTTTTGTACCCATATTCGTACAGCTTCTGGTACCAACTCTCGGTCGCACGGTTGGACGACGGCTTCTGGCCGTTCAGCAACCGCACCAAGTCATTGGCATCCGTGAGCGTTCGTTCCAGCAGCGGGGCGAGCGCCTTCTTCCTCACACCGACATAGATTAGCCGTGCCTCCGCGGCGAGATCCGGCGGCATGCACGTTGCGCCGATGTAGATGCTGTGCTCCGACGGCCATTGGTTCGCCCACGCGTGCTGGTTGAAATTCTCCTTGAATGCCTGAAAGAACGTATTGAAGGGTTCCGTCTCGTCAAAGGCAGGGCTCTCCTTGTTCTTCTGCTCCGCGATCTTCAGGTCAGCGTAGGCCTGTCGAACAGCCTCTCGCTCTGCCTCGGTTTTCAGTTCCTTGAGTTGGTGCAAGAGATGTGGCAGCGCAGTGCTGAACTCCTTCTCTTCCCCTCCGACCTTGACGGGAAATTTCGGCAATCTCAGGGCGACATCGGGCAATGGCGCGGTGCCCGGCCTGAAGATTGCCTCCTCAAACACGTGCTGGGGGGGGAACTCCACTACCAGCACTGGGCGTGTGTCCAGCACTGACGCATCGCTATCTGTGCCCGGCTCGATACGCTGGCGAACTCTGCAACTCGCGCGCGTGTCGGTAATCCACGCACAGCGGTCGAGAATGTCTAGGTGCAAGCCGGCGAAGGTGAATGCCAGCCGAGCCAGGTCATGGGCGCGCGCTACTTCGATACGCGCCCGAGTCAGGTCGATGTGCACTAAGGGCAGGTCGCCGATTTCCGACGATGTGCCGAGCCACAGGTAGCTGTCGCTGGCGCGCAAGTCGGTACTGGCACTGCGGGCGTCCAAGGCGTAAATCGCACGCAGGCCGGTTGGCGCAAACGTCAGCTTGCTGAAGTCGCACCCTGAGGGTGCAAGCTCACTCTCCGTCAAAAGAAGCGGTACATCTAAAGACGACAGCACGGACCCGAAGCCGGCACAGCCCGCGATCATCAGAGGGTGATGAGTGCGGGTGCTGGCATTCGCCGGGTCGATTTCTGACGCGTCGGAAGTCCAGCCTTGCACGCGCAGCCATCCTATGCGGGACTTGAGCCACCACGGATACCTATCGAGTCGTCCTGCAAATTTCAACCGTGGTTCGAAGGACTTGGAATGTGCCAAGGTCCCTTCGTGAATACACAAGGGGCCGAGTTCAGGTAACTTCGGAGACCCGAGGAAATGGGCCGTCCATGCCGCTCGTACGGTAGAAATGCCTGCCGGATGACGATCCTTCCACGACCAGTCGCGGCGGATGTACCTCCACTGAGGCGGGGCAGCCCCTAGGTTAGTCTGTCGTTCGACGAACGCTTTCTCCGCTTCTGCCCTATCCGACTCGCGCGACTTTGCTTCCGCTCTGCATTCCTCTGCGGGCTGCGTCGGTTGGCCTGTACCAGCCCTCTTAGACTTCGTTGGATTCTCGGGGGCGCTCGCTTGAGCCGAGGTTGCAGGAGTCGATTCCTCCGGCGACACCGGATTTTTCGGAGGGGCTGTTGAAGCGATCGGGTACAGTGCTTGCAGCGTGACGCGAGGCCCGGCCGCATTGCCCAGGACGATCGGCTTCGCTGACGCTTCTATCTTGCCCCAGGCTACGAAGACCGGGTCGTCATGGGTGCGCCTACGATCTTTGGCAATCACCGCACCGGGTCCATCGTCAGACGACGGTTCGCACCATGCCATGCAGATGCCGTGGGGAGCCACCAATGCGCCATCTGCCAACTGAATCTTGCCGAGAGCTTGGCGGCCCGCTCTTCGTGGAATCAGGGACCACACGCCGTTTCTCGCTAGACTTAACCGCAGCGGACCCTCAACTCGCACGTGCTGTTCGAGGACACCCTGCAAAGCGGCGCCGAGAACGCTGGCATTCGTGTCAATACAGAACCCCTCGGATTCCTGTGGAGGCACGTTGAAGTTGATCGTGGTCGAAGCGTCCTCCTCGCCGACACGGCGCGACAGCCGCTCGAATGGAATGCCTTTTTTCTCATTGCTTCTCAGATGTTTCGGCGCACACCACAGATCAGTCCTTAAGCGGACGTACCAGCTTCGCTTCTTGGAGTCGTGCGTAAATGTAAGCCAGTGTGATGCCGATGTCACTTCGCCGAAGCGGGCGTCTTCAACCTTCAACTGAAAGATGAGCTCAGGCCGAACCGCAAGACGCCTCAGTGTGAACTTGGCGTCCGGCCCAAAGGCCTTGCGTACGATGCGCCAGGTCCACGCACTAGCCTGCGCTGACGCCTCGATCTTTAGGGCGGGATACCAGGTGACGCTCAGTCCGTCCTGATCTTCGGTGAAGCGTAGGCTGGACTCACTGTCTCCGCGCTCGAGAGTCGCCGCAGCGCTAGCAGTAGACGTGCCAAGCAGAAGTGGCGCCACGGGGATCCCAATGCATGCGCCAATGAACGACCTACGCGTGAGCGTGCTCGTGAGCAGTTGATCTCCCACGGGTCTGAAGGCTTCGGCCCAGTCTGTATCATGCATGGTTTTCCTCTGCTTCTTGTTGTCTCACGTTGCTTCCACGCTTGTTGTTGCGCTTGCCTGGGGTAGATGACGAAATGCGAGGCGCTAGTCATATATCTGAATATCATCCAGTCAGCTAAGTGTAATCTTCAAACGGCCTCTTTTGACAAGTGCATTCAGAAAGCGAACACAGTAGGGCTAGCCTTCGCCAGCGTGACGCTTTACGCCGATCGTCGAACGTCTGCGGTCCAGGGCAGTGCAGATGTTCCTCATGGGAATTTGAACGGGTCAGCCTGTGACGGCTCCTGACTGATCGAGGTCGGCTGCTTGTTCATTTAGTCGAAGCGTCCGTCACGAGAAACCGCTGACGCTGAGCATTCTGGATCGGTTTCGGTGATAACGAGCGACCTCGGAATCCGTGCGAGGGCGTTGAATGGCATTTATGTTACGGGGATCGCCCCGGAATTCCCGGCGCTTGCGGGTGGCAACCCTTGTCGCGGGCTTGAGCCTCATTGATCCCGCCGCGATACTGCAGGAGCTTTCTGCGGACATCGCATCTGCACAGCCTTCATCGGCGACCCCGGTCGCCTTGAAGTCCAGCCCTGCTGGCGTCGCAGTCGTTACCTGCCTCAAGGATACCCGGCGTCGATCGGGTCCGGCCATGTCCATGGCCGTGTGTCTTGTTCAGCCACCCGGC
>SSTB01000226.1 GCA_009469665.1 Azonexaceae bacterium | reverse complement strand
TTGTGGAGAGAGCTTTTGGCATTGGGCCCTCGGCGCTGACGGAGGCCATGGGCATGCTCAACCACCATTTCGCAGCAGCCGCCTGATCGGCGCAGAGCGACAGCCTACCTCTGACTGCCGCCAATCTTTGCAACAGAGCCTGGGCGCGGCCGCCCTCGGTCTGGAACCAGTCTCCCGCGATCTCGGTCTGGATATAGCCCGGCTGGATGGTATTGACGTTGACGCCCTGCCGCACCCATTCGCGGGCGAGATTGCGGCCCAGATGCGCGACGCCGGCCTTGAGCGCCGCATAGGCACTGTCGCCGCCGCCCGTCAGGTGCGATGTGATCGACCCCAGCAGCACGATGCGGCCCTTGCCCGTTTCCCGGCTTCCCGCCGCAATCAGCCGCCTGGCACCTTCCCGAGCCGTCAGATAGGCCCCGGTGAAGTTCGTGTCAGAAAGCTTCCTGATGTCGTCGATGGCGACATCCGTGGCCCGACCGGGCACGGACAGGCCTGCATTCGCAATGATCGTATCGATCAGGCCGAAGCGCGCCTCTCCCGCGTCAAATGCGCGACTGACAGACGATTCATCCGTGACATCAAGCGCAACGGCAAGCGCGCTGTGCCCGGCAGCTTGCAGTTCGCCGGCCAGCGTCTCGACCCGGTCGATGCGCCGCGCACCCACGATGACATTGGCCTTGCGGGACGCAAACAGCCGGGCGAAATGGGCGCCGAGGCCTGATGAGGCTCCCGTGATCAATACTGTCCGTCCTGTTACATCCATATCTGCAATTCCTCTTGTAATTGATTGATTTCATGATGTTATCAAAGGCAGTCGGGGCAAGTACTGCGTGCCCCTATCGCGGGGCCATGCGAATTGCGCCGTCAAGCCGGATGCATTGGCCATTGAAGTAGGAATTGCGCGCCAGCTCCATGGCAAGGCTGGCGAACTCTTCCGGCTTCCCGAGCCGCTTTGGAAAGGGCACCGATGCTGCCAGGCTTTCCAGCACTTGTGGCTTGGCACCAAGCATCAGCGGTGTCGCGAAGATGCCGGGCATGATGGAGTTGACCCTTATGCCAAGGTCGGAAAGATCGCGGGCCATCGGCAAGACAAGCCCGTTGACCCCTGCCTTGGCCGAACCATAGATGATCTGGCCAATCTGCCCGTCTTGCGCAGCGACCGATGCCGTCAGCGTGATGCACCCGCGCTCGCCGTCTTCAAGCGGGTCGAGCGCGGCCATGCCTTCCGCAGCAAGCGAGGCAATCCTGTAGGATGCGACCAGAATGCCATTCACGCCATAGATATAGTCTTCAGTGGACAGGCGCTTCAGCCGCCCGGCTTCCTTGTCGTACGCAAGGGTCTTGCCGCGACGCGATGTCATGGCACAGTGCACCAGGATGCGTTCCTGCCCGTGCGCGGCGCGTGCCTTTGTAAATCCGGCGACAACAGAGTCTTCGCTGGTAATGTCGACATCACAGAACACCCCGCCGATTTCGTCGGCGACGGACTGACCGGTTGTCGCGTTCACGTCGAAGATCGCGACCTTTATTCCCGCTGCGGCCAGTGCCCGCGCGGTTGCCTGCCCCAGGCCCGAGGCTCCGCCTGTGACGATTGCTGCGGTCGAAGAATCAAAAATCATTGCAAGCTCCTGCTGGATTCCGGCTCCTGCTGTCGCAATTGGTTTTGGGCTTGGCAACTGGCAAATCGCTTGTGCACACCGGACCTTGTCGGTCGCGCGCGATTCAGGCGCACCGGCAAGTAGGCCGATTGATCACGGGCCCTAAAAGCGAAGCACAAGCCCCTCCACGTTGCTTCTGAAGATCATGGTTAACAAAATAATAATGGGAAACTAACTTGATCTTGCACTCCCCGGAATTTGACTCTACTTGCGAAATGCGGGCCGTGAAACCCGCCAATCAGGGTCGTTTCGTTTTTGTGTTGGTAGCGTAATGCTTCGAGTTTGGCCCAAACGGGACAGACGTCGCGAAGTCTATGCTCTAATTGCAAAGTAGAGTTTCAATGTTCGTCAGTGATCCAGGGAACCCCCATCCATGAAAAAACAGTCTTTTGCTAACCGGTTGCTCCGTTCAACCGCTTTATTGCCAGCGCCATTGCTTGCATTTCCGGGCGTCGCTTTTGCAGACTGCCTTCCCAACGCGGGCGGCACGATCGTTACATGTCAGACAACTGATCCCGATGGCTATGATGGCTCTGCGGTTTCGGGCCTGACGATCAACGTAGGGCCGGGCGCATCGGTCGATGGCGGCGCGCTCCAGACGGGTGCTTTAAGCGCTATTAACAATGAAGGCAGCCTGAATGGCGCCGACATCTTTGTGGGCAGCGGCAGCCGCGTCTCGAATGCGGCAAACGCGCCCGGCAACATCACCGGCAACATCAATTTTGCGGCGGCTGGCGCCAGCCAGACCAACATTCTCGAGAATTTCAGGGGCCTCGCTCCCGCGACGATCACCGGGAATATTTCTTCCGCAGGCGGCGCGTTCCTCGTCACCAATGATGGAACAATCGCCGGCGACATCACGTCGGTTGGCGTGACGACGATCAACAATACGGGCTCGATCACGGGCACGACCGTATCGGTTGGCGGCGGCAGCACGATCAACAATCTGGCCAGCGGCCCGGGTTCGATTGCTGCAGACATTGCGTTCGGTGCTGCAGGCACCAACCAGACGAACACGCTGAACAATCTCGGCACGTCGACAATCACCGGCAACGTCGGGTCGGCTGGCGGCACGTTCAGCCTGACCAATGCAGGCACGCTGACGGGCAACATCAGTTCTTCGGGCAACACCACGATCGGCAACACCGGCACCATCACGGGCGACATCCTGCTTGGTGCGGGCAACGACACGATCACCACAACAGGCACGATCACCGGCAACATCGATATGGGTGCCGGCACCAACACGATCGGCTTCGGATCGACTGCGGCATTGCCCACCGGCACGCTGACAGCCGACGCAGCAGGTCTCAACACGATCAACCTGTTCGGCTCGGCCGCCGACACGCTCAACATTGCGGTCACGAACTTCGATGTCATGAACAAGGACGGAACCGGCAGCTGGGCCCTGACCCAGCCGGTTGCCCTGGCTGACCGTATCAACATCAATGCCGGCACGCTCATTGCCAGCGACGCCGACTTCCTTGGTGCGAACACCATCGTCAACAATGCGACGCTGAGTTTCACCAATTTGGCGAGCGGCACCTATTCCGGCTCCATGTCGGGCACGGGCGTCGTCAATGTCGGCGGCGGCGGAACGGGCGTCACAACCTTCTCCGGCACCAACACCTACACTGGCGATACCACGATCACCCAGGGCACGTTGCAGCTCACCGGCGGCGCGGCCATCGTGGATACGGGCAACGTTGTTGTGACGGCGCCGGGCATCCTTGACGTCGCGGCCTCGGAAACAGTCGGTTCGATCAACGGCAGCGGTTCCATCACGCTTTCGGGCGGAACGCTTACGGTTGGCTCAGGCGCGTTCTCGGGCGCGATTTCCGGCGCCAATGGTCTGACAAAGATCGGCACAGGGGCGCTGGTGCTTTCTGGCACCAACACCTTCGCCGGTGCAGCAACCGTCAGCAACGGCACGCTTGAACTGCAAGGCGGAAACGCCATTGGCGACGCGACTGCGGTCATCGTCAATGCCACGGCTTCGCCAGCAACGGCAGGAAACCTGCTTGTCACGAATGCGGAAACGATTGGCAGCCTGTCCGGCAACGGCGGAACGGTCGTTCTTGCCGCTGGCCTGACCACGGGTGGTGACAATTCGAGCACCACCTATGCTGGCGTCATCTCCGGCGCTGGCAACCTCACCAAGCAGGGCACGGGCACCTTCACGCTGACCGGCGCGAACACCTACTCGGGTGGCACGGTGATCAACGCCGGTACGCTCGAAGGCAACACGACGTCGTTGCAGGGTGATATCGCAACCAATGCAGGTGGCACGCTGCTGTTCACCCAGCCAGCGAATGGCACCTATGCAGGCGCGATCAGTGGCGCAGGCGTGGTCACCAAGGCCGGTGCAGGCACCTTGACCCTGACCGGTGATAATTCCGGTCACAGCGGCACGACAAACCTCAATGGCGGCACTGTTTCCATCGGGGCTGCGACCAACATCGGAACGGGCACGCTCGCGTTTGATGGCGGCACGCTGAACACGACCGGTGCTCTGACTCTTGCCAATGCGGTCACGCTTGGCGCGGGTGGCGGCACGGTGCTGACCGGCGCTGACACGACCCTGTCGGGCGTGATCTCGGGCGCCGGTGCCTTGGTCAAGACGGGTGCAGCCAACCTGACCTTGTCGGGCGCCAACACCTATACCGGTGGCACGACGGTTTCGGCCGGAACGCTGACCGGAACGACGACCTCGCTTCAGGGCAACATCGTCAACAATGCTGCGGTTGTCTTCGATCAGACAACGTCGGGCACCTACGCCGGCAACCTGACCGGTACCGGAACGCTGACCAAGTCGAACACCGGATCGGTGACCCTGTCTGGCGTCAACACCTACAGCGGCGCAACGACCATTGCGGGCGGCACATTGATTGCTGCCGGCACCGGAGTTGGCGATAGCTCGGCTGTGACTGTCAACGCTGGCGCACTGTTCCAGCTGACAGGTGACGAAACAGTCGGCAGCGTTGCAGGTGCTGGTGACGTCGATACCGGCGCCTTCACGCTCACCGCGGGCGGCAACGGAAGCTCGACATCGCTTACCGGTATCTTGTCGGGTACGGCCGTCACCAAGACGGGCGCCGGCAACTTCACCTTGGGCGGCACGGGCACCCTCACGGGCGGTATCGCCGCCAATGCGGGAACAGTGACGATTGCTGGTGCCTATACCAGCCCGGCCACGGTTGCTTCGGCAGCGACGCTCAATGTTCTGGCGACCGGCGCACTGACCGGCGACGTGACGGGCGCAGCAGGTTCGTTCACCGTGGTGAACGGCCTTGTCACCGGTAACGTCGGCAATGCCGGTCGGTTGTCCGGTTCGGGCACCATTGTCGGCGCAGTGACCAACTCGGGTACTGTCGCTCCAGGCAACAGCCCGGGCATCCTGACGATCGACGGGAGCTACACGCAGACGGCCGCCGGTACGCTTGCCATCGAACTGACGCCCACTGCCGTCGCAGGCACAGGGTATGATCAGGTATCTGTCATCGGCACGCCCGGTACGGCAGCGCTTGACGGAACGCTGGCTCTTGCACCGACTGCCGGGCTTTATACCGCGGGCACGACCTATGACATCGTAAGTGCAACGGGAGGCATCTCGGGTAACTTTGCGACGGTGACGGGAGCGACGCTCTCGCCATTCCTGTCATTCACCGCAACGGGCATTGTCACAACCGCCACACCGGCTCAGGTCTATCGCCTGACGGTCACGCGGACGGCCTATGCGACCGGGCTTGGCGCTTTGGCCAATCCCAACCGCATCGCGGTTGCCAACGGGTTCCAGACTTTGGTGGCAGGCGCGACGGGTGATACCGCAACGCTCGTGATCAATGCGGACAACTCGACGGCTGCGCAGGCTGCGGTCCTGTTCGACCAGTTGAGCCCGGAAGCCTATGGCGCCTATGCAACGGCGCTGCAGGATCAGGGTGAGCTCTTCACACGGCAGGTTGCTCTGCATCTCTCGCAGAAGAATGCCGATGACGAAGGTCATGCCCGGATCTGGGGAAGTGCCTATGGTCAGTGGGGCAATGGCAAGAACCGGAGCTACCTCGTTGGTTCGGATCAGGACATCACCGGTGGAACGCTCGGCGTGGACTTCGGTGCCGGTGCAGTGACCTATGGTCTGGCGGCCGGCTATTCACAGGCCAAGGTCGATCTTGCGACGGGTAGCTCGCGTGGCAAGAGCAAGGGCTGGCAGGTGGGTGGCTATGCTGATTACTCAGCGGGCCAGGTCTCGGCCAATGTCCAGCTTGCCTATATCAACGGCAATATCGACGCGACGCGGACTATCTTGGTCGGCGCCGTGGCCCGGACGGCGGTGGCCAACACGGACGGTCATCTGTTCCGCGCCGTTGGCACGGTTGGCTATGACCTTGGAAAGGATGGCAGCAAGATCCGTCCGTTCCTCGGCGTGGACTTCAGCAGCGGCCGGGTGAATAGCTTCACCGAAACAGGAGCCAATGCCGCCAATCTCAATGTCAGCAAGATCAGCGCCAATCGGACTGACGTTCTTGCCGGCCTTGATGTGGCCTTCAAGACGGGCGGCATCACGCCGTACGCACGTGCAGCGTATCGCTATCGTGCGAACAACAGGAACGGCAGCGTCACAGCCAATTTTGCAGGCAATGCCGGTTCGGCCTTTACGGTTTCGACCGAAGTGGCCGGACGTTCCGAAATTGACGTCGATGCCGGCGTGAGCGCCTCCATCGGCAAGTCGGCTTCGGTCTCGGTTGGCTACCAGGGAGCATTCCGCAACGATCTCAATCGTCACGGTGTTGCAGCCCAGCTGAGCTTCGGCTTCTGACGCTTTAGAAAACAGTTCGTCAAAGATTGGCCCGCTCGCACCAGATGGTGCGGGCGGGCCTTTTTTTGGTCTGACGAGCCTTGTCGTCGCCCCTGCGCAGGCAGGGGCCTCTGCGTGAGTCTGGCACCAATGCGTCCAACAGGCCCCTGCCTGCGCAGGGGCGACGTGTGGG
>SSTB01000225.1 GCA_009469665.1 Azonexaceae bacterium | reverse complement strand
CGACCTCAACCAAGAAGACCTCAAGGAGCCTTCCTACCGCATGGTTGACGTTCCCGCTGAGGATGGCAGCCGTCCGGGTACCGCCGACCGCGAAGCGAGCAAACCTCGCCAGGAAGCGGCAATCAAGGGCATCACGCCTGAACAGCCCGCCCCCGTGGTTCCGGAGAAATCGCCAGAACCTGTAGCGGCCCCGACACCGGAAGCCAAACCTGCGGCTGGCATCCTGTCCCGGCTGTTCTCCTGGTTCCGTGCCAGCCCTGAGCCTGCGGCCGCCGCACCGGCTCCGGCCACGGCCGAACCCGAACCTACCCGCAAGCCCCGTGAGGGAAGGCGCGAGCGCGGCGAGGGCCGTGGTGACAATCGGCGCGGTGGGCGCGGCAGCGGACGCCGCGACGAAGAACGCAGCGACCGACCTTCCCGGGAAGGTCGAACCGAGCGTGGGGAGCGGGGCGAACGCGCTCCCCGCGACGAAGTGGCCGCTGCCTCCGGCGAGCGGCAGGAGCGCCGCCCGCGCAGCGAGCGCAAGGAACGCCGTGAACGCCCGGCTGCAACGACGACCCCGCTCACCGAAGGCACCGAGCAGGCGCAAATTGCACAGGAGAACCCCGCCTTGACGACCGTAGCCCCGCAAGTTGGCGATGGAGGCCAGGGCGAAGAGGCTGGCGGCCGTCGCCGCGGACGCCGCGGTGGCCGCGGTCGCGGACGGGGCGAAGGCAATGCCGACACCAATACCTCGCCAGCGAACGATGCCGTGTCTTCGCCCGATAGCACCGCCAGCGAAGCATTGCCAATGGCTCAACCCACTTTCCCTGGCGAAACGTCTGTCGCCAACACCTCTCCGTCCATCCCGCTGGCGGCGCCAGAGGGTGCCGAACCGCCCATCGCAGCGATTCAGGCGAACCTGACTCCGGCCTCCCCAATTCCTGAACCCTCTTCGGCGCCTGCACAGGAGCCTGTGGCATCGGCCGAACCGATGGCGGCAGAAGTTCAATCGGTCACGCAGCCGCTTGTTGCTCCGGAGCTGGCCAACGAAGATACCGCTTCTCCCGCCGCAGTCTTGGCGCCGGTAGCCCCGGCCCCGCTGGCGTCGACGCAGCCGATCCAATTGGACACCATCCTGGCCGATAGCGGCCTTGAAATGGTACAGACTGTGTCGGCGGGCACCTGGGTGCCGGAGGCGCCGATGGCGAAGCTCGGTCGTCCAAGGCGACAACGGTCCGTTGACACCGCAACCGATGCTGAACCCATGGTCATGGTGGAAACACAAAAATAAAAGGATCCTGACCGGCACGACGGGGCGCTTCGGCGCCCCGTTTTCGTTGCCACGTGCATCCCGGAAAGGCGGTGTCCATGGCCTATTGCGACTGCTAACGGCCTGGTCCGGCAGCTATTTGCGGCCGAGCTTTTTCTTTAGATCACCAACCAGCCCCTGGGCAGCGTCTTCCACCATGTCCAGGACGAGGTCGAAGCCATGGCCCAGGCCGTAGTAGGGATCCGGAACCTCGTCGTCGTCGAAGCCCCGCGAATAGTCCATGAACAGACGGATACGATCCCGCTGCCCGGCCGAAGCCATCCGCCTGAGGTTGTCGAGATTGGCCTTGTCCATGGCCAGGATCAGGTCGAAATAATCCAGATCCTGGGGCGCCACCTTGCGTGCCCGCTGCTGGGAGAGATCGTAGCCGCGCACCGCAGCCGCACGCTGAGTTCTTTGATCCGGCGCCTCACCGACGTGGTAGCCGTGCGTACCCGCAGAATCAACTTCAACAATATCCCCTAGCCCATTGTTTATTACCAATTTTCTAAGAACTCCTTCCGCCGTCGGTGAGCGGCAAATATTGCCCATGCAGACCATCAGGACGCGGAAGGGCTTCACGCCGCACCCTTTCCGTCCCGGTCATGGGGCGCGGCACCGAAAACCCGCTCCTTGATGCGGAACAACTCATCGCGGGCGGAAGCTGCCGCTTCGAATTCGAGATTCCTGGCGTATTCGAGCATCTGCTTCTCGAGGCGCTTGATTTCCTTGGCCAAAGCCTTTTCATCCATCGTTTCGTAGGCCGCCCTCTGCTCGGCGACCCGCTGTTCACTGCGGGCAGTCTCGGGGTCATAGACACCGTCGATGATGTCCTTGATACGCTTGGAAACACCCCTGGGAACGATGCCGTGGGCCGCATTGAAGCCAAGCTGCCTTTCCCGGCGCCGCTGGGTCTCGGCGATGGCCCGCCGCATCGACTCCGTAATCCTATCAGCGTAGAGGATGGCTGTGCCATGGATATGACGCGCCGCCCGGCCCACAGTCTGGATCAACGAGCGCTCGGAGCGCAGGAAGCCCTCTTTGTCGGCATCCAGGATGGCAACCAACGACACCTCCGGAATATCCAGGCCCTCGCGCAAAAGATTGATGCCCACCAGAACGTCGAATTCCCCCAAGCGCAGATCGCGAATGATTTCCACCCGCTCTACGGTATCGATGTCTGAATGCAGGTAGCGCACCCGCACACCATTGTCTCCCAGGAAGTCGGTGAGATCCTCTGCCATGCGTTTGGTCAGTGTTGTCACCAGTACCCGCTCACCGACCTCCACCCGCTTGCGGATCTCGGCCAGCAGATCGTCCACCTGGGTGGATGCCGGACGCACGATCACATGCGGATCGACGAGGCCCGTAGGTCGCACCACCTGCTCCACAACTTGCCCGGCATGCGACTTTTCGTAATCCGCCGGCGTCGCAGAGACGAAAACCGTCTGCCGCAGATGGCTCTCGAATTCCTCGAAGCGCAAGGGTCGATTGTCCAGGGCCGAAGGCAGGCGAAAGCCATAATCCACCAGGTTTTCCTTGCGCGACCTATCCCCCTTGTACATTCCACCCACTTGGCCGATGGAGACGTGGGATTCGTCGATGAACATCAGCGCATCGGCCGGCAGATAGTCGATCAGCGTAGGCGGTGGCGCGCCGGGCAGGCGGCCCGACAGGTGACGGGAGTAGTTCTCGATGCCTTTGCAGAAGCCGATCTGATCGAGGAGCTCCAGGTCGAAGCGCGTACGCTGTTCGATGCGCTGAGCCTCGACCAGCTTCTGCTGCTGATAGAAGAAAGCCACGCGCTCGCGCAATTCGGTCTTGATGGCCTCGATGGCACGCAGCACGGTGGCCCGCGGCGTCACGTAATGGGAAGCCGGAAAGACGGTAAAGCGCAGGGCCTTGTGCATCAACTGCCCCGTGAGCGGATCGAAGAATTGCAGGCCATCGATCTCATCGTCGAAGAGTGAAATACGCAGCGCGTGCTCGGCATGTTCGGCGGGAAAGACATCGATGATGTCGCCCCGCACACGAAAAGTGCCGCGATGGAAATCCACGTCATTGCGCTGATACTGCATATCCGTGAGGCGCTTGACGATAGCCCGCTGATCGAGGCGATCCCCCACCCGCATGGTGAGGATCATGTCGTGATATTCATCCCGGTCGCCGATCCCGTAGATGCACGATACCGTGGCCACGATCACAACATCCCGCCGCTCGATGAGGCTCTTGGTGGCGGAGAGCCGCATTTGCTCGATGTGGTCGTTCACCGCGCTGTCCTTCTCGATGTACAGATCGCGGGAGGGAACGTAGGCTTCGGGCTGGTAGTAGTCGTAGTAGGAGACGAAATACTCGACCGCGTTTTCCGGAAAGAACTCACGAAACTCTGAATAGAGCTGGGCCGCCAGGGTCTTGTTGGGTGCCAGCACCAGGGCAGGCCGCCCGGTCCGGGCGATGACGTTGGCCATGGTGTAGGTCTTGCCGGAACCGGTCACCCCCAGCAGCGTCTGGAAAGCCAGCCCATCCTCCAGTCCCTCCACGAGCAGATCGATCGCCTGCGGCTGATCCCCGGCAGGCGGAAAGGGCTGGTGCAGGCGAAATGGACTGCCGGGAAAGGTGACGACGGGCGTGTCGAGGGGGGTGTCGCTCATGCTAGAATCGCGCGGTTTGAAGGCCAGCGGCAGCGTCCGGGCCATCGGTAATTACAGCATAACATCCCATGGAGTTTCTATGACCTCGTCGATCTTTGCCGCGGTGGAGATGGCCCCGCGTGACCCCATCCTCGGCCTGAACGAAGCCTTCAATGCCGATTCCCGCAGCACCAAGGTCAACCTTGGCGTCGGCGTCTACTTCGACGACAACGGCAAGATCCCCCTCCTCGCTGCCGTCAAGGCCGCCGAAGACGTCCGCGTCAAGGCCGCCCTACCCCGCGGCTACCAGCCCATCGAGGGTAACCCGGCCTACAACCAAGCCGTGCAGAACCTGCTCCTGGGCAAGGAGTCCCCTCTCGTCGCCAACGGCCAGGTGGTCACCGCCCAGGCCCTCGGCGGCACCGGTGCGCTGAAAATCGGTGCCGACTACCTGAAGCGCCTGAACCCGGATGCCAAGGTCTACATCAGTGATCCCTCCTGGGAGAACCATCGCGCCCTGTTCGAATCCGCCGGTTTCGTGGTCGAGAACTACCCCTACTACGATGCTGCCACCCGCGGCGTGAACTTCGCCGGCATGAAGGATTGCCTGGGCGGCCTGCCCGCCGGCTCCATCATCGTGCTGCATGCCTGCTGCCACAACCCCACCGGCGCCGATCTCTCCGACGCCCAGTGGGCCGAAGTGGTCGGCCTGTGCAAGGAGCGCGGCCTGGTGCCCTTCCTCGACATGGCCTACCAGGGCTTCGCCGACGGTATCGACGCCGATGCCGTGGCGGTCCGTGCTTTCTCCGCCTCCGGCCTGCAGTTCTTCGCTTCCAGCTCATTCTCCAAGAACTTCTCCCTCTACGGCGAGCGGGTCGGTGCCCTGTCCATCGTCACCGCCAGCAAGGAAGAAGCCGGCCGCGTGATGTCCCAGTTGAAGCGTGTCATCCGCACCAACTACTCCAATCCGCCCACCCACGGCGGCGCCCTGGTGGCTGCCGTGCTCGGTTCCGCCGAACTTCGCGCCCAATGGGAAGCCGAACTGGCGGGCATGCGCGACCGCATCCGCGCCATGCGCACCGGCCTGGTAGACGCCATCAAAGCCCAAGGCGTGGCCCAGGATTTCTCCTTCGTGGTCAAGCAGCGCGGCATGTTCTCCTACACCGGGCTGACGGCTCCGCAGGTTGAGCGTATGAAGGACGAGTTCGGCATCTACGCCGTGTCCACCGGCCGTATCTGTCTGGCCGCACTGAACAGCAAGAACGTGGATTACGTGGCCAAGGCCATCGCCACAGTCATCAAGGGCTGAAGCCCTTGCGGGCCGGGGGTACGCCCCCGGCTTTCCACCCCGGGTGGACGCCGTTCAGCGCCCCGCAGCAGCCGTCAGATCGGGCAATTCCCCCGAAATCCTCACCGGCACGCGAACCGTCGACACGGTACTCTGGATCGCCACGGTTGCCGCCCCCGTAACCTTGCCGCCAGCTCCCGCGGTAAATTGCCCCTCGGCAGACATCAGTCCAGCGGTCAGCTTGAAGTCGCTGCCGCTCACCTG
>SSTB01000024.1 GCA_009469665.1 Azonexaceae bacterium | reverse complement strand
TTGAGGCGGCCGAGCATCGTCAGCAGCGTGCTGTGCAGCCGCTCTGGAATGGGGCGAATCGCTGCGATCCGCTCATAGGCCCCCCACGGGCTCCCCCAGAACAGCGCCGGCACCGACGCACCGGGCGCAAAAGCCTCTTCGAGCGCGTCGAAACGGCCAAGACGGCCTAAAGCCAGCGCCAGCCAGAATCGGGCATCGGGGTCCAGGCCGTGGGCCTGCCGCACAAGCGCGTCCGGCGTGAGCGAGCTGGTTTCCAGAGGAGCGAGCGCCAGTCGTCGCCAAAGTTCGGGGTCGCCGTTGCGGGCACGCGCCAGGAGCTCCTGGCTACGCGAAAGATCGCCCACGGACTCCAGTGCGTCGATGATTTCGTCGCGGTCTGCGTCCTTCGGGTCACCCGCCATTTGGCGCAATTCGTCGCGCACCGAGCGCAACGGGATGCGGACCGCGAGTGCGAGTGCCTGGCGGCGCACTCGCGAACCCGGGGGCTGACTCCCGATCACATACCAGGCAGAGCAGCTTATCGTCCGCCATCCGGCAAGGCCGAGCGGGAAACGAGCGGCCGCCGCCATTGCCGCAAGTTGCACTTCGGGCGAAGGGCCGTTCTCGGCGAGGTCCAGCAGGGGTCTTAGCCAGTATTCGTTGAATTCAACGTCGTGCGCGGGGGTCATCGCGGTCTCTCGCCAACCGGGCTGTCAAGCGCCCAGGATCTCCGGGACATAAGTCTGCAGCCGGTGAGCAAGCAGGGCAGCGGCATGCCGGCCGAGCACGGCCATTTCAGGGCGCGAGAGCCGGGTCAGATTGGTCTTGATCGCGGACGCGAACGCAGCGTCGCCCTCGCGCTCCTCGCCAATGTGGCTGTCGATGGAGAACCACACCGGCTTGGCACCACCTGCGGCGGCGTTCAGTTCGAGGCGCTTGAACTGGAGTCCTCGAACCTGTTCCATCAGGATGTCGAGAGCCGCAACCAAGACGGCAGAGCCGGACTCGGTCGGCCGTTCATCGATCGAGAAGGGCTTGCCGCCATCGCTGACAATCAAGTAGTCGAGGGCATTGCCCTTGCGCAGCAGCGGATTGACGCCGAGGTTGTCATAGACGCCACCATCGGTGAGCGTGACATAGTCCACGCCGGCTGCAGGGTACTGCGACGAGTCGACGCGCAAGGGCGGGAAGACAGGCGGAAATGCCGAGGAAGCTGCGACAGCCCGGCTGATCGGGAAGTCGGCAGCCTCGGTGGTGCCAAGCTCGTGTTCCCCCATTTCTGCCTTGCCGGTACTGCCCCCGCCCGCGACGAAGAAGAACATGTTGCCGGTGGCCAGGTTAGTCGAATTGAGATACAGGCGTGGCCCGTTCTGTAGCGATCCCAGCGTGCGCTGGCCGTAGAGATCGCGCTCGTAGGTCGCGGCCAGCTTGTCGAGCCGGCTATGGAAAGGATCAAGCACGCCACCAAGGACCGAAGAAACGGCAATGGAATTCGTGCGCAGGTAGTTCTCCAGCTTGTCCAGCACATCGTCCTCACCCCAGTGGCTGGCGAGGAACGCGCCGGCGATGCTGCCGCCGCTAACGCAGGTCAGCAGGTCGAGCTTCCAGAGCAAGCCAAGCTGATGAAGTTTGCGGAAGGCACCAAGATGGAAGGCTGCGGCACGAAAGCCGCCGCCAGAGAGCGCAATGCCGATGCGCTTCTCCTTACCGCCGACATGGATGGTCATGACATTCCCTTAGGTTGGAAAGAAACAGATCCCTGCGACACCGGGGTATTGATGCATCGGGCATGCCCCGATTAAGATTTCGTACTATAACCGGGGGATAGGGAAACGCAAGCCCAGAACCAATAACCGTGGAAGCCTGTGGCCCATCGGCACGCTGCACCGGTATGGGTCGGAGGCGCGGGCCGTCGACCCCGATCCAGCCAGCTTCACCGTAGAGCAATAGGAAGAAGCGTCACTGCCAGCAGCGTCCCCTTAAACGGCCGGACTCCGGCGCGTAGCGGCACACTCGCGTGAGCAATACTTTCGGTGTCGCTCACAGGGAGTAACGGTAAACGCGCCGCCAGGGCGCGGACAGCGCGGGTTCAGGCACACCAATACCAAACCGGCATCCTTCGCGGAGTCGGGAGTCGATGGGCCCCGCTTGCGCCGCTGGGGATCAGACGCCGAACATGCGATTGAGCAGTACTTCCGATCCCTCATTCCATGTGGAACCACAAATTTGCCGCCCGGATTCGGGCAATTTGGATTCTGGCAAACACACTCCACAGCAGGTAATCGGGCCTTCGAGCTGGGCAATAGCCCTTGAGCCATCCGCCGCCGCGATACATCTACTGATGCGCACGAATGCGAGCAATAGATCGAATGGCTACGAGCCGGCTCAACCTCGAACCGGCCCCCAGGCCGGGGACAACGAGGGTTCCGACACTTCAATACGATCCAGGTTCTCACGAAAAACGGGCGAACAATAGGGAACCGTCATGGTACGCGATCAACTGGAACCATGTCCCGTGCGGTATCGCTGGCAATTCCATGCACACCGCGGCCAATACGCCGACCAATCATTTCACCTTGGTCGCGAATCTCCTGTGGCAAAGCGAGAAATCCCCGCAAGCCATTTGCACGAATATGGCTCGCCATCCTTGCGGTGTAGAGCTGAACCTGATCCATTCCAGCCTCAAGGTCACGGATGCCACGATCCATGTTCGCTGGGAGCGCCGGCAATCCATCGATCGACGAGGACGTTCCGTGCTCTGAAACCGTTCCGTCGCCGTCAATGACTGCCCCGTTGTTCGTGGTGGATGGATGCGACGACGGACTTTCGGCAAGAGGCCGACGGTCGCCGCGCAACTCGTGGCGCTCACTGGGTACATCGCGATGGCCACCGTCAGCCTCGTAATAGCTTGGAGGTGGAAGCGCCTCCCCGAGGACACAGTCGGAGAACAATAGAACGACAAGACAGGCCGTAGCCGGGATGGGTGTCGGTGTACGCACCTTAACTGCCTCCCCCGATTGCCGTGATTCGCCGGGCGAAGGATGGATGACCGCAAAACAGTTCCGAGAAGGGGGACAGGTCTGACCCCGGTTCAATCTGGCGATACTGGTCGAAGGCGGCAAGGATATCGCCAGGGCACGTGTGCCGTACGGCCGCCGCGTCAGCAATGAACTCCCATTCGCGCAGCATGTACAGGTAGGCAAACAGCACAATCAACGCAGCCCCCAGAGGGACACCGGCGCCAAATTTGACCGCAGCGACGATCCCCAACAGCCCGGCCTGCTTCAGCGGGTGACGGTTGTCCACGTGTCCATACTCGTGCGCCAACACCCCGCGGAGGGCGGGATGCGTCAAGGCGTCCACCATTCGACTGCTGACGAAGACCCGATAGGTACTCCCGGAACACACCGTAATGGCAATGAACCGATTGGAATCAACGACCGTGACATACATCAGGCGCTTCGATACCGGCCCAGGGGAGCGCCGTTCCCCGATACGCCGGTCAGGCGGGCCGGTGACCCCAACAGGATGACTATCGCGCCTGGACTCGCGGCGCCGCTCCTCAAGTATCCCCAGATCCAGGAGTGCCCTTCGTACCCGAGCGCGCCGCTCAGAGTCCTGTACCAATCCCTTGCCACAGAAGAGCAATAGGGAGCCGCCTCGAAGCGCCAAAACGAAGACGACTAGTCCGGCAAATACGCCGGACGCCAGATTGGCCACTGACCCAGTGAGACCGACACGCCGAAATACATCGTCTGCGAGAACCAGCGCGAAACTGACCGAAAACAGAACGATCAGCACCCGATGCGTATGAAGTGGAATCATGACGGGATTTTAAGCGCTGGAACGATATCCATGCCTTGGGTTTATCCCGGCGCAGCGTCCATTTCTACGCCTACCCCTGGGATAAGTGCCGCATTTTGCCGATGACCATGCCCTGCCCCGGTGCGATTATTCAACGATGCCAGAGTCAATTCTCATCGTGAGGTGCCCCATGGGACAACTGCAACATCGTCGGCTTCCAGCAAGTTTTCTGATCATTGCCTGCATCCTGGGCATCCCATCGCTGCTCTACGGGTTGGTCACTGCGGCAGAGCATGCGGACCAGTGCGCCGCCGTTGCCAAAGGAAGCAAGGCAGCGGACAAAGCCATGAAGTGCGAGTAGCTCCGAATCATGCTCCTGCTCCTGCTCGCCCTGCTTTCTCCGATGGCCTACGCCGGCGGCGGAGATTACTGCGTCATCCCGGTTCTCTATCAGGGCCGTTCCACTGTCGTCGATGTACCGGACATCAGCAAACCGTTCTGTGGAACGGCCATCATCGGAAATCATTACGTGCGCATGAGCGACGTGGCAAAAGCGACTGACGAGAGCGATCCGAAGTGCACTACAGAGACGTTGTGCACGAAGGTGCTCCGGTTCTACGCTGACGAAGCGAAAGCCACGCCACCGTATACCCTCATCCTGATGGGGCCGCGCCACGGTAAAGCCGCCTCGAGCGGCTAGTCCACAAAATCTCAGAATCACCCCAGTCGTCCCGGTACGCTCGCCAAAAAGGACAGGAACAAATGAGCGCGACAACCAACACGGCGACAACCAAGGACGTCATGACGGCCTTGGTAGCCCTCGGCTTCCAGCCCCAAGTCGAGACCATCAAGACAATCTCGCACTGCTGCAGGGATCAGTTCCTATCGCATCTCGCCAAATGCGTCTCCAATCTGGATACGGACGGGATGAGCATGAAAGCCATTTCCAGCCTCATTGCCTCACTCTCCGCGGAAACGCTGGGGCGCATCCGGGGCATCGCGGCAGACATCTCACCCGCGCAGGTCGCGCATGTGGCGATGAGGACTCCGACAAAATTGGCCTCAGCGATCTCGGCAGCCGAAGACCCCGCTCATCCGCGCCATCTCGACGCCAAGGAATTCCTCGCAGAAGTGAGCCGGCTGGAAATCACGACCACGGTGTCGGCAGGAGCGCCTCAATCAGCAGTACCTGGCGTTGCACTCTCTCGGGAACAGAAATATTCCAACAACGCCCAAGCGGAATCCACCACGAGCGCGGCGCCGCGGACATCGAGTGTCCCCAGGATGGAGGCACGGTACAACTCCTGTCACGTGTACGGGTCCGCCTACGCGCTTTGCTTCAACGCCATCAGCCGGAATGGCAGCCCCGGAGTAATGGTCGATGCGGCGTCATCAACGGGCCCGCGGTCATACGACTGGAAAAACGCGGTCCACGTCTGGCTGGACACCAACGAGGTGGGAGCAGTGCTAGCGGTGTTCCGACGCTGGCGCCGCAGCGTCGAGTTCTCCGCTCACGGGCCCCAGAACGACAAAGCCTTTTCCTTGGAGTTTCAGGAGCAGCACTTCTTCGCCAGAGTTGTGGCCAAAGGCTGCGAAATCCACCCGGCCCGGGCCGTCAAGATCCTACCAATGGATGCAACAGCCATATCCATCCTGTTCCTGACTCAACTGGCCCAGAGCTACCCCCAAATTCCCCTCAACGAATTGCTGGCGACAGTGCGGGCCACGCACCAAATCACCGATGCAGCGCCGCGCTGATGACCATGTAGATCCAACAGATCGTGAAGAGGGCGACGTCACGGAGCGCGCTGCATTGGATCGTTTGAAACGAATGGGAATTTCAGCGTGGCATGAACCGCTTCTGATCGTTCCGAAATCGTTCGAGGACTACACGCAGACTACGAGCTTGCGGGCTGCCCTGCCCCGCAACGATGTCATCGCGGCTCAAAGCCTATTCTCGCTCGTCGTCACTGAACGCGCGAACATTGTTCCTCAGCCCAAACGGCGCCTGATCTTAGCCGCCACCGACGGCATGCTGACCGTGAAGATCGTGGTATTTCTCCACCAGGGAGTTGATGTTCAGAAGTGGAAGGATGCGCGGGAGGGTCAGCGCATTCATGTCAAAGGGCTGCTCCAGAACTGGAACGGCTCACTCCAGATGGTCAGTCCGACTTGGATCGATCACGCATTGATCGGCACCGTGGCGCCCGTCTATGAGCGGCGACGCGGGATCGTTGCGGAAGGGGCGATTCACAGCGCCACCAGGATCGCCCTCCTCCGTCACTTCGACGAGACGGTCGCGCATCTCATGGCGCGGTTCCATGGCCTCTCGGAGGACGTCATCCTGCGACTCGCGCGCCTAAAGGCACCGTCGCTGGCGGCAATTCTCAAGGCAGCCCACGCCCCGACGTCGGAGGATGAAGGGCAGCGCGGACGGGCCGCTCTGCGGCGCTTGGCGGCACTCTCGATCGTGCTCTGCGCGAGGCAGCTCAAGCAGCGCCCCGCGATCGCCGATTCGGTCGTAAGGATACCGCCATCCGTCATTCGCGATTTGGTGGCCAAGCTTCCCTATTCGCTTACCCAGGACCAAGCCAGGACAATCCAGGAGATTGTTGATGACCTGGCGTCGCCGCAGCCAATGCGGCGGGTCGTGAGTGGTGATGTCGGGAGCGGCAAGACGCTGACGTTCATGATTCCGGCGCTGGGCGTCCAAGCACAAGGCCGCCGGGCCGTCATCCTGACACCGAACAGCCTCCTCGCGGATCAGTTTGTGAAGGAGTGCAAGCACTATTTCGGCACCGACTCGAACATCGTGGTGGTCACCGGTTCTACCAAGAAACTCGATCTCTCCGGAAACCCAATTCTGGTGGGAACGACCGCCCTGCTCCGCCGGCTCCAGGGCCAGGCGCCTCCGGCTTTTCTTTGCGTGGACGAGGAGCAGAAGCTTTCGGTAGGGCAAAAGGTCGAATTGGCGGATGCCGCGAGCAATTTTCTCCAGGCGACGGCTACGCCCATCCCAAGAACTACCGCACTCATTACTCACGGAGCCATGGATGTCTCCATCATTCGTGAAATGCCGGTGCGAAAGTCGGTGAAGTCCATCGTCGTCACGGCGAGCGAATCCCGCCGCTTGTACGATCACACGCGCAGTGTTCTCCAATCGGGCGCCCAAGTGGCGATTGTCTATCCCGTGGTAGAAGACCAAGGACAGACGAAACGAAGCGTCATTAACGCGTTCACCGAGTGGGACCGTCGCTTCCCAGGTTCCGTGACCATGATTCATGGTCAGATGCAGGAGCAGGAGAAGCTGGATGCAGTAGCAACGCTGACATCGGGTCAAGCGCGCATCGCCATCGTTTCGAGCGTGATCGAACTGGGGCTGACCCTGGGGGAGCTGCGCTCGATCATCGTTGTGTCTCCAGAGCGATATGGCACCAGTACCCTGCACCAGTTCCGTGGACGGGTAGCCCGCCGTGGCGGCACGGGCTACTTCTTCATGTTCCTCCCGGAGCCCGTCAAGCCTGAAGCCATGCAGCGCCTGAAGCTCGTCGCAGACCACGCCGACGGATTCACACTATCGGAGAAAGACGCCGAGTTGCGTGGCTACGGGGACCTCTTTGAGGACGCAGAGCGGCAGAGCGGAACGAGCCGAAGTACCGTCTTCCGCTGTGTCGACTTAACGCCGACCGAACTTCGTGCCGCCAGTGACGCAGTGGAAACCCTCGATGCCGGCGTGCGGGCCCCCAGTGTGACCCGGTGTGCGGTGATCCCTGGCGTTCAGGCCGGGGAGGATGTCAAGAAGCCCTCCCCTCCGACCTCCCCGGAATTCAACGCTTCCAGCTAACCCGAAAAACGGAGACACGCCTCATGTTTGGCCAGAAGACTCGTAAGCCTCCAGCAGAAAACCCCCAGCGCACCGGCGCCGACGCCATCATCCAGAAGCTGGCGGACCTCCCCCCGGTCGCACATCTGCTTGTCGCGGCCACGACCGGGGGTTACGCGATGGTGGCCATCATGGGTGACGGGGCAAAATTCATTGGCCTCGTCTGTCTGCTGATCGGTCTTACATTTGCGCTTCTCGGGATCAACGCGGTCCTGCGTGAAATGAGGGCACTCAAGCTCATTGAGTCACACTCGACGCCGCAGATCCTGCGATCCATGAAGAGAAAGCAGCTGGAAGAGTATCTCTGCGCCCTACTCGCCCTGGATGGCTACCGCGTGCGTTCGGCCGTCGGGGAACTCGACCGATTTGACGATGCCGACCTGATCGCCGAGGGGAAAAATCAAACCCTACTGATTCAGTTCAATCACTTTGATGAAGACCTGGTCGACAACAAACCCATCCAGTCTCTCCACGCCGCCGCAGGAGCTGTCCGGGCGACCGTCTGTCTTGCCATCACCTTCGGAACCTTCTCGATGACCGCCATCGACTGGGCCAAGCGGAAGGACGTCACACTTCTGAACGTCGACGACATCATTGCCATGGCCAGGCGCCTGCTGGGCAAGGTGGGAGACGGAAGACCTCGGGAACGCACCGAAGCACTGGATCCACGTTCGCTGCCAGGTAGGGAACTGGAAAACCCACTACCCGACGTCGCGCACCAGGCCCGCCATACGCTCGAGGCTAATGCCGAGAAGAACCCGGAGTATTAACAGCCTCAGCATCGAAGCATAGGAGAGCTTCGATGCGTTGCTCGACCCATGCTGACTTGTTCTCAGCAGAACCGGGGACATCTCTCGCGACTTCACGAATGAACCGGTTGGCCGCGCGACTGCTCCCCTTTGCTTCGGTCAGAGCAGCCACGATTCGTTTGTGGAGGGTAATTGACGTCTTTTGCCCATTGATCATCACCGTGAAGTGGTCGTTCTGACGCCGTGACGGTCTGGGACCCGAAGCACTCAACGCTTGGGCAACAGCGCTCTGAATGACCTCGGCAAGATCGGGGCGGTGCAGCGCCTCAGTGGGCCTCCCGAGGATCTTGGCGGCCTTCTCCCGATAGGAAGCTGCAAACTCCCCAATCGCTTCGTCATCAGCGCCGCTCTCGACCAGTCCACGCACAGCGCTGCCGACGAGGGCATTCAGTTGCCGGAGAGTGAGGTCCTCTTGATCCATCGCACGAGTATAGCGGGTGCAAATATCGGATCAAGCGCTCCGTACTGTTAGCGCACCACGCTAAGGTGCGGGCGATGCGCTTCTCCGCAATCTACGCCGTTCCGGCGATGCGGATTCGGAGTTACCGCATTCTGCGCACCGAATTAAGTATGCGGCTTGTACATAGACATTGGTCCAATGCGGCATAAAGTTGGGGCTGGTTTGTCGCTTTTGGGGGTTGTTGTTTAAAAAAAACCCAAACAACCCATCGGGTCAATTGGGCACCGGGCGGGGTTCGTAGGGGCTCTCAATTATTTCAATAAAGACTTCCCAATGTTCCGAGGCTCGGGAAAGCCAATAAAACAATGGCTTACCATGGTTCTTCGGCGGGAATGTGGACAGGACATGGCGGACGGGTGTTGTATCTGTGGGCAGTTCGGGACACTCGATGGAAACCTTGATACCAGTCTATGTACAAGTCGAGGAAATGAGTTGCGAGTCGGGCAGCCCTGCAGCCGATCCATGTACAACCTGATGACTTATCCATCGAAATAATTGTCTATGGCAAAATCGCTGGACAAATCCCATAGACAAATGGACCGTGTGTGACCGATCGCAAGAGTAGTGCCTTAGATGAGGATTCGGACTTTGATATGCGTCGCCTTGAGCCGACGCAGCAGACCCTTTTTACCACCGAGGATTTGATTGTCCCCGAGTCACTGCAGAAACTCCGAAAGGCGGTCGCAGCCATTCACACTGTCCCTCGGAATCCAGACGTTTCCCAGAATCTGACCAATCGGAGAGTTTTTGACGGGCTGATCATCGCAGCTCAGATCCACTGTCGCCAACAGGGCAAGGACTTCATTCAGCGCATCAGGGAGGAGAGGATATCCCCGTTGTTCGAGATTCGAACGTCAGAGCTGGCGAAGCTTTCAGGAATTCCAGGAAAGAACTACGACCGGATCATCGAGGAGTGCAACCGTATCTATGAAGTCGATTTCGAGTGGAACGTCGTGGGTGAAGATGCGGAAGTTATCTGGGAGAACCGGGCCCGCCTATTGTCGAGTCTGGGAGTAGGCAGGAACCATAAGCGTGGCCATATTCGCTTCAGTATGGACCCGGAGATGCTGGTTCTGCTCCTGGAGCCGAGTCTCTGGGCTTCCTTTTCATTGTCCGTAATGCACGGGCTGGGCACTTCAGCCGCCTATGCGCTCTACCAGGCAACGTACCGTTACATCAATACCAACCAAAAGGTCACGGCGCCGCTGCCCACGAAGACCTGGATTGAGTTGCTTGTCGGGAAGAACCGGTACTCGAAGGAAGTCGATGGCAAAGAGGTCATTAACTATGGCGAGTTCAAGCGGCGCGTCCTCAATGATGCGATCGCAAAGGTAAACGAGGTCCCTGCCCTCTCCTACAGGATCGAGCTGAGGGAGCATCGTCAAGGAAACCGAGTCGCTAGGTTGCAGTTCAAATTTGTCCCCAAGGAACCGGCCCTTAGCCTTGAATCGACCTGGCCAGAGGACATTCTGGTGGTTCTGCGATCGATGGGCTTCGACGCCAGGGAAATTGACGACATAAGCCAGGCGCATTCCTCAGTAGTTGTTACGGACGCCATATTTCGCCTGAAGGAAGCCGAACAGCGCCTGCGCGGACAGGGAAGAATGGTTTCCGCGCGGAAACCGTATTTCCTCGGGATCTTGCGCAATATCGCAGGCGGTGCGGATGAGATCGACCCGCTCAAGCTTGAGACCGAAGTGCGGGTCGAAATGGCCGAGCGTGCAGCCGAGAATCGGAAAATGCAAATGCAGGAGGCTTTCGAGGAGCATCGGCGAAAACGCTTCGCGGATTGGATCGCCTCACTGTCCGCCGAAGAGAAACAACAGTGGGTGGCGGAATATGAAGGGGACAAGGATTTCAATCCCGTACTTGGGAAGTCGCTTAGGCGAGGCTTGATCGAGGCGAACAAGAGCGCGTTGGCAACGCTGCGCGTGTGGATGGAAAAGAGTCGTCCGGAGGCTGTGGCAGGAGTTTTCAATCTGCCGGAGTACCAGAGCCTGGAGGCCTGGATGGCCTGGAAGCTCGCGGGCGAGGATGCGATGGATGGCTAGCAAACGTCGACGCGTTGCTATAACGTAACGGATATTCGTAACGTAACGTAACGTGCATTGAGAGAGAGGACACCGAAATGCCGCGCGAAGCCACCATCACCTACGACCAGGTCGCCGCCATAGCCAACGGCATGAAGGCGGCAGGAGAAAAACCGAGCCCCCGTGAAATTCGCTTACGCCACGGGAGCGGCAGCCTCGGAACAATCCACAAGCTTCTGCAACAATGGGACGCCACGTCCGTTCGCCAGGCGGAGGTCTCACTTGCCCTGTCCCCTGCCCTGCAGAGAGCGATCCAGGAATTCGTGGATCAACAGCGAAATGCGGCCCGTTCTGAACTCGAAGTCGCACTATCGAGCGCTCGCGCAACCGCCGACGATCTTGCCAGCGAGAACGAGCGCTTAACGCGCGGTATTGAGGCTACGGAGGGCGTACTCGCGGAGTTGAAGGCCGAGACGCACACCCTCGCGGGTCGCGTGGAGCAGCTGGAGGCGGACCTTTCCGCAACCAAGCAAGATGCGGAAATGGCGAACCGTGCCGCAGAAGGCGCACGGACTGAATTGGCAAAGGCGGAATTGCGCCTTGAGGCGATGCCGGCCTTGGAGCAGGAAATGGCACGTCTTAGGCAGGCGCTTGATGCTGAACGAAAGGTTCGCACCGACGCGGAACGTGAGGCGGCTACGGCCGAGGCGAAAGCAGCCGGTGTCGTAGATCGCCTAGCCGATACACGGACCCATCTTCAGGAGAGTCTGCTATCGACGAAGGAATTGCGGGATGCTTTGGCACACACCACCGAGCAGTTGGCGCTGGTGCAAGCGGCACGAGCCGAGGAGAGCTTCAGGTCGGCGGAGCGGATCGGAAGGCTTGAGGGAACTGTGGCGACCCTCGAGAAGCAACTGGAAGCCGCGGTTGCGACCCTCGAGAAGCAACGGGAAGCCGCGGTTGCGGCCACCGAGACGCACAAGGGAGCGCCAGCGGAAGTCGGTGCGCCACCGGATTACTCTAAGTCGAAGTCGACACCAAGGTCATGAAGCCGTCCAGCCATTTTGTTGCACCGGGCTTCCAGGGAAAATAGTCTGGCTAACAGCTTGTCGTGCCTGGCTTTCCAAAGAATCGTGTCGTCCGATACGGGCGGTACCGCCTTGTGCCGTTCGGCCTCTATGATTCCGGCCGGCAGCCCGCCCTGCCCGGCCGCACGGACCATTTGACGGAGATCGTCGACGCCCTGGAGCAGCAAGCGCTGAGAGTCCTGGTGCCCGAGGAGCAGCTTTTCGACGTCGGTCCGCGCAGAGTCGAGCGCTGAACGAAGGGCCTGATTCTCTGCCGTCAGACTACGCTCACGAGCGAGGCTCTCGTTGATGGCGGTTTCGAGAAGGGCAATACGTTGGGCCGGGGACTTGGCACCCAGTCCGACACGTACCGCATCGGTGGGTACCGGACACTTCGCCAACTCATCCCTGACGGTTGTCATTGACCCCCCCCCGGCTTCGGCGATGATTTCACGGATACCCAAGGTGTCTCCACGGACCATGCGATCCAGGATGACCTGGCGAATACGCGCACGATAAGAGTATTGGGACCGCGATCTTCTAGCACTCATGATAGCGCATGATAACACGTGCAATCATGGTATGCCCGCCCTGGGTGGGCGACCATTAAGATCGCGTGAAACATCTGCAACTGCCATCCGTGCATGGCGTTACGATGCTGCTAACCCACGGAAGTTACAAAGCATTTTCGAATATCGGCCAGTGGGACCGTGACTCCGTGGAACATCATGTGCCCCCATGCGGATAGACTGTATCGACCTTGGAGAAGACTATGTACCTGCGACTTGTTCTGGCCTTAGTGGTAACGGTAGCCCCTGCGTCGGCGGAGGTATACAGCTGTCGCGAAGGTGGGCGCACGATCATCCGGGACCAGCCGTGCGATGGTCAGGGACCGCGAATTCCGCCTGGCGCGGTTCCGCTTGGAGCACCACAGGTGTTTCCACCGCCCGCAATTCCCAATCGGACGGGTGTGCCTCAGAATGTGATTGCGGGTCGTGTGGTAAGCATTGGCGACGGCGATACTGTCACCCTCCTCGATGCCAGTAGGCAGCAGCACAAGATTCGCATCGCGGGCATAGACGCTCCAGAGAAAGCGCAGCCCTTCGGGCAACGTGCCAAGGCGAACCTGGCAACCCTGGCGTTTGACCGGATGGTATCCGCGGACTGTAGGAAGGCCGATCGTTACGGCCGCGAGATCTGTGTTATCCAAGCCGAAGGCGTGGATGTGGGTCTGGAGCAAGTGCGCGCCGGCATGGCCTGGTGGTATCGGCAGTATGCGAGGGTCCAGACCCCGGGGGAACGGACTGCCTACGAGCGAGCTGAGTTTGAAGCCAAAACACAACGACGAGGGTTGTGGGCTGACAAGAATCCGGTGGAACCGTGGGAGTGGCGACGGGGTGCCCAGGCGGAAGATTGATCGGCAGCGGGTCCGCTCACGTTTC
>SSTB01000224.1 GCA_009469665.1 Azonexaceae bacterium | reverse complement strand
TAATATTTCACATTGCAGTGCAGCAAAGGCTGCCCTGGTGTTGGGAAATCGCTACAGGGCGCCGCCGTCTACAGCAGTACGCGCTCGATGCCGCCGTGGTTGGCCTTGGCCACGTAGTCTGCCATCCAGTTCTCGCCCAAGAGGTGACGGGCGATCTCGACCACGATGTAATCGGCCTGGGTGCCGGCATCGTCGTCGTAGCGGGACAGGCCCTGCAGACAGGCGGGACAGGAGGTGAGGATCTTGACCTCGCCCTTGAATCCATCGCCCCGCAGACTGCCGGCCACCTTTTCGATCTCCTGCTGCTTCCTGAATTTAACCTGGGTGGCGATGTCCGGCCGGGCGTAGGCGAAGGAGCCGGCGTCGCCGCAGCAGCGGTCGGACAGCGGCACGTTCTGGCCCATGAGGTCGTTGGCCACCTTGAGCGGCGCGTAGGTCTTCATCGGGGAGTGGCAGGGGTCGTGATACATGTAGCGGGTGCCGCTGACGCCCTCCAGCTTGACACCCTTCTCCAGCAGGTACTCATGGATGTCCAGCAGACGGCAGCCGGGGAAGATCTTCTCGAACTGGTATTTCTGCAGTTGATCCATGCAGGTGCCGCAGGAGACGATGACCGTCTTGATGTCCAGGTAGTTGAGGGTATTGGCGACGCGGTGGAAGAGCACCCGGTTGTCGGTGGTGATTTTCTGCCCCTTGTCCTCCTCGCCGGCCGCCGTCTGCGGGTAGCCACAGCACAGGTAACCCGGGGGCAGAACCGTGGTGGCGCCAACCTCATAGAGCATGGCCTGGGTGGCCAGACCCACCTGGGAGAAGAGGCGCTCCGAGCCGCAGCCCGGGAAGTAGAAGACCGCGTCCGATTCCTCGGTGGTCTTCTTGGGGTTGCGGATGACCGGGATGACCGTATCGTCCTCGATGTCCAGGAGGCCCCGGGACGTGCGCTTGGGCAGATTGCCCGGCATCGGTCGGTTGAGGAAGTGGATGACCTGGGTCTTCACCGTCGGGGCGCCCAGGGTGGCCGGCGGCGCCTTGCGCGACTCGCGCACCAGGCCGACGCCCTTGGCGATGGCGTGGGCCAGGCGCTGGGCCTTGAAACCCCAGGACATCATGACCGTGCGCATGAGCTTGATGGTGGCTGGATCCTTCAGCGTCAGGAAGGCCATGGCCGCCGCCTTGCCCGGGTTGAAGCGGGTCTTGCCCTGCTCGCGCAGGAAGTTGCGCATGGCGACGGTGACATCGCCGAAGTCGATGTCCACGGGACAGGGCTTCTCGCAACGGTGGCAGATGGTGCAGTGGTCGGCGACGTCGTTGAATTCGTCGAAATGTTGGAGCGAAATGCCGCGTCGGGTCTGCTCTTCGTACAGGAAGGCCTCGATCAACAACGAGGTGCCGAGAATCTTGTTGCGTGGTGAGTAGAGCAGGTTGGCCCGGGGCACGTGGGTCGAGCACACCGGCTTGCATTTGCCGCAGCGCAGGCAGTCCTTGATCATGGTCGAGATGTTGCCGATCTCGGACTGCTCCATGATCAGCGACTCGGTGCCGAGCAGGCTGAAGGAGGGCGTGTAGGCGTTGGCCAGGTCGCCGCCGGGCATCAGCTTGCCCCTGTTGAAACGGCCCTCCGGGTCCACCTTGGCCTTGTAGGCGCGGAAGGGACCGATTTCCTCTTCGGTGAGGAACTCGAGCTTGGTGATGCCGATACCGTGCTCGCCGGAGATGACGCCGTCCAGGGAGCGGGCCAGATGCATGATGCGTTCCACCGCCCGGTTGGCGGTCTGCAGCATCTCGTAGTTGTCCGAATTTACCGGGATGTTCGTATGCACGTTGCCGTCGCCGGCATGCATGTGCAGGGCGACAAAGACGCGGCCGCGCAGGACTTCCTTGTGGATGCCGGCGATGCGATCGAGGATGGGGCGGTAGTAGGCGCCGTCGAAAATCTTCGAGAGGCGCGCCTTCAGCTCCTGCTTCCAGGAGACGCGCACCGAGTAGTCCTGGAGGCGGTGGAAGAGGCGCGGGTGGGCGGCCTTGTTGCTTAACTCGCCCGCCTGCACGCCGTAGGACAGGAAGCGCGATTCGGCCTCGGCCAGGGGCAGGTCCAGGTTCTCCAGCAGCCATTCCCAGCGCAGGCGCACGGCTTCGATGTAATCGAGGGCCGCCTGGCGACGGTCGCCGATGAGCACCTCGGCTTCCAGGGCCACATCGCCCCGGTCCAGGGGCAAGTCGCCCTGGAGAAATTCGCTGAGGGCCGCACAGAGGGCCAGCTTGTTCTGGATGGACAGCTCGATGTTGATACGCTCGATGCCGTCGCAGTACTCACCCATGCGCGGCAGGGGAATGACCACATCCTCGTTCACCTTGAAGGCGTTGGTGTGGCGGGAGATGGCGGCGGTGCGGGAGCGGTCGAGCCAGAATTTCTTGCGCGTCTCCGGGGTGACGGCGATGAAGCCCTCGGCGCCCCGGCTGTTGGTCATGCGCACCACTTCCGAGGTGGCGGCCATCACCGCATCCTCGTCATGGCCGACGATGTCGCCGATCAGTACCATCTTCGGCCTGCCGTGGCGCTTGGCCTTGGTGGCGTAGCCGACGGCCTTCACGTAGCGCTCGTCCAGGTGTTCGAGGCCAGCCAGCAGCACACCGGCCGCGTTGCCGGCACCGCCCGGCTTGAAGTAGTCGGTGATTTCGACGATGGAGGGCACTGCCTCGCGCACCTGGCCGAAGAATTCAAGGCAGACGGTGCGGGTAACCGGCGGCATCTTGTGCAGCACCCAGCGGGCAGCGACGATGATGCCGTCGGTCCCCTCCTTCTGCACGCCGGGGACGCCCCCCAGGAACTTGTCGGTCACGTCCTTGCCCAGGCCGTCCTTGCGGCAGGCGGCGCCGGGCAGGGTGAGTATTTCCTCGCCCAAAGGCTTGTAATTCCGGGCGTCGAATCGCTTGAGGCGGAACTGGACGACCTCCTGCTCGTGGATCTTGCCGAAGTTGTGGTCGAGGCGTTCCACCTCCAGCCAGTTGCCGTCCGGCGTCACCATCTTCCACCAGGCCAGGTTGTCCAGAGCCGTGCCCCACAAGACGGCCTTCTTGCCGCCGGCGTTCATGGCGATGTTGCCGCCGATGCAGGAAGCGGAAGCCGAGGTCGGATCCACGGCAAAGACACGGCCGGCTGCGGCGGCCGCCTCGGCCACCCGCTCGGTGACCACGCCGACACTGGTGCGGATGGTGGAATAGGCCGCCGTATGGCCGGGGAGCACGGTTTCTTCCACCGGACCGATGTCGATCAGCTTCTCGGTGTTGATCACCGCCGAATAGGGGGTCAGGGGCACGGCGCCGCCGGTGTAGCCGGTGCCGCCCCCCCGCGGGATAATGGTCAGCCCGGCCTCGACGCAGCCGCGCACCAGGGGGCCGATCTCCTCCTCGGTATCCGGCGTGAGGACGACGAAGGGGTATTCCACGCGCCAGTCCGTGGCATCGGTGACGTGGGAAACCCGGGAGAGGCCGTCGAAGCAGATGTTGTCGCGACGGGTGTGCCTGCCCAGGACGCGCAGCACCTTGCGGCGCAGGTCCAGGGTTTCGCCGAAATGGTTGGCAAAGCGTTCGACGGCCGCTTGGGCCGCTTCCACCAGACGTTTCACCTTGGCCGAGCGGGTGGGGTCATCCGCTTCGGTGTCGCGGCGGCGCTTTTCCACCTCCCGCAGGCGGTGGCGCAGGGCCTCCACCAGAGCTTCTCGCCGCTCCCGGTTGGCCAGCAGGTCGTCCTCCAGGTAGGGATTGCGCTGCACTACCCAGATATCCCCCAGCACCTCGTAGAGCATGCGGGCCGAGCGGCCCGTGACACGCTCGCCGCGCAGGGTATCGAGAATGGCCCAGTTGTCCGCCCCCAGGAGGCGAATGACGATTTCGCGGTCCGAAAAGGACGTGTAGTTGTAAGGGATTTCGCGCAGGCGGGCGGTCATGGCAGGGGCCGGGGTCCGTCAATAACTCTTGCAGATCGGCGAATTGCCTGAATCCGATGTGGAGCGGGCGATGGGAATCGAACCCACGGCACAAGCTTGGGAAGCTTGGGTATTACCATTATACGACGCCCGCTCTTGGGGTCTGACGGCGGCATTCTAAGCGCAGAAGGCGGCGGCTTCAACCGCGGTCCGGAGCGGCGGCGGGGGGCGGCGAAGAAACCGCAGCAATCGGGCGGTCCGGCGGATTCAGTCACAGGCCCCGAGGAGGCGGTAGCGGCCCTGGTGGAAGAGCAGGGGCGCCCGCTCGGGATTCTGGGCGTAGCGCAGCACTTCGCCGACGAAGATGAGATGGTCGCCCCCGGGGTGCTGCTGGTCGTTGCGCACCTCGAAGTGGGCACAGAGTCCTTCCAGAATCGGGGCACCGCCGTGGCCGGGACGCCAGGGCAGGCCGGCGAAGCGGTCGGCGGGCCAGGTGGCGAAACGGGTGGATATATCCTCCTGGTCCGCGGCCAGGACGTTGATGGCGTAGTGGCTGGCCCGCCGGAAAGACTCGAGCAGATTGGCGGAAACAGCCAGACTCCAGAGCACCAGAGGTGGTTGCAGGGAAACGGCGGCAAAGGAATTGACGGTGAGACCCACCGGCTGGCCGTCGGGGGATAAGGCCGTGACGACCGTGATCCCTGTGGCGAACTGGCCCAGGGTATGGCGGAAGCTGCGGCAATCGAAGCCGCTGGCCACGGCGGCGTCGTCACAGTTTCGGCCAGCGGGGCCTGTGCAGTCGTCGGCATTGTGAGTCATCGTGGGCAGCGGCGGTGGGAAAGGGGCGTATTATCCGGCCTCCGGACGACCCCTGTCGAGACGACCTTTGCCCCAGCCCGAATCCGATTTTGCCGCCCGTTTGGTGGCTTGGCAGCAGCGCTATGGCCGCCATGACCTGCCCTGGCAGGGGACACGGGATCCCTACCGAATCTGGTTGTCTGAAGTGATGTTGCAGCAGACCCAGGTGGCCACCGTGATTCCCTATTACCAGCGGTTCCTGGCGCGCTTTCCCGATGTCGCGTCTCTGGCCGCGGCGGCACCGGAAGAGGTGACGGCCGCCTGGGCGGGCCTGGGGTACTACAGCCGGGCGCGCAATGTGCACCGCTGTGCGCAGGCCGTGGTGGCCGAGTGCGGAGGCTGCTTTCCCTCTGCGCCCGAGGCGCTGGCGGCCTTGCCCGGCATTGGTCGCTCCACGGCGGCGGCGGTGGCCGCCTTTGCCTGGGGCGCTCGGGCGGCTATCCTCGACGGCAACGTGAAGAGAGTGCTGTGCCGCTTCTTTGCCATCGAAGGCTTTCCCGATGCGCCCGCAGTGCAGAGGCGCCTGTGGGCCTTGGCCGAGTCGCTCCTGCCGCCGGGGGACTGCGGACCTTACTCCCAGGCTTTGATGGATCTGGGCGCCACGGTCTGCGCACGGAGGAAGCCCGCATGCGGAAATTGCCCCCTGCGCGACGATTGCGCCGCCCGCAGGGACGGGCGGACCGAGGTCCTGCCTTTTCCCCGGCCGCGGCGGGAGATGCCCCGGCGTGAGACCTGCTTTGTCTTGGTGACGGATGGTGAAGGCGTCCTGCTCGAGAGGCGTCCGCCGGGGGGCATCTGGGGCGGCCTGTTGGTGCCGCCGGAAGGCGATCCGGCGGGGGTGCTGGGGGGCCTCGGCCTGGCGGGCATGCCCTGGCGGCCTTTGTCCGCTCTGCGGCAGACCTTCACCCACTTTCGTCTGGAGGCGACGCCGGTGCTGTGCCGGGTGACGGGACCGCTGGCTGGGGTGGGGGAAGCGGGACGCGAGTGGCTTTGCCGCTCCCGGGTCTGCGAGGCGGGGCTGCCGCCCCTGTTCCGCCGCTTACTGCAGCGCCCCGGGCGCCTCGACGAAGCGCTGAGCGATGAATAGGATTTCGTCGTGGCCGGCCTCGAAGGCGTCGACCACGGCCGGGTCGAACTTGCTGCCCGATAGGCGGCGGATCTCCCGCGCCGCATCGGCCAGGGGCCAGGCCCGCCGGTAGGGGCGTTCCGCGGTGAGGGCGTCAAAGACGTCGGCTACCGCGGCAATGCGCCCGAAGAGGGGCACCTTCTCCCCCTTGAGTCCCCCGGGATAGCCGCTACCGTCCCAGTTTTCGTGATGGGTGAGCGCAATTTCCCGTGCCGCCTGCAGGAGGCGGGAATCGTCGCCGTCCAACATGGCGGCGCCGGCCAGTGGATGCCGCTTGACCTGCTCGAACTCCACCGGCGAAAGCCGCCCGGTCTTGTGCAGGATATCGCCGGGGACGATGACGGTGCCGATATCGTGCATGGCGGCCGCGTCTACCAAGAGCTCGCAGCTTCCGCCATCCAGGCCCATGTGGTGCCCGATGGAGGCGGCGATCTTGCTCATGCGGACGCCGTGCTGACCATCGCGGCCACAGCGGTGATCGAGGGCGCGGGCAAGGCGGCGAATGGCGCTGCGGCTGCCGAGACGGGTTTCTTCCAGGAGCGCTTCCAGATC
>SSTB01000223.1 GCA_009469665.1 Azonexaceae bacterium | reverse complement strand
CGCTGCACCCTAACGATCTCGTAAGAATCACGCTTGGCGATCAAATCCATACAGGATACTTCGGCGGTTGTGACCGTTCGGATGGAAAGGTCGGGCTCTGGATTCACGATCGAAACAAACACGTTGGTTCAGACGGGTTAGTCCGAATTGCAAGCAAGACCGCCAAGAGTTTCGAAAAATTCCACGTCGACGTCCTCGGCAACATCTACCCCGCCCCTCCGGAGGAACGCCGTGGGCTGGCGTAGCGTCATGATCTCCCGCCCTGCCAAGTTGCGGCGGGAGCATTTCTCCCTGGCCATCGAGCAGGAGCAGACGGCCTACGTGCCCTTCGAGGACATTGCCGTCATCGTTCTCAACCACCGGGAGATCAACCTCAGCCACCCCGTGCTTTCCGCCTGCGCGGAGTACGGCATCGGCCTCTACTCCACCGGCGACAACCACCAGCCCAGCGGCATCTTCCTGCCCTTCCTCGCCCATTCCCGTACCACCCGGCTGATGCGCAAGCAGCTCGACATCGCCCGCCCCCTGGCCAAACAGGCCTGGGCCAACGTCGTGCGGCGCAAGATCGAGAATCAGGCCGCCTGCCTGCACCTGTGCAGAAGAAAGGGTACCGACCGCCTGGAATCCTATGCCCGGCGGGTCCGCTCGGGCGACGTCGACAATCTGGAAGGCCAGGCCGCCGCCTACTATTTCGCCCAATTGTTCGGGCAGGGCTTCCATCGGGCAGAAGAGCGCTGGACCAACGCCGCCCTCGACTATGGCTATGCCGTCCTGCGCGGCGCCATCGCCCGCGGCCTGGTGGCCCACGGCTTCCACCCGACCATCGGACTCTTTCACGCCAGCGAGCAAAACGCCTTCAACTTGGCCGACGACCTGATCGAACCCTTCCGCGCCTTGGTCGATCTGCACGCCTATAAGCACCCGCCCGCGGTCGAAGGCGAGCTGACGCCCACCGACAAGGCCGAACTGGTCGCCCTCCTTAACGTCGATGTCGGCATGCCCCAAGGGCGCATGTCGGCGCTTTCCGCCATCGAGTACGCCGTCGAAAGCCTCGCCCGGCTCTATGAGGAAGGCGACAGCGATCTCCACCTTCCTGTCCTCATCGGGCTGGAGGCCCACCGGCTGGAGTGTTGAGCCATGGGCAACGAGACGCGACGGTTCATGCGACTGCTCCTGTTCTTCGACCTACCCATGACCACCAAGGCCGAAAAGAAGGCCTACGTTCAGTTTCGGCGCTTTCTGCTCAATGACGGCTACGACATGATCCAGTGGTCGGTCTACGCCCGATTGCTCAATGGATCGGACGCCCAGGAAAAACATCTCAAACGGCTGGTCGACAACCTGCCGCCCGCGGGCTCCATACGGTGCATGACCGTCACCGAAAAGCAATTCGCCGGTATTCGCCTGTTGGTGGGCATGCCCCTTTTTCAGGAAAAAAAGGTCACGACTGACCAGATGCTGCTCTTCTGAGGTGAAAAAACGCAAAAAAATTTCCCGCTCAGCTACGCCGGGCGGGAAATTCGGGGTCCTCAGATTGTAGCTTTCCGGGGTGAGAGAGGGAGCTACAACCTATCTGTTGACCTGGACCGGCGGGGTCGAGATTGTAGCTTTCCGGGGTGAGAGAGGGAGCTACAACACAAAAGCCAAAGGAACTGAGGTTCGGCCTGATTGTAGCTTTCCGGGGTGAGAGAGGGAGCTACAACCGCAAGGTCCTCGTCAAGGAATTGACTCTGGATTGTAGCTTTCCGGGGTGAGAGAGGGAGCTACAACCGGCCCCGCGTCGGTGCAGCTGTCGGTGAAGATTGTAGCTTTCCGGGGTGAGAGAGGGAGCTACAACTTTTCTGGTGGCGATGTCGCCATCCGCGATGATTGTAGCTTTCCGGGGTGAGAGAGGGAGCTACAACTCTTCCGCAGTTCCCGCACCCATTCGGGGGGATTGTAGCTTTCCGGGGTGAGAGAGGGAGCTACAACCATGTCACTGGGGGATCGACAAAATTGATCGATTGTAGCTTTCCGGGGTGAGAGAGGGAGCTACAACCCGTGCGGCGGAGTAGCTGGAGCTGAAGTGGATTGTAGCTTTCCGGGGTGAGAGAGGGAGCTACAACCCGTGCGGCGGAGTAGCTGGAGCTGAAGTGGATTGTAGCTTTCCGGGGTGAGAGAGGGAGCTACAACCACGCCGCCGAGCATGCGCCAGGTGCCGGAGATTGTAGCTTTCCGGGGTGAGAGAGGGAGCTACAACAGTGGCGGCGCCAGCGGAAAGCGAGCCGGTGATTGTAGCTTTCCGGGGTGAGAGAGGGAGCTACAACGGCGGACGAGGCGAAGAGGATGTCCCCGGCGATTGTAGCTTTCCGGGGTGAGAGAGGGAGCTACAACGAGTTCGATGACCAGGGCCGACCCCTCCAGGATTGTAGCTTTCCGGGGTGAGAGAGGGAGCTACAACCAAGTCGCCGTTGTCCTGATAATCGGTATCGATTGTAGCTTTCCGGGGTGAGAGAGGGAGCTACAACGGTTGATGGCTCGGGCGGATTCTTGTCCTGGATTGTAGCTTTCCGGGGTG
>SSTB01000222.1 GCA_009469665.1 Azonexaceae bacterium | reverse complement strand
TAGCCGCAGTAGATCGAATTGCCCCACCCAGCGCTGCCTCCCAGCCTAGGTCGCGAATCAGGAAGCCGATGAATGTGCCAATCAGTACACCGAGGGCATAGCGATAACCATTCAGCAACACTATTGCGACCGCAATTCCAACCACAATCCATGTGAAGCTGACAACGTCCTGCCTTCCGAAAAAACTGGAAACCAATACAGCTGTAAGCACATACAGGCCAGTCAAGCCAAGCAATTTCAGACTGTCAGTTGCGGAATGGGATTCCATGGCGGAGATGAGTTAGAGCTTTTGCTCAAACGTGTTCATGCTACCCCAGCCGATCGAATCAGCCACTTCAAAATGGTGGCATACATCACCTCCGGCTTGACGGGTTTGGCAATGAAGTCATTCATACCTGCCGCAAAACATGCCTCCCGATCATCGGCGAAGGCATTGGCCGTCATAGCCAGGATGGGAATATGCTCGAACCCGGACAGCCTTCGAATAGCCCCCGTTGCCTCGATGCCGCCCATTCTGGGCATTTGCATGTCCATCAGGACCAAGGAAAACTGGTTGCTGCGTACCTGCTCGACGGCATCAATGCCGTCGACAGCGAGTACGGCCACCAGCCCGGCCTCTTCCAGAAGACCCAGCGTGACTTCCTGATTAATGGGCTCGTCTTCGGCCAGCAGGATGCGCCGCCCGGCGAATCTTGCCTTGATCTGGTTTTCTGCATCGATTGTCGTATTTGCTGCGGCCGAATCCGGAGTGGCACGACTGGGTTCAAAGCAGGCGGTGAAGGTAAAAGTACTCCCCTTCCCAGCTTCACTCTCGACGCCAATCTCGCCGCTCATCAGTTGAACCAGGCGCTTGCAAATCGTCAGCCCCAAGCCAGTGCCACCATGCTTGCGCGTCATCGAGGCATCCGCCTGCTCGAAGGCGTTGAAAATCTTCTTCTGGTCATCGGGCGCAATGCCAATACCGGAATCACTGACCGAAAAACGCAGCAGCACTCTCTCTTCCTTGTCCGGCAAACGACTGACGCCAATCGTTATGCTGCCATCGGAGGTGAATTTCAGCGCATTGCCGGCCAGATTGAGCAGGACTTGCCCCAGGCGGAGGGGGTCGCCAGACACGCGCAGTGCAGCGATCTCATCGGGTAGGAGAATCGAAAGGGTAAGACTCTTTTCTTGGGCCTTGGGCAAGGTCAGGCTGTGAAGATTTTTAATGACCTCGCCAATGGGGAACTCGACGCGTTCTAGGGTCAGTCGCTCAGCCTCGATTTTTGAGATGTCGAGCACGTCATTGATGATGTCCAGCAAATTCTGCGAGGCCTTTTCCGCTTTTTGCAGACGATCCCTCAGCGCGGGGTCATCGAGTTTGCGCATCACGAGACCAATCATCCCCATAATGCCGTTCATGGGTGTGCGCAGTTCGTGACTCATATTGGCCAGGAAGGTCGTCTTGGCACGGTTGGCGGATTCCGCAGCCTCCTTGGCGATGGACAGCGCCTCGGTTCTCGCTTGGACCGTTTCCTCTAGATGATCGCGTTGGGCCTCAACCGTCTTGCGCAGTTGCTCCATCTTGATCAGATTGAAAATGCGCTGGCGAGCAATGGTGATATTGATTGGTTTGGCCAGGTAATCCACGGCGCCGAGTTGCAGTCCCCTGGCCTCGTTGCCGACATCGTTCAGGGCAGTGACGAAGACGACGGGAATCTGTTCGAGGTGTTCGTCGGCCTTGAGCCGGCTGCAAACCTCATAGCCATCCATGCCAGGCATCATGACATCAAGCAGGATCAGGTCAGGACACATCGTGCGTGCCATGTCCAGGCCTTCTTGGCCGCTGGCGGCCACATGGAGTTCGAAGTCGCGCGATAGCGCCTCGCCCAGTGTCATAAGATTCGCTGGCGTATCGTCAATCGCCAGTATCCGCGGCCTGGTGTGTGTCAATTCGGGTTCTCCCATCCCTCTTCCTCGGCGACTCGGCGCAATTGAATCAATGCGTCGGCAAATTTGAGTTGCTCCAGGAGTCTACCGGCCGCCACCAACTTGCTCGCGACGTCAGTACCGGCAACCTCCCTTTGCAGTTCCCGGAAGCGGGGAACTGCGTCGAAACGTTTCGCAGCCAGCAGGGGCAGGAGTTCGGCAAGGATCGTGCGGATTTGTATCGCATCAATCACCCTAGCAGTTGAACTCTCATCGATTGGCTGCTCTCTTTCCGGGAGCCACTTCGCCAAAGTCGTATGCAAGTCATCCACGGTCACCGGCTTGGCCAGGAAATCGTTCATCCCCGCCCCGAACGCCTGCTGCTTATCTGACTCGAAGGCATTTGCGGTCAGGGCAATGATCGGGAGTGCTGCCCTGCCGTTACGGTGCTCCCATTCCCGAATCGATTTGGTGGCCTCGTAGCCATCCATGACTGGCATTTGTACATCCATCAGCACAAGACTGACCGTCGGATCACGCTGCACGGTCTCCACGCCCTGCCAGCCATCCTCCACAGATGAAACGGCAAGCCCTTGTTTGACCAGCAGCGCTTCAATCACCTTGCGGTTGGTCGCGTTGTCCTCGACAACCAGCACATGTCCAGCCAAGCCCGATGGTGCTGCTTCGCCAGTCGAGTCGTTGGTTTGGCGGTCCGTGATGCGCGAATCCTGGCCAGCAGGCACAACAGCGACTGGCACGCGGATCCAGAATCGCGAACCTTGCCCGAGTGTGCTCTCGACCCCGACTTCACCGCCCATTATCCTGGCCAGACTGCGCACGATGGACAAACCGAGTCCGCTGCCGCCGAATTGCCGGGTGGATGAGTTATCCATCTGACTGAACGGCTGGAACAAGAGCGATTGTTTGTCGGACGGGATACCCGGCCCCGTGTCGATGACAGCCAATTCGAGCACCACTGAGTCGCCTTCAACCGAGAGTTCGCGACCGAAAATTTCGACAAAACCATGCTCGGTAAACTTCAAGGCGTTGCTGGTCAGATTGGACAGCATTTGCTGCAAACGGTGCGGGTCACCCAGATAGCGGGCTTGCGCTTCTCCTGACCACTGTGCATTCAGTTCGAGTTGCTTATGACGTGCACTTTCCTGGAAGAGCGATTGGATTTCATGAATCAGTTGTGCTGGTTGAAAGGGAATCTGTTCAAGTTCCAGGCGACCGGCCTCCACCCTGGAGAGGTCGAGTATGTCATTGAGCAGGGTCAGTAGCGTCTGGCCGGAATTGACAATGATGCGGGCGTAATCCTTGCGCTCCTCCGTAGAAATGTCGTCAGAGAGGAGCATCTGCGCCATTCCCAGTACCCCGTTCAGCGGGGTGCGGATTTCGTGCGACATGGTGGCGAGGAAGCGGCTCTTGGCCACATTGGCGGCCTCGGCAGCTTCCTTGGCCTGCATCAGGCTGGTAACGTCGATGCGGAAGCCGACGGTGTGGCCCAAGGGTGTCTTGCGTTCCCTGACCCGCAGCCAGCGGCCATCGTCAAGTTTCTGAATCAGTTCCGCGTTTCCCAGCCGGTGCTGTTCGAGCCTGTCAGCGATCCAGTCCTCCTCACGGCCAACCGCGTCTGCGTATTGACCATGCGCAATGCCGTAACGAATGATCTCCTCGAACGTCCTGCCGGGTTCGATGACCGGGGCCGATACGGCATAGAACGCCCGGTACTGCTCGTTGCATATGACCAGCCGATCCTGTTCGTCATAGACAGCGAAAGCCTCACCAATCGTATCGATTGCGGAACGCAGCAGCAATTCGCTTTCCTGAAGTCTGGACTCGATCTGTTTCCTGAGGGTGATCTCTTGATGTGTGCCTGACATCAGGAGCGGCTTGCCGTCGTCGGTTCGGCTGACCACCTTGCCACGGTCGAGCACCCAGACCCAATGACCATCCTTGTGACGCATCCGGGCTTCAAACTCGTAATACGGGAGCACTCCGGCAAAGTGTTGTTCCAGCAATTGCCCCGACTGTTCGAGATCGCCGGGGTGAGCGAACTTCATCCAGGTCTCGATGGATACTGGTTCAAGCTCTTTCAGGGAGTAGCCAATGATTTCTGCCCAGCGTTCGTTGAAGGTGGTTTCCCCGGTCTGGACATTCCACTCCCAGGTTCCGACGTTCGTGCCTTCGATCACTGAGTTCAGGCGCGATCGCTCCTGCTTCAATGCATCGCGCGACCTGCGGATCGCCTCCAGCATGGTGTTTATGGCGTCTGAAAGTACCGCAATTTCCCTAAATTCAAGCTCGGGAGCGGACGATGACGGTATGCCATCGCTGTCGCGACGCCCGATGACCGAGGCAACGTGTTTCAGCGGCCGCACAATGACCCGCTGTACGATCAGCACGAGAAGACCTATCTGTAGCAGAGCCACCACCACCATGGTTGCCAGGCTTTCCATCAGCAACTGCCGCAATTGCAGCTGCATTGTCTCGTCGCTGATATAGATAACGATCTCTCCGATCGCTTCGCCGGAATGAGAACGGATCTGCGCCGTTTCCCTGAGATAAGCCGTTTCGACCCGTTGCAGTTGCTGTGCGTCAGCCGCATCAAACTCCGAAACGGATCCGTCATGGCTTCGGATTATTCCCGTTACATATGCCGGCTGTCCCAGAATTCGACCCATGCTGAAATCGCGAACGATAATAGCGTTAAGCGGGTGCAAATCCATTTCGGTCACCAACAGCTTGGCATACTCATTGGCCGCGTAGGCCTCAAGGAAGGGCGCAATATTGGCCTTCAGACTATCCAAACTCCGGCTCGCTTCGTGCCGCATCGCTGCGACCATCTTCTGTTTCTGGGACGTATATTGATAAACAGCGTGACCGCCCAAAACGAGCATGACGGCTGCGGCAGCGAGACCGCCCAGCAGGACAAAGAGGGAACGACGCTTTGCTGAGGCTTCCTGCATTTCGCTACTTGCTTTCAATCCCCAGGACGTTGCGTCGGATAACGGGCATCAGTTTGTTGATGTTCTCCGTGGAGACTGGCAATACAGGAAGTTGGTTCTTCTGCGGTACCGACTTCCCCATGAGATGCGCATTCATGGCACTGACGGCTTCCTCCCCCATCAAATAGGGCTGCTGCATGCCCGCACCGGCAAGGATGCCCTTGGGGATCATGTCGAGAAACTCTGGCTCGGCATCAAAACAGATCAGCAGGATTTCTCCTTTTTTGCCAGCATCGGCGATGGCGTCGAGGGCGCCCTGGTAGCGATCGGAACCTTGCAGCCAGAGGGCCCGTAATTTCGGGTTCGCCGCGATCAGTTCGCGGGCAAAGTCGTAGGTTTCCTTGTAAGAGAAATTGACCTGCTGGCGCAGGTCGCCCCCCTTGATGCCGGCCTCGTCGAGCGCCTTCATGAAGCCGGCCGTACGCGCCTTGCCATTGGCGCGCGTTTGAGGAATCGAAATGATGCCAACACCGCCCTTGTCCCATTGTCTGGACTTGAGTGCTGTTGCCAGGATCTTGCCCAGTTGGTAAGAACCGTCGAAGTTGTCAGAAGCGATGTAGCTAACGTACTCCCCTGCATCCGTGCCGATGTCCGCAATCACCACAGGAATCCCTGCGGATTTTGCGAACTTCAGAATAGTGACCGCTGCCGATGAGTTGGTTGGCGAGACGATGATTCCGTCAACCTTGTCTTTGATGGCTTTGGCGGTGAACTCAATTTCCCGTTTGGCTTCATTCTCGGCACTATAAACATCGAGCTTGTAGCCCAATTCGGCAGCACGGTGCGCAACTCCCCGCTTCATGATGTCCCAAAAGGGAATACGCAGGTCCGACACCAGATAGGCCAGGCGTTTTTCTGCCGCGATCGCGGAACTTGTCGTTGCCGGGCATGAGACCAGCAGCAGGCACGCCATGAGTATGCGATTGATATGTTTCATGATCACTCCTTCCCTATCGTCGAGAAGCGGATTCGCTATGCTGACGAAGTAGTTATTTGAAAATTACTGTGTGTCTTGTTCCTTGAGCTTTGCTGAACCGCAGAATGATTATTGCCGCCCCTTCGTCAGCCATCTCTTTAAGGTTGTTTTCAGCAAGTCGATGTTGATGGGCTTCGTCAGGAAATCATCCATGCCTGCATCCGCACAACGCTGGCGGTCTTCCTCAAATGCGTCCGCCGTCAATGCGATGATGGGAAGCCTGGCTTGGGAAAGGTGGGCTTCCCTTTCACGGATCAGGCGTGTTGCCGTGATCCCGTCCATCACCGGCATTTGCACATCCATCAGAATGAGCGCAGGCGTGTTTCCTTTCTCAACCGCCGCAAGTGCCTGTTGCCCATCTTCGAAAAGTGTGACCGCGTACCCTAGTTTTTTGACCAAGGCCTCGATCACCTTGCGGTTAGTCGCGTTGTCCTCAACGACCATCACCTCACCCTGACGAGACTGTGCCGAGGTCGTTGATACGCCTTGAGCATCGGGTTGTCGGTGTTCTGTGCGGGTGTCCGCATCATGGGAGAGTGCTTCGGCCTGGAAGGTGAACCAGAATCGCGAACCTTTACCAGGCTCGCTGCTGACACCGACCTCGCCGTTCATCAGCTTGGCCAGACTCTTGATGATTGAGAGGCCAAGACCGGTGCCGCCAAACTGCCGGGTATCGGAGCTGTCAATCTGCACGAATGGGTTGAAAAGGTTATCGATCTTATCTGCCGGGATGCCGATACCAGTATCGGTGACAGCAAATTCCAGCATGGCCACCTGGCCTTGCCGCGCGGTTTCCTTGAGATCCAGCTTCACTTGCCCTGAGAAAGTGAATTTGATGGCATTGCTCAGGAGGTTCGACACCATTTGCCGGAGCCGCGTGGCATCGCCACGATAGCGCTGTTCTGGAACACCATGCCACTCCACTTCAAGCTTGAGCGACTTGGAAGCAGCCATTTCTGCAAACAGGGCCACCATTTCATGACCAACCTGCTGAGCATTGAACACGACAGGAACCAGATCGATCTTGCCAGCCTCGACCTTGGAAAGATCAAGAATATCATTGAGCAAGGTTAGCAGGGTGTTGCCGGAATTCAGGATGGTACGCACGTATTCGGCACGCTCCTTCTCCTCGGTACCCTCCATCAGGAGCAGTTGGGCCATACCGAGGATGCCGTTCATCGGGGTGCGGATTTCATGCGACATGGTCGCCAGAAACTGGCTCTTTGCCAGGTTGGCGGCTTCGGCCTTGTGCATGGCAAGACGCAGCTTGTCATCTGCCTCGTGCCGGTCCGTCACATCCAGCAGCGTTCCGGCCGTACCGATGGTCTGATCGTGCGCATCGATGATGAGGCGGGCATAAACCTCGATCCAGCGGAAACCGCCATCCTTGCAGAGATAACGCACCTCGTGACGGCAATAGTCCTTCTTGCGTTCGATGAGCGGCCCGAACAATGCGTTGTTGCGTTCGCGATCCTCGGGATGGACATAGTCAAGAAACAGCTTGCCCAGACTGTCCTCGACGGCAAAGCCGGTGACTTCCGTCCAGGCTGGATTAAGGAAGGTCCATAAGCCTTGCGCATCTGTCCGAAAAATCACTTCCTTGATGCTCTCGACGACAGATCGATATTCCTCTTCGCTCTTGGTCAGGGCTTCATTCTTGGCGCTGATCTCTTCCGTTTGTTTCGATACTTGCCGGTTAATCAAGGCCGTCTTCCCGGTGACGGCAAGCAGGAACAATTGCAGCAAGGCGGCAAACATCAATCCGGCAACCCCGACGCCCCAGGCAATCCACGAGCGATGCTTCTGGACATAGGCCTCCGTCACGAACAACCTGAGTGTCCATTCCCGGTCTGCCATCATGAGGCGTCTCTCCCAGACCGCAGCGCCGGGGACAGCCTGTGTCTGATGAGCAGAGCGGTAAAGCACCTGGCTCGCCTCGTCGGTGGCAGGATCCTCGATACTGATGGCCAGGCCAGGCAACAGGAGTCCTTTGAGCGCAAGGTCGATCATCTGGTCGGCCTTGATCACGGCCACCGCAAATCCGATCAGATTGCCTATGGCATCTGTTGCAGCGGCGTTAGCCTGTCGTTGGAATGCCGGTGAAAGAAGCAGCACGCCCACCCGCTCTTGCTTCTCTTGAACCAGCCGGATCGGTTCGGTGGCTGCTGTTTGTCCGGATCTCTGGGCACGCGAGATGGCATTTTGACGCTTGGGTTCTGAGTTGATATCAAAACCAACCGCCGGCCGGTTTCCTGTCAGTGGGCTGATGTAGCCGACGGTGACGTACTCTGGTCTTTCCCCCGCACGAACCAGTTTGCGTTCCGCATCCCGCTCAGTGATTTCGAATTTACCCTCAGGATATTTTTCAGCCATCTGGCGTTCGAATTCCTGGCGCCGGGAGAGCGTCACGTAGGGGTTGAAACTCAGCGCAAAGATGTCCTGCTGCCCTTGCAGCGTGGCTGAAGTAAAGTGTTCAAACTGGGACAAGCTGAGTCCGGGGTTGATTTCAATGGCGCGGGCCAATGCAGCAAGGGTTTCCCGGTGGGCGATAAAGCGGTGTTCCAGGGCAGCAGCAAGGATATTGCCCTGATCATCCAGTTTGGCCTGCTGACTGGCGTTTTCCCAGCGAGCGGTACCGAGGAAGGCTGTTATCGCGAGCAGGAGCATGCCCAGCACAGGTAGCACCAGGGTTTTCAGGCGGGCAGCCCAGTCTGTCTGGCGTCGCAGCAACAAGGCAATGGCCAACGGTGCCGCAATCAGTACGCCCAGGGTGTCGCGGACATACCAGGTCCACCAGGAGTACCCCCATGCCGAAGCCGGCACGATGCCCGCAAGCATGAGGCTGGCGATACCGAAGGTAGCGGAAACCAGGCAGGCCAGCACTCCACCCAGCAGCAGAAACTGGAAGATGTCCTTCTCCTGCTCGAGATGCTGCCACTTTTCTGTTGACCACCGTTTGACGAGATACAGGCCCAGCCATGCCTGAAGTGTCGCGCCGGTCCCAATACCGGCCGCAACCAATAGGGTTGTGACCGAGAAGTTGCCATGGAGCAATGCCACCGAAATATTGAGTAGCAGCGACCCCAGCCAGACTGCTGGCAGGGCTTTTGTCCCGAACCAAAGGGTCACCGCCAGGGCAAAACCAGCCGCCGGAAAGACCGGGCTGGCATAGCCGGGGGGAATGGCCAAAGACAAGCCCAAGCCACCCAGAATCGCGTAGGTGACCGCAATCAGCAGCAGATGCTGAAAAGGGAGCCTACTGGGTGGCGAGGTTGGCAAGGCTTAACTCTCTTCCGGAATCCACCGTGACAGTCGCCTGTGCTGGCCATCAATGACCTCAATACCTGTGGCGAAATTGTCGTTCCAGGGAAATATTTCAACTTGACGGGGCATGGACTTTCCTTTGAGTTGCCAACTCCTCTTCTGTAATGAGGTGCGCCAACATAGCTGGGTAAGAATCTTACTCTTTTGCCGGGTGCCGGCTCCTGCCAAAAGTAGTATTCTGAAAACCTTCAGATTCATCGTCCGAGCCGGTCATTGTCAAGCGATAAATTGTCCCGTTGGTCGAGTATCAATGCCACCACATCGATGGTGGTGTGGACGTTGTTGATCATAGCTTCGCTGGTCTACAACCTAAAACGGGACGAAGCGGACACTTTGGCGACCGCCCAGGTGGCGGCTCGCGCCAACATCAACAAGGACATCGCCTTCCGCAAATGGGCCACTTCCCACGGTGGCGTTTATGTTCCGCCGACAGCGCGTACGCCGCCCAACCCTTACATGAGCGTGCCTGATCAGAATGTCACGACCACCAACAACAAAGCACTGACGTTGATGAACCCGGCCTACATGCTGCGTCAGATGCAGAATGAATTCAGCAAGGAATATGGCATCCGCAGTCGCATCACCAGCCTCAAACCGCTCAATCCCGCCAATGCCCCAGACGCCTGGGAAAAGCAAGCACTTGAATCCTTTGAGCATGGCAACAAGGAAGTCATGACCATCCAGCCGATGGATGGCGAACCGTTCCTGCGTTTGATGCTGCCATTTCCTGTCGAACAAGGCTGTCTCAAGTGCCATGGCCATCAGGGTTACAAGATCGGCGATATACGTGGCGGCATTGGTACAGCCATCTCGATGCTGCCGCACTATGCGCGCCAGCAGGAGAGCGCTAACGATCTGAAACTCCCCCATGGAGCCATCTGGCTGATCGGTTTGTTCAGCCTGTTCATGTTTTTCAGGAGGACTGGGAAAGCGGAGAGGAAACTGCGCGAATACGCCACCGTTTTCGAGAATGCCGGCTGGGGTATGGTTATCGCCGAAGCCCAGACGAACCGAATCACCCATGTCAATGCGGCCTATGCGCACATGCATGGCCAGACGATCGATGAATTGCTGGGCTGCAACCTGATCGAATCCTATGCACCCGAGGTGCGCGCCAGCGTCCCTGAGCATGCCCGGCAGACCCACGAAAAAGGCCACCATATTTTTGAATCGGTGCATGTCCGTAAGGACGGCAGTACCTTCCCCTGCCAGATTGACGTGACAGCCTACAAGGATGCGAAAGGCACGGTGTTGTTTCGTGCCGCGACAGTGGAAGATATTACGGAGCGCAAGGCACTCGAGAACCGTCTGCATCTGTGGGCGACGACTTTCGATAATGCCGAGTTCGGCCTGGCCATTGGCGATCCAAAGAACAACAAGATCATTGCGGTTAACCCGGCTTTCGCTCGCCGTCGCGGATTCACACCCGAAGAACTCGCAGGCGCGCCTGTCGCCAGCTTATTTCCGGGTGAACGGGTGGCCGATGCCATGGACCATGTTCGCGACATTGATGCCAACGGCCATGGCGTATTCGAATCTGAGCATGTCTGCAAGGATGGTTCGCATTTCCCGGTGTTGATCGATCTGACTGTTATCCGAGGACAAGATGGCACGACCCAGGTCCGCATGGCCTACGTCCTGGATATCAGCGATCGCAGAGCTGCCGAGATGGAGCTTGCACGCTATCGTAATCATCTTGAGGAACTCGTCGATCAACGCACGAGTGAGTTGGTTGACGCCAAACAAGCTGCTGAGGCCGCCAACATCGCCAAGAGTTCCTTCCTGGCCAATATGAGCCATGAAATCCGGACGCCGCTCAATGCCATCACCGGTATGGCCCACCTCCTGCGCCGGTCTGGCCTCAATACCCAGCAGACCGACAAACTCGACAAGATCGAGACCGCCGGCAACCATCTGCTGGAAATCATCAATGCCATTCTCGACCTGTCCAAGATTGAGGCGGGCAAGTTCCAATTGGAGGAGTCCCCCATCTTCCTTGGCGAGATTGTCGAGAACGTTGTCAGCATGACCGGCAACAACGTCAGGGCGAAGGGATTACAGATTCTCACGAGCGTGTCCGACATGCCCGATGGACTGCTCGGGGACCGGACTCGACTTCAGCAGGCCTTGCTCAACTTCGTGTCCAATGCAGTCAAATTTACGGAAGCGGGTAGCATCACAATCCGTGTTCAGTTAGCCGAAGACCAGCCGGAAAATGCGTTGATTCGTTTCGAGGTGATCGATACGGGCATCGGGATTGCACCAGAAGCATTGCAGCGACTGTTTTCCGCCTTCGAGCAAGCAGACAATTCGATGACGAGAAAATACGGCGGTACTGGTTTGGGGCTGGCCATTACCCGAAAGATTGCCGAAATCATGGGAGGGAGTGCAGGGTGCAGTAGCGAACCCAATAAAGGCAGCACTTTTTGGTTTACCGTGCGATTGCGGAAAAATCCGGAACTCTGCGGGGCGCCTAGCGGAAGGGCCATCATCACCGAAGCAGAGAACACATTGAAACAAGACTATCCAGGCATGCGCATCCTGCTGGCCGAGGATGAGCCCGTCAATCGTGAAGTGTCCCTGTCGCTGCTGGAAGATGTAGGCATGATGGTCGACGTGGCCGAGGACGGTCAGGAAGCGCTCAATCTGGCGACACAAAACGACTATGCGCTGATCCTGATGGATATGCAGATGCCGAACATGGATGGACTGGAGGCAACTCGTCGGATCCGGCGGATTGCTGGCAGACAGCGCACGCCCATTCTGGCGATGACGGCAAACGCGTTCGCCGACGACAAGACGAAATGCTTCGATGTCGGAATGGATGACTTTATTCCCAAGCCGGTAACCCCCGGGCTTCTTTATCAAACGCTGTTGAAGTGGCTTACGACAGAGCGTTAGCCGACTTTGTTCTCCGGCGTGTTTCCCACTTAAGATTTCGCATCCAGCATCAGGGGCCGCCAACGGCAGAAAACTGGCCGACACCGGCTGTACATCTGAGCTACCCGCTATGACCGCAGAGGCCGAACTCTTGCCGGTGACCAGTCGTCGGGAGCGACAGTTGTGCGCTGTGACTTGCCATTGACCCTTGGCGGTGCGACAGGCAACAGGGGGACGCGTCCGCTGCCTGACCGCCAATGACGCCCGCCGGGCTGAGCCGAATGGATCGGACTGGCTGATCACGGCGGATTGGATTTAGGCCGTGGGTGTTTCCGGATTCCACAGACGTCTTCTCTTATGCATAAAATGACGTCCGCCGGTTCTTCCCGTGGGCCGGAATTCCCAATTCGATGAGGCCTGCCATGAAATCGTCGCCGTTGTTCGCCGCCCTTTCCCTTATGACCCTGATCGCCCTGCCCGGAGCTGCCATGGCCGCAACCGCCTGTTCCCTGCTTTCTTCCCAGGACGCCGCCACCCTCGCCGGCGTTGCCCTGCCGGAAAATTTCAAGGCCGAAACGCCGCCC